>NYZH01000037.1 GCA_002687075.1 Methanobacteriota archaeon
GTTGGCGCGAGTGAAGTAGCGAAGAAACACGATGTTTATGGTGCCTTGATAGCCTCCCTTCCAATCATTTCCATTCTTGCCATAGTCTGGTTGTATGTCGACACCGGTGATGCGCAAAAGATATCTCAGTTCAGTGTGGACATTTTTTGGTTGGTCCTGCCTTCTTTGGTTCTGTTTGTGAGCCTACCTCAGTTTCTTAATCGAGGAATTGATTTCTGGCCAGCCCTTCTCGCATCATCTGTTCTCACTATCCTAGCGTATGCAATTGGACTAAAATTGGCAAACGGCATTCAATCGCCAGTATGAGGCCAAATAAATTTGTTTGAAATCAAGTGAAGAGTTCAAGGGCTTGGCACCTATCCTGTATCATGGCCGATGGCACACCCACGCATAGAATGACTTACGGCGGCTATCTTCGACTGAATGAACTTCTTTCGTTACAAGGCGGTCCAGAAGGTTACAATCCTCCTCCCTCGAACGACGAGCAACATTTCATTGTCGTTCATCAAGCCTTTGAATTGTGGTTCAAACTTATTTTGAGAGAATTAAAAGAAGCCCATATCCTTCTCAATCAAGAGAATGTTCCGGAGGAAAAGTTGCCGCAAATGGTTCATCATCTTGATAGAGTAACCGAGATTTTCCGTCTGCTTTCAAATCAATGGAAGGTTATGGAAACCCTCGCTCCTCAAGATTTCCTCGCATTCCGCGATAAGCTTGGAACATCCTCTGGTTTCGAATCATGGCAAATGCGAGAACTTGAAGTGCTCCTCGGCCTTGAAAATGAGCAGAGAATGGGCGGAATGGACCCTCTTGAGCACATGAGGAAACTGGCTTCGGAAGGCAAGGTAACACAAAGCGTCCTTTCGGATTTTGAACGGACATCGAGCCAGCCTTCACTTCGCAATGCACTTTCCGCCTGGTTGGCGCGGACACCAATTAATGGCTCTTTAGTTGGCGATGAAAACGATGCTGAGGTATTGGAGACGTTTGTAAACGGACATCTGGATGCAATGAAGAATCACGGTGAAAAAGTCATTTCACATATTGTTGCGATTGGACATGGAGAGGAATCTGCAGTGCGTTCTCGAATCGAAGCAGCTCATCAACAAGCCGAAGATTTCCTCAAACCGAATGGACAAATCTCTCGTTCTCGAGCAGGCCTATTGTTTATCGAATCCTATCGAGAATTGCCCCTACTTTCATGGCCAAGAAAATTGATAGATTCATTCGTTGGTCTTGAACAATCGATGTTGCTGTTTCGAACAGCTCACGCAAGGATGGTCGAACGGATGATAGGTCGTCGAATGGGAACCGGAGGTTCAAGTGGAGTTGACTATCTTGATGCCACTACCAAATATAGAGTGTTTGTCGACCTTTGGGCAGTGAGGACTTTGTTGGTCAAGCGTGATGCTTTACCAGATGTTAGTGATGCAGCCTTCTATGGCTATGCAGTACAGGACTAATTCAGTCAATGTGTGGGTCGATATCGATTGGTATCAATTCGTGTTCATATTCGTACAATGCAATCTTGAGAGGGTCGAGTACGAATCGAACTGATGCTTCTTCAAGCCCATAAAGCGAAATGAGTTCTTCTTTGAAAGCATCTCGAAGAACTTCTTCGTTAGCATACAGTGGAGCACCCATTCCAATTTGAAGTGCGCGTGCACCAATAATTCGAGCTCTTTCAAAACGTGTGTGAAGTCGTGCTGGTTTAACCATGTTTAACACCTACGGGAACTCCCGCAAACTGCCGACTTATCTACTGTTCTTGAACCTAACCCAAGCGCAACAGGTGAATTATTCTTCTTCAGAACGAAGTTTTGGTTGCCTTGCAAGTACTGTTCGCATGTATATTGCTGGTAGTAACATTGCGAAAAGAACGACACCCCAAATCGTGGCTTGAGCGCCTGGTGAAATACCGGTTGATTTCTTACCCTCATCGACTTGCTTTGTATCATACAGGTCGATTGCTCCAGTTGGATTTGTTGAGTCGCTTTCCAAACGATACATGCCGCTTTTTTCAAGAAGAACAACCAGGGTTCCTTCAAAATCATCGAGAAGTGAGGAAATATTCGCTTCGGATTGAGAAGAATTGAACTGCAAGACATCGGTTGCAAGAGTTGGATGTGTTCTGTTCCTGCTTTCATGTAGGACCGCATCCGTTCTCCAAACACTCACTCGGTCTCCGACTGTTGAATTCCATTGTAGTGTGCCATTGGAAATCGAAATATTTTCCAAACCGGAGAAGTTCGATGTACGCATACTCAATGAGTTTGATAACTCAAGTGCTTGGCTTGAACCAGTAAGTAATCCCTTGCTATCGATTACGAGACTGGGAATAAACAACAATCTGTGCTCCTGTTCAAATCTTAGTTTTGATTCACTAAGAAACGTCTCATCAACCACAGAAGGGTGATGTTGGAGTACAAAAATCTCACTTTGATTGATTCGATCAAGTTCTAGCTCTATCAGTTCGCATGGCTCACACCAGTCTGCACCGTAATACTCCACAAGATGCTGCACTCGAAACCCTTCACAATTATCCGATTTAAGGCACTCGGAGTCGATTATGACGACATCAAGAGTCATTGCCGAAGAACCATCGCTATCCATCATCGCAGTTTCAGCATGAATCGGAATCGAAATCATCACAGTGACAAGCGTCAACGCCAGAACTCGAGTAAGCATCTCGGACACAGTTCTCGCTAAATGAATGTGTTCAAAAGGGGTCTGCTCCCACCATTACACATGGGGGGCTTGGCGTGGTGGCGCAGACCATCGACTGTACCTCTTGCATTGCTTGTTACAGCACTCTTCATCATCATTGCTGGAGGAACAATTCGTATCAATGACGCAGGAGAATCTTGTCCTGATTGGCCGCAATGCTTCGGAACGTGGGGCTTTGATATTTCAGAGGAGCAACAGGGAGCTTATTGGGAGGAACATCCCGATGAAATTGATTCGAGAGGTGCTGACCATCGATACACAACATTTGAGATTTTTTCGGAATGGTTCCATAGGCTCTTGGTGGGTATAATCGCAATACCCGTCTTACTGAATGCCATCATGGCCCGTAAGATGATTGATACCTACGGTAAATCGGTATACATCTCGACTCTTTTTTCAGGAATTTTACTTATAATTCAAGCACTTGTAGGAGCGTTGACCGTCTACATGGATAATATCGATTGGTCCGTTGCTTTACACCTGTCATTAGCGAGTATATTCACCTCTTCATTTTTGTTTCAGCACTTTGCCATGCGACGAATTGAAAATCCGGACTCGGGACTATTTGCAATTCATTCTAAATTTGTCTCATCCAGCGTCAAAAGAGTCGATGCAATGGCCGGTGCAGTATTCACATTGTTGATTCTAGGAGCGTGGGTGTCTACTACAGCTGGAGGACAATACAATCAAGGGTGTTCGGTAGGTTTTCCAAACGGCTGGCCGAAATGCAACGGTTCATTCTTACCTTCACTGGACGGGCCGGGGATTTTGGTGCAAATGATCCATCGATTTGGAGCAGTGCTGGTCGGTCTCATCTTGGTATCGGGTTCTGCACGTCTAAGGGCCGATGCTCGTGAGTATGAAGTCACGCCTTCGTTTGGTAGAATAACCGATATGGCTGCTGGATTATGGATACTTAATGTCCTTGTCGGAGGCTCGTACATCGTACTCGCTGACATGGACGATTTCCCAGAATGGATTTCTCTTCTTCATTTGCTGTTCGGAGTGTTTTGTTTCCTTGTGGCTGTATCCGCATCGTTTATTTTACGACTTAACGCCACGAAGAACATGCACACAGAGGAGGAATGAGAGTGAGTGCGGTCATCGATGAACCCATTCCACACCCTGGTTGGTTGAAAGTGTTCATGCAATTGATGAAATTGAGAGTTATCGTACTGCTCCAAATCACTGCAATATGTGCGATTTTGGTTCATGATCTCCTAGCTCGACATCAACTCATTGATGTCGAGAGGAGTTGGACAGATACACTGCTAACAATACTTCTCACGGTTGTAGCAGGCACTTTATCCGCAGGTGGCTCCAATTCAATCAACATGTGGTACGATGCGGATATCGACCCACACATGAGACGAACGAAAAATCGCCCGGTTCCTCTAGGTCATATATCTGCCAGAGGTGCCCTCTTGTTCGGATTAACAATTGCGATTTTTGGTTCTTCACTGTTTTTCTTGGTCCATTGGAAAGCAGCGTTTTGGTCGTTCTTTTCGGTGGCGTTTTATGTCTTCGTGTACTCCATTTGGCTCAAGAGAAGAACGCCTCAAAATATCGTTATCGGGGGGATTGCTGGAGCCACTCCACCGCTCATTGGGTGGGCAGCAGCAGCTTCAAGCACTCTTGATTCAATGAATCCATTTGACTTAGGTTCACCAATACCATGGATGCTTTTCTTACTCATTTTTCTGTGGACTCCCCCTCATTTTTGGGCTCTAGCACTCTACCGCTCAGGAGAATATGGAAAAGTCAATGTCCCGATGTTGAATGAAGTTAAAGGACCTGAACGAACTGTTTTCGAGTCTAAAGTTTACTGCTTTTTACTGCTGTTGTTGGGTTCAGTACCTTGCTTTTGGCCAAACAGTGGACTTCCGTTGCTCTGGGCTTTCCTAGCAGGAGGTCTTACCGTTTGGTATGCAAAATCTGTTTGGGATATTGATCCTCTTGAGGAGTTGGATGAAAATGGACGTATGCCGAAAGCGGCTCGCTCGTTTTTCCGCTCACTATACTATCTCGGCTGGATGCATGTTGCTCTCGTGATTGTTTGTGTTATACCGCCTGAAACCCTCGGTTTCTTTGGACCGATGTCATGAATTTTTGGTAGAAAGTTCTAACTCATCAACCGTCATGTTCATGACTGCCTCGTCGGTCGACGGCCTATTGCGGCAGTCGCATAGCCTGGCCATTGCGCTGGATTGCTAATCCAGTGGTGTTTCACCTCGGGAGTTCAAATCTCCCCTGCCGCGCCAATAACTAGTCAAAAAAGTCCTCGAAATCAGCGGCATTCAGTTGGCTGCTTCCCCTGTTCTTTCTTGCTTTCATAACACGTGCTAGACGCTTCCTTCTCTTGACAAGAAGCGGTAGAGCAATCATGCTGAGGACCAAGGTGATGAGCGAAATCATTCCGGTGGTTTGGAACTCGTCATCTTCCATGTAGTCGGTCAATGTTCCTAACCACTCAACACCAAGCGGTGGTTCAGGTTCAGGTTCAGGTTCGGGGATGAGGTGTTGGTTGAAATCCCACCATTCATCGACGATTGTGATTCGAATGGAATTCGTAGGATAGTTCGCTTGGTTGAATTGGTTGCCGACAGAATCCACTGGTGCTAAAATGTAGTAAAATGTTCGATAAGGGCGAATATTTGAGTCATCTTCGCCGCTTTGATTGTAATATCCCATGGTACCTTCTTCACCGGTCAAACCGGTCTCTAACGGTGTCAAAAATGTCAAATCAATTGCTACAGGTTTTTGATCAGTTCGATACAAATTCCAAGTTACGTTACCATTGGTTTCGTGAGATGGCCAAGTCCATGTCATGTTGACATCATAGCACATGTTCCAATCATTTTCTATTTTATAGCATTCAGTATCGTTCGTAAATGAGGAAGAAATTTGCATATTTGAAACACTTTTTTCCGGTGCAACTGCATCGCCACAGAATGCGGTGCTTTGTCCACTCGCATCTCTCGATATTTCGATGTGGAGGAAATCAGGTTGCCCTTCTCTATCAGCTGGCATGATTGCATACGAAGCGCAAACATTTGTTGGTAGAGGAGAGGGGTCAATCCAACTGTCCGTGTCCAGGGCGACAGATGTCACCAAAGTTGATGCGGTAAGTTGTTCCCAAATATATTCGTTGAAATCGAGATATGGTTCTGGGAACACGGTTCCTGCACCATTTGTAATTGTTAATTTGTATATGTTCCAAGACCCGATGTATGGGTTTTGAATATCTCCTGTAGGCTCCCAGTCGAGTTGTAAAATTCCTCCTTCAAGTTGAGTTTGAACTATTTGCCCCGAACTTATGTTCGCTGCAGGGACTTCGCCTATAACCAGAATAACTCCTGTTTGGTAAAGCGTCACGTCGAACGAATGATCAGCGTTTTTTGTGTATTCGGTGATAAATGTCCAAATGTTGTCATCAAGTGAAGGTAGATATCGAATATCAACAGATTCAAGCGGGATATTTTGGGGCAAAAGTGCTGATGTGTTTAGATGGATATCGATTCGTTCAAGTCCAGTAATGTTTGAATTATCCTCGCTAGAGAGAATTTCAAAGGAAAGAAGTAACAACGGCTCTCGCCCTTCTCCAATCCCATACTGTGTACCAAGCACAGGCAAAATGGATTCGTGGTTGAGATATGAAGGAGATTGAGTTACAGCTTGTCCAGTAAAAAATGGCTCGTTGTCAAGTGAAATGTAATTGAAAAGGGAAATGTCTTTGTGAACCGATTCAAGTTGGCCGAAGACATCGGTAACTCGGAGTGTAATCGTATGATCGCCAAGGCCTAATAATGAACCTGAGATGTTGAGAACTTGGCCATAGCCGAGGTTCACGATACCCGAGACCCACCATGAATAATTGAGTGGTCCAGCGGCTGTAGAACCGGTTCGAGCAACCATTTCGATATATTCTCCTGTTGTGTAAGTTCCCAAAGGATTGCTTTGATCAATTCGTGCACTAATGTTTCCAGCAATGATATCGGCGACTTCATTGAGATTGTTGTTTCCAGTTTTTGAGTCAAAACCTTCGATGAAGTTCGTAGCGATGCTTAGAATTAGAGTTCGGTCATCACCAATGACAGTAATGTTGAATTTACATGTTCTTGATTCACCTGGATGGATGTTGCTCAGTGGACAGAGTTGTTCGTCCTCTACCATTCCATCTGGGTTATAGATGAGGAAGGACACCATGGTGTTCGATATGGAGACATACCCTTCGTTTGTTATTACAGAATGCATCATTTCTTGTCCATAGTAATACTCAGCAGAACTGGATTGATGGCTAGGATTCATCGATGTAGCTGCCAAGTCGATTGAATTGTTAATTACCAATGTATTCTCAGTGTAATCATTTGCTGGATTCAAATCTGAGTACGGAGTTCCTGAACTGTTGAACAGACCCCATTTTAGGATAAAAGTCCCCTCATTTGGATGATTGAACACAGGCATGTCTCGGGTAAAGGCCGAACTACCGCCCCACGAAGGTAAGTTTGAAACGTTCGTATACGACTCTGAAAGTTTCGTTGTTCCATCCTCAGTCCATAGTTGCCAGCCCAATTCAGCAACAAAATTACAGGTGCCGCAGGCAGTCACTGAGCCACGTATTTCCATTGAATAATCTGTATTTGAGTTAAGGATGGATTGTGAGCCCTCATAGGCTAGATTCTCCAAAGTACTGGTGGGATTGAATTGCTGATTTGTAGCAAGGTCGACGAAAGATTGCGTGAGATTGATTTTGAATGATAGCATATCGTCAGTAGGGTCTTGGTCTTGCAGTTCAAAGGCAAAAACAACGGTATAAACTCCCTCATCTCCCGAAGGATTCCAGCTGTTTGGGGATTGATAATCTGCCGTCACATCAGAATAGATGGTTGCCAAGGAAAAACTTCCACGCTCATCGTATGTCGAAATACAGAGTGATGAGGCCACATCTCCTTCGCAAACATACCACCACAGTGCTCTATTGACGGATTGTTGCAAACCTTGATTCTCAATAGTTGCACTGAACAAAACAGTTTCCCAGGAAGACCTCCATGAATCTTCGACTGGGGAGATGGCCGCTTGGAGAGATAAATCTCCTTGTGCATTTGCGGACGCACCAGGTAAAGAAACCAGTCCAGTGAGGCTTGCCAAGAGAAGGAGGGCAACGAAGCAAAAACTTCCACTCTTTCGACCCGATTCAGGTTCAGCATGACGCGACATTAGATAGTCCCTCGCAGCGGGGCTTCAAAGACTCATCGCCCCCGTAGGGGGCATATTTGCCAAAATGAGATGTTTTTGGATGTCTCCAAGCGGCAACCTCATCAAGCGGTTAATCCACCCAACACCATGCGCAGCAGCGGTCTTTGTCGTCTGAAAAGAGACGATTCAGCCCTCACTGCTGTTATCGAGTTCCTGTCGGCGTTTGCCCTGTTTCTTATGATTCTCACGGCCTTCTTGTCACTTGCTCAACTTCAGATGGGCTCAAATGACCCCAACGTCGACCGTATCGATCGGGCTGCTGTACAAGGTCTCGACCGACTCACTTCCGATGGAGGATGGTTTGTACCGATGGGCTCGGATGGACTGGATTTCACAAATTCAACTCCCGACTGGCACCTGGTTGATGCTGTCGCTCTCGACAATGGTCGCGTACAAACTGGACTGGTCAATAATGGAGAACTTGATTCCCTACGAATTGAGGCTCTGCATAATGTTTCTGAAGAAAATATGGCTTTGGGATTGGGATTGGATAGCGGTTATTCATTGCATCTTTCCATCAAAATTATTCAGTCCAACAATTCCTCAAGAGTGGGCTTAGAGTTGTTTTCAGGAGGCACTGAACGTTCCTCTGCATCAGCCTCGTCTTCGGCAAATCGACAGTTTTCCCAAGATGGAGAAATTCTTAGGGTGATTCTTGAAGTTCACAAAGGTGGCAAGAAAAACAATGACCTCTATTTATCGGAAGTGATGATAAGGCCGATGTCCTTTGGACCTGAATGGATAGAAATCTATAATCCGAATGACTTCGCCTTATCTTTGCGTGGATGGTCGTTCAACCACACTTCGCCAGATGGGGCAAATAATCTGCTGTTCCGAGAAGGTGTTGTTTCAGGTAAATCAACTGTAATTTTTACCGGTGACTCGACCTCACAATCTGCAGAAAATGCCTCTCAAATCATCGATCTTTCACAAGACTCGTTTCTTGGAGTTGGTTCAATAAATTTGCTTGCTGACGGCCGAGGTGTTTTGACATTGAGATACACCCAGATTGATGAAGCACGCCCTTATGATGTGATGAAGGTTGAGTGGGGTGGAGATACCGGATTATTCACTTCACTGGGTCAGTCGCTTGAAGCCAATTTCAACGGTTCACAGGTTACTTGGTCCGTACAATCTACTCCATCGCCAGGCGATGCTTTCTGAGAGCAACTAGCAGAGGAATTCCAAGCCTGTTTAGCGGATGATTCATGAACCCAAAGCCACTGGTCGTAATGAATCCCATGCAGTCAACCTCAGTATATACCCGTGACCGTTGCATAACCGGTATTCATGGATTGGATGAAATTCTTCGAGGAGGCATCCCTCACGGTTCAACAGTTCTGGCTGCTGGAACATGTGGTTCCGGAAAGACAACTCTCGCCATGGAGTTTCTTGTTAGGGGAGCTCTTGCAAAGTTACCTGAATCCTGTGCTCACTTTACCGCAACTGAACCTTCAATCAAACTCTTAGAAAACATTCGCCAATATGCTTTCTTTGATATGAAAATGGTTGATTCAGGTAAAATCAACGTTTTTGATATGGATGTGCTGTATTCTTGGTTGGGATTAGACAAGGCGTCATTTGACCTTGATGATGTGCATGCTCTCATCAAGGCGATCATCAACATCGTACATGAGATTGGTGCTACTCGACTCGTCATCGATTCGGTAACCACGCTTTGTTACAAAATTAAGTCTGAACAACTCATACGTGATTTTCTCTTCACTTTGGGAAAGAAACTGGCATCATTAGGTTGCACTACAATTCTCATTTCAGAAATAACATCTGCTACCGAGAATGCTCACTGGTCTTCCTTCGGTGTCGAAGAAGCCATTGCGGATGGAATTATTGTCATGGGTGACGTCGAACGTATGGGGCACTTGCTGCGATTTCTTCAAGTTGTTAAGATGCGAGGTACTGCTCACAGTAGGGCGAAGCACGCTATTGAACTAACACCGCTTGGAGTTATGCTGACTCCGATGCTCAAATGGGGTGCTCAGCACGATAAAACCAACAAGGTAGGATGATTCAATGTATCAAAATCTCATACTCGACGACCGTATAGCAGAGCAACTTGCTGCAGATGTGAGTCTTAACAGCGCAATTCAAGTTAGATGTGTCAATTCAAACGCGTTCAACGTCACGGCAAGTACGCTGATTCCTTTGATGCAAATGTTCGAAATGGGTGGTGTTTACATCTGTGCCAGCGTCGGTGCTGCTGAGCGTATTGAAGAATTCAAATCCATTGGGCTTTCCGATGCAGATATATCGCGCATCCAATTCATTGATCTCGTTTCATCAGGTATTTTGGGAGGCACGGATGTTGAATACAATAACATTCATTTCGTCGACAGCCCAATTATGCTTGAATCGGTTCTTCTTCGAACGCTGTACATTCTTCGAATGACCACATCCGCTCGAAATTTCGTATTTCTTGACAGCGTTAATGCTCTTGCGATATACAACGATGATAGAATGCTTGCAGAATATCTTCACACGTTCATTAACACTTTCCGACAGCGAGAGGTTCTATCGGTCATTCTCAATGTCCCTGACCAAACACCTCCGCTGGTTTTAGCGAATCTTGATTTGTATTGCACCGACCTTATAGACAGAGGCCAAGTACTCATTAACTGAGGTAATTATTATGGCAAGAAAAATAGAGTTTGACCCTGAAGATGAAGAGTTCTTTGGTAAAGTCGGTTCCTTCGGAGTTCCAAAATTCGATAATGAAATGCACGGAGGAGTGCCTCGCGGTTTCATGATGGTAGCTTTTACCGATACCGGTTCTGGAAGCGAATTGTTTGCGAAGCAGTTCACTTCTCCTGCCGAAGAGTCGGACAATACCCTGTACATTTCTACCAACGAAGGTCAACAAGAGATTATCCGAATCTTCCAGAAGTACGATTGGCCGCTCGACATCAATGTTCGAACCATTGGTGAAGAATACAATTCTACTGTACTGGAGCGTGAACTGTTGGCAAGTCGATACCGTCTTGAGGGCTTTCGGCTCGATGACATACGTAGACTCGCACAAACTCGTTTTGTCGATGACAACACCCAAGACTACCTTACTGAAGTGACCAACGAAATCATGGCTCTTGGACCTTACTTCCGTGCAGTAATCGACAGTCTTGATTTTTTCCTGCAGCGAGAAGACCCATCGAGAGTCGTGGCTATGGTTCGAATGCTCCAAGCCCATGCCCAGTTGAACAGGGGGTTGCTGCTGGTATCAGTTTCAACAAACGGACTTGACCCCACAGTGAAACAAGAACTTGCATCAATTGCTGACATGGTACTTTCGTTCCAAGTTCGAACTATAGGTACTGATTTTGAGACCTCAATGATTGTATCGAAATTCCGAAACGCACCCGAGAATCTCAAAATTCTGGTTTTCCGAGTTACTCCCGAAGAAGGAATCACTCCAGAGACAGTCGAGCGTATTGCTTGAACAACTCTCTGCAGTGCTCGAGGAGCCCACAAATTGATTTTTTGTGTTGCGACATGTCCAAAGAGGTCGGGCGAGAGGCGAGGACATGGGCGACCGTTCGGCTACTGGTGGTTACGATCCTTCCGGCATCGACATCGATGCGTGGGAAAAGTTGGAGTTGCAACTTGAAGAAACTATCCCAAATTACGACCGTGTCAACCGATTGATGACCTTTGGACAAGATAAGAACTGGAGGCGAAATGTTCGAAACCATGCTAGCTCTGGAATGAAAGTGCTTGAGGTGGGTTGTGGACCAGGTTCGTTTGCAGAGGACCTTGTTGGGCTCGATGTCACCTGCTTAGACCCATCATCTGAAATGTTGAAAGTTGCCAAAGTACGAGTTGATGGAGCCCGACAATCGCGTGGTGAAGAGCCGGCCAAGTATGTTGAGGCAATAGCAGAATCAATACCTCTTGAAGACAACACATTTGACATGGTATTTTGTTTGTTCTCGTTTCGAGATTTTCAAGACAAAAAGAAAGGCTTGTCTGAGATTTACCGTGTATTGAAACCAGGTGGTCGTTTGATAATTTGCGATGCAGGTAAAGCAAACTGGTTTCATGGATTAGGCGGACGTATTTGGATGGCAACAGTAGTTCAATGGATTGCAAGATATGTCACGAAGAAAAAGAATCATCCTTGGAAAGGCCTTGCCAACACATACACTCAGTACGGTACCAACGGATATTACCGTAACATGATGAAGGATGTAGGGTTTCAAGATGTGCAAGGGCGCCTTCTTTGGCCGTTTCTCATGGCAACTCGCTTTCGCGCCACGAAACCAAAGTCAGAATGAATTTGCGTGGCCAGAAATGTCCATTCTAACTGCCCATCATCCTCATAAACCTCTTTCCTTTCGGCAATTCACTGGTGGTTTACTTGGGTATGAAAGATGTGCTTCGAAAAATCAAGGAAGCCGAGCAGTCTGCTGAAAAGCGCCTCTCGTCTGCCCAAACAGAATCAAGCAAAGTCGTGGCTGATGCTCGACGTGAAGCCGCCGCACTTGTTTCAAGCGCTACTGAAGACTCGGTTTCAGAGACTCAAGCAACGCTCGATGCCGCTCGTTCGAAAGCCAACAAAGAAGCTGAAGGCGTCTTGAAAGAAGGCGCAAGTACAATCAAGGATATTGAATCTGATGCAGCCAGTCGAAAAGAGAAAGCAGTCAAGTCTATACTTGATGCAGTAACATCACAGTGAGGCGATATCATGTTTGCTACTTCCGAGATGTCACGTCTTACGGTAGCAGCACCTGTTGAAAAAATGGAGGAAATCCTTCGTCTTTGCACTGAACTGTCTTGTGTTCACATACAAGAATATGGGCGATTTGAAGACGGAATTGGGGTCGGAAGTTCGATGGATTCTGAAGATGCAAATGCAGTCAGCAATCTCTTGGTCAAAGTCCAAGCAGTTTCTTCATCCGTTCAAGCAGTCAACACTGATGGCGCAATGTCGCACAAGGAAGCTAAATCCCTTGTCGCATCCTTTGAAACCGAAATAAACACTGCTTTGGGTTACATCGACACAATTCGTGACTCTGAAGCAAAAATTTCCACTTGCCAAGAGCAGCATCATGTACTCAATCGCCTCGCACCTCTAGATTTGCCCTTGGAGCTTATGGATGGCTACGAAGGGATTGAACTTTTCGTCGGTGAATCTCGCAGAGCCTCGAAATCACGAGATGTCTTTTCCGATATTCTTTCTGAGATTGAGCTTCATGCTGCGGGCGGATTGATTGCTGTTGCATGCCGCCCTGAACACTCTGCAGAAGTTCAAATTTGTATGGCTGAATTAGGCTCAAAACCTGTACAGATTCCGAAGGGTGAAGGTTCACCTGGTCAGAAAGCCGAGGCGCTCTTGGATGAGATTAAGCGTCTTGAATCGACAATTGTTGAATCTCAAGAATCCCTTGACCAATGGACTGAAAAGAACGGCAGAAACCTCGTTGCTGCTGAAGAGTATCTTTCAAGAGAATCTGCAATTCACACCGCTCCTACGCTCGTCGCAGTGAGCAACCAAGCATTCGCGCTTGATGGTTGGGTTCCATCCGACCAAGCCTCCAGTGTTGAAAGTGCACTGTCAAAATTAGCATCTCACGTTTCGATTGAAGAATACGAGGGAGGTCACCATCATCACGACGAGCATGAACATGAAACTCCTTCTCATCCAGAAGAACTGATTATGCTCTCAAATTATCTCCAGCGCTCCAACCAATCGATTTTCCAGTTCTTCCAGTCAATCGACTTGGATGACTCAGGAATGATTGATTGTTACGAATTCCAAATGGCACTCAAAAACGCGGATATCGCTAACCTTCCACCATGGGAAATGGGTAAACTTGTTTCTGCTGTTGATTTGGATGGCGATGGAAAAATCAACCTTCCTGAACTGGATATTTCCCTTACACTCATACGTAACACACCGTCTCATGACGATGCACATGATGAGCCTGAGCCTCCAATCCAGTACACAAACAATTCTACCTCCGAACCTTTTGAACTGATGGTTGACTTGGTTGGCCGCCCCAAATACGGTACTTTTGATCCAACTATGTTGATTATGATGACATTCCCATTCATTTACGGAATGATTCTAGGAGATTGGGGGTACGGAATAGTCCTCTTGTTGTTGGCCGGTTGGCTCGGCAGCAAAGCCTTTGCCGCTGACCCGATGGCCCAAAAAGGCCTTACAATTTTGCGATGGATGGGTGTTTGGTGTATCATTTGGGGTATAATTTTTGCAGAAGGTTTCGGCTTTGTTTGGGACAAAACTGGACAGATGGGCTCCGACTCTCCCTTCTATGGATTCTATGAATGGACATATGCGAATGTGCATGTCCCTTCAACACTTGCCGACCTTCTCAATCTTGGAGGCCTTCACATGCCTTTCCACAGAGCTGAGGCAGGTCACGGCTTACAAGAGTATGTTGTTCTATCGATTTACCTCGGGGCTCTTCACATATTCATCGGCTACATACTCGGGCTTGTTAATGTCTACAAAGCACATGGAGCGGCTGCAGCGTACTTTGAGAAAGGCTCGTGGCTTCTCATCCTAATTGGTGGATTCATGCAATGCCGAAACATGGTCTCTGGTTACAATGAATTGTTTGAATTCCAAATTTGGACGCTCCTGCTAGTGGTTGGAATAATCAGCCTCATCATCGGCCTTGCTATCTTCGAGAAATTCGGATGGGCTGGAGGCCTCATAATGGGTCCAATCGAAACATTTGGATTGCTTGCAAACACATTGTCTTACTTGCGAATTATGGCAGTAGGTGTAGCAGGTGTGAAAATTGCAGAGGTCTCTATTACCATGGGCTTCGAGCCGATGATGGATGCATTTACCAGTGGAGGGGCAACAGGAATCCTGGTTGGCCTGTTGTGTCTTCTCCTGTTCCTTTTCATTCAAGTGTTTGCAATCGCACTGGGAATCCTTTCCCCAACGATTCACGCTGCCCGTCTCCACTTTGTGGAATGGATGGGTAAATTCTACGACGGGTCCGGGCGTGCTTTCGCACCGCTCGGTGGCCGCAATCTCCATGTGGAGAATAAATCATAGTCCAACGGACAAAACGAGGTAGTAAATATGAACGTAAATACCCTAAAAACAAGCCTAAGAACATTGATCCTTTTGGCAGCCATCACCATGGTTGCCCAAGGTGTCGCAGCAGCCGAAGATACCGAACTATCACAATCCGATGGTTCTGGATATGCAGCAATCGGAGCTGGAATTGCACTGGGTCTTGCAGCAATTGGTGCAGGACTCTCCCAAGCAGCCATCGGTAGCGCAGCTGTCGGTATGCTAGCTGAAGACGGAAGCAAATTCGGTGTTGCACTAATTTTCACTGCACTGCCTGAATCTATCGTGATTCTCGGTGCTTTGCCTCTCTTCCTTTGAGGAAGAAGGCAAGAGTTCTGGGGCAACCCAGTAAGTGAAAAAGAAACCATAGAGGAATACATATGACATTAGAAACACTCGCAAAGGATATCGCAAAATCAGCGGAGGCAGAAGCCTCGGCTATGGTCAAAGCAGCTAATGAGGAAGCGAAGGCAATTCTTGCCGAAGCAAATTCAAAATCTGATGCCATTCGCTCTGAAGCATCGGCACGCACCGAACGTGAAGCAAGTCAAATTGCTCGTGAGGTTGTCGCCAGTGCCCGTCAAGCGAACCAAAAAGAAATTCTCATTGCTCGACGCAAAGTTCTCGATGAGACATTGCAAACAGCCAGCAAAGAACTTGCAAGCCCGAAACTCAAGGGAAGGGCAAGTTTGCTCAAGTCATTGATGGCGAAGGCTGACAAAATTGGGGGTGACGATTATTCGGTCCGCCCCGTTGAAGTTGACCGTAAGGCGCTCTCAGAATTGTCTGGTAAGCGCAAAGTTGGTGATGCAATCGACGGACTTGGTGGCTTTGTACTCGAATCACCCGATGGTTCCGTGTCCTATGATATGCGATTTGACACACTTCTAGAAACTTCTTGGAGTGCTCATCTTGCAGAGATAAATTCAATACTTTTTGACTGAGGGAAAATGATGGTAATGCTTGGAAACACACCTTATGTTGCTGCCCGTGCAAAATCACGTCGGCAGAAACTTGCAGATCGTGCCAGGCTACGCCAACTCATCAGCCAATCTCCAGAACAACTCACTGTAGCAGTTGGTGAAATCGGTTATCGCTCAGAGATTGACCTCTATGCTGGCCAATTGTCTGGTGGAGATTTGGTTGAAGCCGCTCTCACTCACAACCTTGAGCATGAATTGGAAAAGATGCTGTCGCTGTGCAGCGGTAAAATTCGAGACATTGTCGAGGTTTACACATCAAGATTTGAGTATTACAATGCCAAAGTTGTCTTGCGTTCTGTTGTAAATAATGTCGAACTGGAGAAAGTTGCGCATTCAATCCTTCCTGAGTTGAATGACATGAATACTCCCTGGTTGAAGATTATCGAGACTGCAGATGACTTGCGTTCCGCAGTCGTTCAAATGCGACGTAAATCGTTTGGCTCCGATCTCAATGCGGTGGCAGACGACGCTCGTTTGAGTGACTACGAAGACGCGCTAGACCGTCATTACTTCAATAACGCAATAAAGTCGTTGAATGGGAAAAACCCGGCAAATCGTTTCTTGAAAGAACTTCTTGCCGCAGAAATTGACCATCGAAACTTGATGAATGTCCTAGAAGCTCAGCAAGTAGGCATTTCGTTTGATGAAATCGTCCCCATGCTCATTCCGGGTGGCCGGCTTATACCTACCCGTGCTTTCTCTTCGATTGGCGCTGGCGGTTTGGACGCTGCTATGGATCTACTTCGCGGCTCCAACCGCTTTGATTATCCTGCATTCGAGGCAATTCTATCCGAGAGTAAGGAGATGAACAGTCTTGACCCTGTCATCACCTGGTTCAAGGAACGGGAGCATAACATCATGAAACGCATGAGCTATCTCCACCCAGTCTCAGCATTACCAATTATTCACTATGTGGCCATGAAGGTCCAAGAAGTCAATGATTTGCGCTTTATCGTTCGCGGGCGCTTAGCTGGACTTTCTGATGAAGTTATAGAAGCACATATTTTGTGAGGTGAGAAAGAATGGATATCGCAGTAGTAGGCACACCGGAATTCACTCTTGGTTTCCAACTTGCAGGTATTGATTCTCTTTTCAATCCTGAAGACGAAGAGGCGATGGTCTCTGTCTTCAAATCTCTACTCAATTCAAAGAGCGTTGGGATTGTTGTGGTCGACTCCACAATCCTAGCAACGCTGCCGGAGCGTCTTCGTGACCAACTCTCGGCATCCGTCTCTCCGACAGTGCTTGGCATTGGAACGGAGGAAGACACCGCACTGCGTGACACAATACGCAAGGCAATAGGAGTCGATCTATGGAAGTAAGATTCCAAACCATAAGGAGGAAATAAAAATGAGCAATGAAGGAGTAATTTACAGAATATCCGGTCCAGTTGTAACCGCAACCGGCATGAACGCAGCAATGTATGACGTTGTACGTGTCGGCGAAGAAGGTTTGATGGGCGAAGTGATTGAGCTGCACGGAGATAAAGCAGTTATTCAAGTGTATGAAGATACATCTGGAATTCGACCAGGTGAACCTGTGTTGAACACTCAAGAAACACTTTCCGTTTCATTGGGTCCTGGTCTCCTTACGCAAATTTATGACGGAATCCAGCGACCTTTACCGACTTTGGAAGAGAAGATGGGTGTTTTCATCACCCGTGGTGTTGATGCAGATGCTTTCGATCTTGAAAAAATCTGGACCTTCGAACCTCAAGTTGCAGTAGGCGACTCAGTTGTCGGTGGCCAAGTTATTGGTCACGTCCAAGAAACCGAAACAATCGTTCACAAAATCATGGTTCCTCCTACCGCCAGTGGTAAAGTGAAGTCGATTGAATCTGGTGATTTTAACGTCACACAAACTGTCTGCGTTCTTGAAGACGGTACTGAGATGCAAATGATGCAAAAGTGGCCTGTCCGAACACCTCGTCCATACCAACAGAAGTACGCACCAGATACGCCACTTATTACCGGTATGCGCATTCTTGATTTCCTGTTCCCACTCGCTAAGGGTGGTGCTGCAGGTATTCCAGGACCATTTGGTTCTGGAAAGACAGTTACCCAACAATCTTTGGCGAAGTACTCCGATGCTCAACTCGTTGTTTACATTGGATGCGGTGAACGTGGAAACGAAATGACCGAAGTTTTGGACGAATTCCCTCACTTGATTGATCCAAACACTGGCAAGCCTCTGATGAACCGAACGGTCATGATTGCCAATACCTCGAACATGCCAGTGGCAGCTCGTGAAGCGTCTGTTTACACTGGAATTACCATTGCAGAATATTTCCGTGACATGGGCTACGATGTTGCTTTGATGGCGGATTCAACCTCTCGTTGGGCAGAAGCAATGCGTGAAATTTCATCCAGACTTGAAGAAATGCCTGGTGAAGAAGGATATCCAGCATACCTTTCTTCTCGAATTGCAGAATTCTACGAACGTGCCGGCCGTGTTGAAACGCTCAACGGCGACGATGGTTCAGTTACCGTAATCGGTGCGGTGTCCCCTCCTGGTGGTGACATCTCTGAACCGGTGTCTCAAGGAACTCTCCGTATTGTCAAGGTTTTCTGGGGATTGGATGCAGGACTTGCACGACAACGTCACTTCCCAGCGATTAACTGGTTGAACTCTTACTCATTGTATCCGCAAAGTTTGGACCAATGGTTCCGCGATAACATCGCTCAAGATTTCCCTGAAATTCGAACCCAAGTCAGCGGTCTGCTGCAGATTGAAGCAGAATTGCAAGAAATTGTTCAACTGGTTGGTTCAGACGCACTTCCTGTCGACCAACAACTGACGCTCGAAGTTGCTCGAATGATTCGTGAATTCTTCTTGCAACAGAACGGTTTCCACGATGTCGATGCATACTGTGACATCCATTTGCAATACCAAATGGCAAAGGCAATCCTTTCGTTCCAAGAGTCTGCAAAGTCTGCAATGGCTAGCGGTGCTCTACTCAATGATGTTGTTAACGTTCCTGCTCGTTCAGACCTTATGCGTGGTCGATTCGAGAAAGGATATATCGACAGCATCGATGAAATGGTCAAGAAGATGACCAGCGAAATCGCCGATACGGTGGAGGATAACTGAGGAGGGGAATATCATGACTGGAAAAGAATACCGAACCATTACTGACGTGAAAGGACCATTGGTCTTTTTGAACAAAACTGAACCTGTTGCTTTTGGTGAAATCGTTACACTACGACTCTCCAATGGAACCATCAAGAACGGACAAGTTCTCGATACATCCGACGATTTGGTTATCGTCCAAGTTTTCGAAGGAACTGCAAAGATTGACCGTGAATCAGGTGTTACCTTCATGGGTGATGTCTTCAAACTCCCAGTGAGTACCGACCTTGTTGGTCGAATTCTCGATGGTGCAGGACGTCCTCGTGACGGCGGACCAGAGATTGTTGCTGAAGAGAAGGCTGACATTATTGGTGCTGCTATCAATCCTTACAGCCGACAAAGCCCTCACGATTTCATCCAAACAGGTATCTCCGCAATTGATTGCTGTACGACACTTGTGCGTGGACAAAAGTTGCCGATTTTCTCGGCATCCGGTTTACCTCACAACGATATTGCACTTCAGATTGCTCGACAAGCGAGACTCAAGGGTTCTGATGAAGAATTCATTGTTGTGTTCTGCGCTATGGGTATCACTGCAGAAGAGTACAATTTCTTCCGTTCTGATTTGGAACGAACCGGTGCTCTTGAAAACGCGGTTTTGTTCGTCAACCTCGCTGACGACCCAGCTGTCGAGCGAATCATTACGCCTCGTCTTGCTTTGACCGCTGCTGAATACTTGGCTTTCGAGAAGGATTACCACGTTCTGGTCATCTATACTGACATGACCAACTATTGTGACGCTCTGCGACAAATCGGTGCAGCTCGTGAAGAAGTACCTGGTCGACGTGGTTACCCGGGTTACATGTACACTGACTTGGCAATGCTCTACGAACGTGCTGGAATTGTTAAAGGAAAGAAGGGTTCAATCACTCAATTCCCAATTCTAACTATGCCTGGTGACGATATCACTCACCCAATTCCTGATTTGTCTGGATATATTACCGAAGGGCAGATTGTTATTTCGCGTGAATTGCACCAGCAAGGTATCTATCCGCCAATCAACGTTCTACCGTCCTTGTCCCGTTTGATGGGTTCATGTATCGGTGCTGAAACCACTCGTGAAGACCACAAGTCGGTTTCAGACCAAATGTATGCAGGATACGCTCAAGGCCGTGAACTTCGTGGATTGGTTGCTATTGTCGGTGAAGATGCACTTAACGAGCGTGACAAGCAACTGCTCGATTTCTCTGGTGTTTTCGAAGACAAGTTCCTTCGTCAAACCCGTGATGAAGACCGTTCTATCGAAGAGACTCTCGATTTGTGCTGGACTCTCATGTCTTCAATCGATACCAAGTATCTCGTGCGACTTGATCAGAAGTGGATTGACAAGTACCACCCTGACAACAAGGCTTGAAATCCATTTTTTGATGAGCAAGGAGGTGAGAAAACATGGCACTCGACATCAAACCAACCCGAAGTGAGTTGATAAAACTCAAGGGGCGTATCAAGCAAACCAAAAACGGTTACAAATTGCTGAAAATGAAGAGAGACGGTTTGTTTCACGAATTCCGTTCTTTGCTTTCGGATATGATTGCTGCAAAGCGCGACCTCACTGCGACCTATCGCATGGCTAAGCAAAGAATCGACCTTGCCAATGCAATTGAAGGTGGGCTCGCTGTTCGAGCAGCTGCGATTGCAAACACCGGCCATCCTGAGGTCGAGGTCGAACGACGAAACATCATGGGTGTTGTTGTTCCGAGCGTGAGTGGTACAAATCTCAAATCGACGTTCAAAGAACGCGGCGTTGGATTCATTGGCTCATCCCCCTACATCGATGAAGCTGGTGAGTCGTTCGGTAACTTGATTGAAAAAATTGTTAAGGCCTCGGAAATGGAGGCGACCTTGAAGCGTCTCTTGCAGGAGATTGAAGCCACGAAACGTCGTGTTAACGCTCTTGAGTACAAAGTAATCCCTGAATTAGAAGAAGCCCGAGTTTTTATTCAACTTCGACTTGAAGAGATGGAACGTGAAGAAACATTCCGTCTCAAGCGTTTCAAGAACAAGTGATTTTTCTCTCGCCTTGAATTGGTCGAGGGATTCCTTCAAAGGGGAAGCAGGATTACAGAGGCTTGAGGAGAACACATGTCGGACGTTCAAGACGATAATCCGGCTGCTGATTCCTCGCTCCAATCGATGCCAAGCCATCGTTCGGACTGGAAACAACACGATTTGCTTGCAAATGTTTTACGTCGATATTTTTACGTGTCATCCAGCATGTCCGGAGGCTTTCTGCCTTCGTGGGTAGTTTCTCCAAAAGACGGGATGGAAATTGACGATTGTCTTGATGAAGCGAATGCTTATTTGAAAAAATTGGGCTGGGCTGCCAACTTACTTCGTTCTGAGGATTGGATTGTTCAATTGATTCCGCTCCCTGACCGACAATTTCCTTCATTCAATCTGTTGCTTCTGATGTGGTCTTTCTCAGCACTAACGCTTACTCTTGCAGGGGCGTTTTGGATGGAAGGTTCTCGACCTGCTGGTGGTTGGTTTTTCCAATCCACACTTTTTGATGCAATCGTTGGCTACACTCTGCCGGTACTGGCTTCGTTGTTGATTGCCTCATTCTTGCAGAAAGCTGTAGCTCTTCGATTCAATCACCGTGTGGGCCATATTTCCCCAATTCCTGAGCCGACAATCTCACTTTGGAGTATCGGCCTTTTTGGCAAGTCAGCATTGATTTGGCCTTTCGGACTTTTTTTGATTCCATCTTTACCCCGCATGGATGCACGAATTTGGGACGACAGAAAGGCACTTGGCTGGGTGGCAATATCCGTTCCAGCCGCACTGGTTTCTTTTGGACTCGCTCTTTGGGGCGTGGGTTTGTGGCTGACACCTGATTATGTTGCTGTAACCAGTTCGCAAAATGTCGCAGAAGGTCCATTCATAGTCGAGATTATGGGTCAATGGTTATTGGACGATTACTTCACACGATTGATTTGGTCCCATCCGTTTGTTAAAGCAGGTGCATTGCTGACGTTCTTCGGTTGGATATCTTTGTTGCCTATTCCAACATTCCCAGGTGGAAGAATCATGATTGCACGTGCAGGTCACGCTGAAGCACGAAGCAGTTCAAATCAAACTTTCTTGTTCTTACTCATTCTTGCTTTTGCTTGGATGTTTGATGCTTTCAACGGTTTCACGATTTGGATCCTCGTGCTCACGTTAATCTTGCCTCTGTTGATGTTTATGGGCTCCGACCGAGGCACTCCAATTATTCTCAATAAACCAAAAGGTCTTGATTTACAATCGATGAAGAATATTGGTCTGGTAATGCTGGTTGCGGTTCTGTTTGCTCTTCCAAGCCAAGTGCCTTTTGAGATGGATGATGATTGGAACGACGATGTTCAATTTGAAATTTCAAACTTTTTCCAAGCCGACAAAGTCGATGAAAACTGGACAGCTTTGATTTCTGTACATGTCATCAACCCATCCTCTGTTAATCGAGATTGGGCAGTTGATTTTGACCGCTATCAAACCAGTCTCTTGAACTGGGAGAAAACATGGGACTGTGACGGAGAAGACCAACTCGACATTGACGGATTGGGTTGCGGAAGTGTGCTACCGCCAAGAACGCACACTACAGTGAAACTCAATCTCACTTGGACCGACTCAATTCATTCTCCTCTGACGACCAATTTCTCTCTGCTTGGGTTAGCTGATTCAACGTATCACAGTTTCCAAATCTCGTTGCAGCCTGAACTTCCAGTATATCCCGCTCAGCCTTGGCAACTGGTCATGGAAGAAGGTGAACTAAAGCGCTGTATGTCGGTGTATTCGTCGACTTCTGAACCATTGAATATCAGTTTCCCGAATGCTGATGAATCTCTTGAAATACAATCTCGATTGCAATGGTTAGAAGGTGAACAAAACTTGTCGGCCAGTTACTCTGAGGCTCCAGAGCGTATTTGCTTGCGAGGCTTAGACCCCGTTGTATTGAGAACCTCTGAACTCAATTCAATCCAGTTAAATGAACAGATTTTCGATGGAGGGTTGCCCGAACTACCTTTGATTGCGGTTGTTCCATCCGATGGCTGGAATATTACTGCAGAACCCAACCTTGGTTGGGGCTTTGAATTAAACTCCAGTGGAATCCTTTCATCAATTGAAGATTTGTGCCCACTTAATCCATCCCTTTCTATTCCTCCAGCACCTGCAGAAGGTGAATGGATTTGGGATTTAGAAGTTCGAAAGATATCCAATATTCCATCGGTAACCGATGCAAACCAATCGCTTACGGTTCTCATGAATCAAGGCTCAAGTATGCATGTTTGCTCGCCGGTTCTTTCAGTTAATCCGCAATTTAATTTCTCAGTTGAGGAGGGACCTGAACTTGTTTTCCAGCGATACAATACGACACATCGCATGTGGTCAAACATGTGGATGGCTGCATACAACGGGACACTCTTGAAGGATGATGGTTCAACATTTTCATTCTATAGTTCGGCCAACTACAGCGTACCTGTTCAAATAAATTATCAAGGTAATGGGGAGCAATGGACAACTATCACGTCAACCAACAATTTGATTCAAGGATGGAATTCTTTTGAGTTCATACCTTCGAATTCGACGCTATCGACAATGTGGTTCGAGCATCAAGATGCATCCCTTGTGATTCATTTAGCAAGTTATGTATGAGGTCTTTCGATGAGAATTGCAATTTTGGGAGCAGGTTCGCTGGGTTCTCTTTATGGCGCACTTCTCTCGCAAGTGGATGGTGTCGAACTTTTTGTTCATGGACGAGGTATTCATGGGGCTCATATGGCTGCTGAAGGTCTTTCAGTCGAAGGAGAACGAGATTTTTTTGTTTCAAATGATGATGTTCTTTTTTCTTTGGATGAAGTAGGTTTNCCTCCGGCTGCTTTAGGAACNCTTGATTTTGTTTTGTTGACTGGAAAGTCGGACCAAATCGAGATGCTTGCAGGTCTGGCTCGACAACTTTTGAATGCTGATGGTTATGTTCTATCATTGAGCAATGGCTTGGGCCATGCTGAACTGTGCCAAGGCGTTCTTGGTCCACATCGAGTCTTTGCAGCCACCTCAACCCATGGTGCATGGAGGCCATCTCCAGGTACAGTCCATTGGGCTGGTAAAGGAGAGACTGTGCTTGGTTCACTTTCAGGTGGACCGGGGATGGAGGAGGCAATACCGTTGCTATCAGTGCTTGAACAAGCGGGGTTGTCTCCACAATGGTCAAACGATGGTATTGCAATAATCTGGAGGAAAGTGTTGTTGAATATCGCAATTAACCCAATAGCCGCAATTGCAGGTGTAGAGAACGGAGCTTTGCTTCGGCCTAATCTTTTTTCCTCCGCTCTTTCGACTATGCTTGAAGGTGCTTCTGTAGCCCGTCTTGAGCGGGTTCCTTTACCTGACGATTCTGAACTTGAAGAGCATCTTCGTCAAGTGCTTAATGCGACCTCTGAAAACATGTGCAGTATGTTACAAGACCTTCGCAACGGGCGTCGGACTGAAATCAAATTCTTGAATCAAGCAATAGTAGAGCGAGGTGAACGTGTTGGGATACAAACTCCACTCAATCAGGTGCTTGCAGCAATGATTACTGCTCTTCATGTTGAATAAGGTCCTTGTTCCAGTGCAAACCACGATTTTCATTTCTGTCAAGGGCATCCTCGGTGATGTGCGTTGCCACGAGAATGAGATTTCGAAGTTCGACCAAATCACGGGTAGGAATACTTCTCCTCCATATGAGGTCAACCTCTTCAGCAAGGAGTTTTAGCATTCGTTTTGCTCTTTCGAGGCGACTGAATGAACGCACTATGCCGACATCATCAGTCATCGTTTTACGAAGTGTTTCTAGGTCTCGAATAAGGGGNGCATGTTCTTCTAATTCTTCCATCCCCTCAGCCCTCCATTGAGGGACATCTTGCAAATCGTTGTTCGGTTGAGAGATGAAATGATCAGCGGCTCTGTTTGCGAATACAACAGCCTCTAACAAACTGTTTGAAGCCAATCGATTCGCACCATGCATTCCGGTACAAGCGACTTCGCCAATGGCATACAGCCCAGGTATGACTGTACCTTTCTCCATCAGCACGCGACCATGAATGTCGACAGAAAGGCCACCCACCATGTAGTGTGCAGCGGGTGCAACCGGTAGCGGGTCTCTTCCTAGAGATAATCCGAATTGGTTTAGTTTCGACTCAATTGTTGGGAAATGGTTGTGAAGTACTTCTTTGTTCAAATGGTCGGTAATCAACCAAACATTGTCAGCTCCAGTAATCTTCATTCTTTGGTCGCAAGCCCGAGCGACCACATCACGGGTTGCTAGACTTCCTTGAGGTGATGATTGAAGCGTAAATGAATATTGATTTGGCTTTTGAACATGCTCATAATTCCTTTTGTAGCCCAGTAAACCTTCGTCATCCAACAGAACTCCACCTTCTCCTCGAAGCGCTTCTGTTATCAGAAACGGCTTTTTATTTCCTGCCATAAGTGCTGTTGGATGAAATTGAAAGAAAGCCATGTCTACACTTGTCGCTCCAGCTCGAACTGCCATTGCCAATCCATCGCCAGTCGCTACCGATGGATTCGTTGTTCTTTCCCAGAGTTGACCGCATCCCCCGGTTGCAATGAGTACTGCGTCTGCGGCAATTGCTTCCATTTCTCCAGAATCCAAACTCAGGCACCAGATTCCCTTTATGCCCTTTTCCGGTTCTTTATGCGAAGTTTGAATGAGATCAACTCCTAGAGTATGCGGTCTCAAGGTGATGTTTTCACTTGAGGCTACAGCCTGAGTAAGTGCTCTTTCAATTTCTGCACCAGTCGCATCTTTGGCATGAAGAATTCTTCTTTTGGAATGTCCCCCTTCTTGTACCAGATGGAACTCAGTTCCTTCCTTTTCAAAATCTACTCCTATCGAGAGCAAGTCGCGAATTCGGTCTCCGGCTTCTTCTACTACGCATCGAACGATTTCTTCGTTGCAGAGTCCGTCTCCCGAAGCAATGGTGTCACTGATGTGTGCACTCATACCCTCGCCGTCGGTTTTGTCAAGGATTGCAGCGATACCTCCTTGNGCCCAATTGGTCGAGGAATCAGTAGGTCTTTGTTTGGTAATTACGATGACAGAATGCCCTGCATCAGACAGCCGCAATGCTGCAAACAGCCCAGCAATTCCGCTTCCGATGATTACAACCCGAGACATGGACCGCCCTCTTCAACCTACGCTGGGTGCCGATACATTTCACCTCATCGGCAAGCGAAACCGCTATGTTCGCCCCTCGCTTACGTCATCCATGGCGAGCATCCGTGATTTGGTCGGAATCTTGTTTGGTACTTGCCTTGTTGGTTTTTCTATAGGGAATGCCGGCATGGGCATAGTGGCTCCCTATTTCATCAACGGAGCAGAAAACACCAAAATGGTCATCACTCGAATGTTCGAGCCTCATTGTGCAATTCCAACCATTGAAGCAGAAATTGCAAATGGCGATGCATCATACTGTCTTGAAGCAGTAGGTGTCTGGGATGGAATAGATATCTTGTTCTTGTGTCTCGGTTTGTTTGTTCTTCTTTACGGTCGAGTAGGTTTTACCCGAGTAGGACGTCGTTCTCAACGCTTGTATCACGTCTTGTTTGGGACCGGGGCAGTGTTGTTTAGCATAGCTATTCTTGATAGGCTCAATTTTTTGCCACGTGCAGCAAGTTCCGAAGGAATTGCAGACCTTATTCCAATAGAGGTCCCACCGTTTATCGTTCAATGTATCATTGCTGTGATTGGTGCTTTTCTGATGGCCGGGCCGAAGTATTGGGAGGCCGAAGGGATAGAACAGGCTAGGACGCGATTGGATAAAAGGCGAGATGTAGCAGATGCATTCAGAGGGACCTTCGGTTCAGTAAAGATGTCTCTTGGTTCTCGGAGTGGTACTACTGAGCGAATTGCCCGTTCACGAATTCTCAAGAAAGATTCTCATCTTCACATGCGTAGAACCAATTCAAAGAGCCTCAAAGTACTCGCAACTTGTCCTTATTGCAAAGGTGGTGGCTGTGATGAGTGTGGTCACACCGGGACACTGTGATTTTTTCTGATATTTTGGAACAAATTTTGTTGTTCACGGCTGTAGAAAGTTACCTGTGAAAACCGAGGTACTGCCCTTCTATCACTCGCATGGTTTAAGACCTGTAGGAGATGGGTGTCGCGGATAAGGTCGAGGCGAAGAACTTCGATTAGAGGGATAGGGATGTATCTTCAAGCACTGGAAATTTCAAACTTCAAATCATTCAAGGGTGAAATTACCGTTCCTCTTGACAGGGGCTTCACAGCCATTACTGGACCGAACGGTTCGGGGAAATCGAATTGCGGAGACGCTATCCAATTCGTACTCGGTCCACGAAGCAACAAGGTTATTCGAGCACAAAATGCCAAGGACCTGATTTTTAACGGTGGNAAAAATTCCAAACCCGCCCGCTCATGTGAAGTCACACTTGTTTTTGCAAATCCGCTTCTGTCAAACGGGCGCAGACGACTTCCATTGGACCAAGAACAAGTAAGAATGACCCGTTCAGTCCGTTTAACCAAAGCCAACAACATTGTCACAACGTATCTCTTGGATGGCGAAGAAAGCAGTCAGAAGACATTTCATCGTCTTCTTGGGGCCGCTAATGCACGNCCGGATGGATACAACATTGTTCTTCAGGGCGATGTAACCAAATTGGCAAAGATGACTGCGAAAGAACGTCGGAAAGTCTTGGACGGAGTTGCTGGTGTAACTTCTTACGATGATGAAATTCGAAAGGCGGACCGACAAAAAGAGATGGTTGAAGGATACATTGAGCGAATTGGGCTGCTTGAGGACGAACAAAAAGCTCGCCTTAAAGATTTGACAAAGGAGAAAAATCTTGCATTAAAGGTTCAAGATTTGGTTCTTGAACTTAAGCAGGCACGTATCATTTCTGCCCAATCAAAACTTGCAAGTCAACAGTCCGAACGTGGCTATCTTATCGATGAACGCTCTCGAATTGAAAATGAAGCGACCGAATTGGAAGCAGAAGTAAAAACCGGCGCTCAAGTCCTGCTTGGGCTTGAAGATAAAATCGGTGTCTTGCAAAAACAAATTGAAGATTTGATGGGTGGAGATTCCAATGGACTTCTCGCTGCAATCAATCAATTGCAAATCCGCATCGCTACCAGTGAAGACCGAATAGGTGAGGCTGAAGACAAAGATTTGGAGGACAAGGAAGAGATTACTCTTCTTGTTGAAAGTCTTGAGGAGGCTCAATCGGCTTTGTTGAATTTCCAGCAAGACCTTTCGAATGCGAAAACAGACCTTGAAACAGCCCAAACCGCGTTACAAGAGGCGAAACAGGAAGAAGCAGAAGTTCAAGCATTACTCGAGTCATCAGGCGCTGCAAACGCTGAACTTTCAAGAGCCCTATCCAAGGCTATAACTGAAACTGAAGAGGCCACTACAGCCTTGAATACTGCCCAAGAAGAGGTCAACAAAATTGCTACTCAAGCCGAAATGCTCGATGAACAACTAAGCAATGCGCAGGAAGCAGCAGAAACGGCGCGTCTTGCTTTGGGAGAATCCGAATTAGAAGGTGAAGAACTTGGGGCTGATTCACCTGAAAACGACAGAAAGGCGCTTACTCAACAACTGCTCACCGCTCAACGTTCAGAGCAAAAATTGCTTGAAGAATCTCAAGCAGTTGAGGGACGCTTACGTGAAACAGAACGCAAACTCAATACTGCCAAAAGCGAACTTGAAAACAAGAGTGGTGCCAAAGGAATGGCGGGTGGTGCTGCAGCGGTTCTAGCTGCTCGCGACCGAGGTGAATTGAGCGGAATTATTGGGACCGTGGCAGAACTTTGCCAACCGCGAGACCCNGCTCATACCGACGCATTGGCTACATCAATTGGAGGTGGCATGACCTCGGTTGTTGTAGACAATGACGAAGTTGCCGCTCGTGCGATTCAATGGTTGGCACAAAACAAAGCTGGTAGGGCAACTTTTCTCCCTCTCAACAAATTGACACATTCACGACCCGCAGGAAAAGCACAAATTGTTTCAAAAAGAGACGGTGTAATCGGTTTTGCTAGCGAATTGTTGGATTACGACCCACGTATTGATGTTGCAATACGTTTCGTATTGCGAAATACCCTTGTTGTTGACAATATGGCAACTGCTCGTAGAAACATGGGCGGTGTACGCCTGGTTACTCTCCGTGGAGATGTTACCGAAGCTGGAGGTGCTATGGTTGGTGGTTCTAAGCGAAAAATGACCGTTTCTTTTGGGGGTAACATCCAAGGTGCCAGTGAAGTGCAAGCACTTTCCTCAGATGTGGAGAGATTCCGTATAATGGCTGATACAGTGAATGGTGCTCTTGCAGAAGCACGCCGCTTGCAATCTGAAATTCGCTCCAAAATCAACGCACTTTCAGACGGAGACCATGCTGTTCGCTATCAAGAATGGAAAGCCGAACACAAGCAAATAAAAAGCAATCATATTGCTGCTTTAGCAGATGTTTCCAATCATGAAAAGAGGCTTGCAGAACTTGAAACAAATGCATCGAGAAAACTCCGCGAACTCGATTCTGCACAACAAATCTTAGCCCAAGCCAATGAATCTCGTAGCACTGCACAAGCCCAATTGGAGGAGGCCAGCCCGAGCCATCTNAANGACCGCCTCCATGCAGCCGAAGTAAANCGAATTGAAGCTGAAAGTCTCAAAGCACAGGCTGAGATTTCNCTNAATGGAGATTCGAATCACCAAACGCTTTTGGAAAGTAGAGTCTCTGAAATTGAATCAAGAATTCAAGTGTTGAAAGACAATGCAATTACTCGGAGTGAACGAATAGATTCNCTNCAGGCNGGAATAGCAACCGATTCTATAGAATTNCGGTCGAAAGAAGAGGAGCGTGCACAATTCTTGGAAGAGAACCAAGGTTTGGAAGANGAGCGATTGGAATTGATCGAGGAGCGAACAAGCCTACATGTGAATCTCCAACAGAAATCAGCAGATGCTCGTTCTCGACGAGGCTTGGTCGAAGAAATGGGCCGTTCACTCCATCTCAAGGACGAATCAATTCGAGAGACACTTGCTGAGATGATAGAGAACAACATTGAGCCCGCCGGTGAAGATGTATCTCTTCCAAGTGTCGGAGATGCTGAGCGTCACGAGAGAAACCTTCAGCGAAGACTTGATTCTCATGGACCAGTCAACATGCTTGCCATCGAGCAATACGATGCTTGTGAGGCACGTCTTGCAGAGATGAAAGGAGATTTCAAAGTGCTTCAAGAGCGTCGAAAGCACCTTATTGCTGTCACCGAGAAACTTGAAACTCAACGTAAAGAACGCCTCGTCAANGTTTTGGAAAAGGTCAATGAGAACTTCAAGGTCGCTTACAAGACTTTGAGTGACGGTGGACGCGGAGAGTTGTTCCTTGAAAATGAGGATGAACCGTTCAAGGGGGGCCTCGAATTGTGGGCTCAACCCCGTGGAAAGTCGGCTAAAGTTACTCGTCATCAACTGTCTGGTGGCGAGCAATCAATGGCAGCACTTGCCTTGATTTTTGCAATCCAAGATTACGACCCAAGTCCATTCTACTATTTCGACGAGGTCGATCAAAATCTAGACGGCTACAATGCTGAACGAATTGCCATGATGTGCCGTGAACGAAGTAAGAGGGCACAATTCATTATGGTCACTTTGCGTAAGGTATCTCTTCGACTTGCGGACCACCATATTGGAATTACACATGGTGGCGACGGTTGCAGTCGACGCATTGTCGACTTTGACCGAGACAAGGCGATTGCCTTGGGTGAAAAAGCACTGGCAGAGGCCAAGAAGGACAGCGAAAAGAACCATTCCCGTATTGCCGAGGCATCCGCTGCTTCGCACGAAATGCCCACCGTTCCTGAACCACTTGCGACTCCAGGCAGTCTTGGCGGGCTTTTGAATCACATGAAGGTTGATGAACTTGAAGAAGTACCTTCTACAGGTCTGAATGCGCTTACGGAGCGCACCGCAGACCTCACCGAGGACATTGAAGAATATGCCGAGGTTGCTCAAGCTGTGCTTGCGGCAGAGGCAGCAGAAAAGGTCGAAGAAGATACGACAGATGTTGAAGAAGAAACTGTCTGAGGTGGCGAGCATGGTCGAACAACAATCTGCACTGGACAAATGGTTCCTGCGCCAAGATGTGATTGACCAGTTGCTTGAATCGGGTGAAGAGTCCGAAGAAGCCGCTCTTTTTGGTGACAAAATAATGGCCATTGCTGAACGAGAAGAGGCCGAGCACCAGACTCTTCTTGACCCGTTTGACCGTTCAGTCGCACTTGTCCTTTCACTGGTGAGGGACGAAGGACTTGATGCTTGGAATATCGACCTGTCAAGTTTCCTCAAAGTGTTCACAAGTCGTGTGAAGTCAGAAGCTGAATCGCTCGACCTCCCTGCATGTGGACGATTAATTCGAATGTCTTGGGAGGTCTTGCACCAACAAGCCGAAGATTTGTTTGACAGAGTTCAGTATGTTGATGACGGGAGCGATTGGGAGGATGAACTTGGATTTGGCTGGGAAGCAGATTACAACGATGAAGACTTCTTCTTCACCAACACAATTTTACAAGGAGATGCTGATGAATTTCTTCCAGATTTACTTGAGAACCGAGTACGTCGCGACGAAGGACGTCCGGTGACTCTTGTGGAATTGCTTTCTGCTTTCAAGGATGCATCTGATGACGCAGAAACTCTTCGCTTACGAGAAGAGAATCGTTTGGCTCATGAAGCAGAACTGAAAGAATTCCTTTCCGATGTCGGTGGCAGGATGCACAATGAAGACCTTGAAGGGGATATCAAACGGTGTTGGCAAGCATTGAGAAAATCTTGCTCTGAAATCAGCGATACAAAAGTTCCTGTACTCATGGTAATGGAGTCTTTGAAGCCAATATTGGAGGATACTTTTGGTCAAATCCCCGAAGGTTATGACGACGAGGCAAAGGTGGCGTCTTTCATTGCAGGCCTGTTCTTAACACATCGCGGTTTTGCATCCATTACTCAAGAAAATGTTCCAGACGGAGTGATTTATCTCGAAGATATGTGGCCAAATGTCGAATCCTTTGAAGAGATTAGTTTGCTTATTGAAGACCAACAGAGCGAGGAAAATCAACGCATACAACAACAGGATACTGGTTCGGTACACCATGCTAAATTACGAGCAGAAAAGGCACGCTTAGCAGAGGAAGAATCTACGCGAAAGCGAGAAAAAGCATTGGCTAAAATGGCCAAAGAATCGGTGAATGTAGAAATTAAAGAGCCTGATGAACTTGAAGAACAGTCGTATGATGGTCATGAATGGTTGGTTGAATGAAGGTGAAGATGATGTCAGAAGTCCCAATCGATACGTTGTTGGAAGCCACATTGTTTGGAGCTGGCCGTTCAATGAGTGTGTCGGAACTCTCGTCTGCATTGGGCTATGATGAAGATGAAATGCTTGATTCATTGTATTCACTCCGTTCTACTCTCAAGCGTCGTCGTGGTGGAGCGTTACAGGTTGCTGAAGTCGGTGACAGGTGGGCTATTGAAGTCAAACCAGATATCGCCAGTCATTTGCCGAAAGAAACCAAGACTGAAATTCCTCAAAAGTTGCTGAAGGCAGCAGCCCTCATAGCCTATCACCAACCAATGTCTCAATCTCGTCTGGTTGAACTTCTCGGTCAGAAAGCATACGATTATGTCCGTGAATTGGCACAACTCGGCATGGTTGATCGCCGTAAAGATGGCAACACTCGGCGCCTTTCAACGACTCGACGTTTCTCAGAAACATTCGGATGTCCGTATACCGACCGTAAGAAAGTCAAGAAGTGGTTCCGCGAACAAGTCAAGACGACAGGGTTGTTTGATGGGATGGAAGACGCTACTGTTCTGAAAGAAGAAAGTGAATCAGGAGGATTGATTCAAGCTACCCTTCCATTGAGCGAAGAAGAGTGAAATCACTCTTCTCGTAACGATTTGAGAAGTTCTCCGACGAGAGTTTGGGTTTTTGGGCCCTTCTCTTGCTGCAGACGTGCTGCAACAATTTCGATTTCTTCCCCGATAGCGCCTGCTGACACCGCCATATTTCGAGCATGAAGTTTCATGTGACCTGCTTGAATGCCTTTGGTAGAAAGAGCGCGTAATGCCCCTAGATTTTGTGCAAGGCCCGATGCAGCAATGATTCCAGCTAATTCTTGGGCAGATTCAACTCCAAGAATGGCGAGATTTGCCTGTGCTACAGGATGGACCTTTGATGCCCCTCCTACGATACCCACTGCCATTGGTGTTTCAATAACGCCCACAAGATTGCCCTCATCGTTTCTTTCCCAAGATGTCATTGAACCGTAAGAATCGTTGGAGTAGGCGGCCCAAGCATGGCAACCTGCTTCAATTGCTCTCCAATCTTGTCCACAAGCAACACCGACGCTGCTAATTGCGTTCATTACGCCTTTGTTGTGTGTAGCGGCACGAAATGGGTCTGCCATGGCAAAGTGCTGCGCTTCAAGAATTCCTTGAATAACTTGAACTCCATTCTCATAGGTTCCGTCTTCAGAGATTTCCTCAGGAGTAAACACAGCCCGAACTCGAGCCAAACGATGTGCTGCAAGATTTGATAGAATTCGCAACTGTACGCGACCTTTGGTAATGTCTTCAAGTCGCGGAGCAATGAGTTCTGCCATAGTATTGACGGCATTTGCTCCCATCGCATCTCGACAATCAACAATAATGTGCACAATCAGCATAGGGCCACTTATTGAATCGAGTAGACGTGTTTCAATTCGTTTGCACCCTCCACCCAGGCGAATCATTGTTGATGGCAAACTGTTGCAGAGGTCTATGAGTTCTTGAGAGGCATTTTGTACACTCTTTTCCGCTTCTCTCCAATCGCTGCAATCCAGTACTTGCAGCTGAGCAATCATCATTGGTTCATCAGAATTGGTGTGGAAACCACCGTTTTTGAGGCATCTTTTGGCCATATTTGAGGCTGCAGCCACAACACTTGATTCTTCAAGGCAGAATGGGATGAGGTAATGCTTTCCGTCAATGACAAAATTTGTCGCAATCCCAACTGGAAGTGACATGGTGCCGATAACATTCTCAATCATTCGGTCCGCAGCCTCTTCACTAAGTGCTCCACAGGCTTCAAGTGCCTCGATTTGTTCGTTACTTAGATTTGCCATTTGGGCGACAATTTCTCTTCTTTCAGAAACACTGTGGCGGAAAAAACCGCTTAATCGGCTGTTTTCGACTGGCATATGCGTACGTCCACTTCTCTCCACACGACAATACATCATCAAGCAATCGGCAGAAGCGGGCCCAATCGCAAACTTTGTTCAGTTTTCATGTTGAATGAAAAAGAGGCGCTGTTAACGCGATTAACGCTTCAAATAACGCGTTAAAAAACCGTTAATGATGCGTTAATACGATTCAAAACACGACTTTGGCAAATGAATTAACACGTACTAACAGGTCTCTGTAACTGTTGAACAGAGTGAAACATGAAATACCCAAACCTAACTGCGGGTGTATGCGAGTGATAGGGAAAGAAATGGACTTACCCCCAATGGAAACAAACCCATTCTACACTTTACCACTTGAATCCACAGACTCAGACCTTTTGGTAGGGCGCAATCACCTTCTACAGGTGCTTTCTCAGTACATGCAATTTCGTTCACATCGGCGTATTTTGTTGCTGGGAGAACATGGATCTGGAAGGACCTCATTGCTTCGCTGTGCCTCGAAAGCAGCACCTCTAACGATATATATCGACCATATCACGCCCTCTGATGCTGGAAACAACCTCCTCAAAGAAATATGCTCTCATTTTGTTCATGCTAATGTACCGCAAAATCGAGTGGAGTTGACCAACCGGATTCTTCAAGCTGCACAGGATTTCCCGAATGCCTTGCCTTTGGTCGTTATCGACGCATCTACTGTAGATATTTCAGCTCTCAATGTTGCGCTGCGAGATACTTTACCGATTCTCGAGCGTTTGGAGGCATTGATTGTTGTCGTTCTTGAAACAAAGGATAAGAATCAACTTTCACAATCTGTTCTTCAACAATTAGAACAAATGAACCCCCTCTCCAATTTGGATGTTGATGAGGTACAGTTACTGGTTGAACGTCGTGTAGAGAGGCTAACAGGTCAACCTTTCTCATTCCGGCGTGAAGATGCAGAATATCTATTGGAAAAAACCCAAGGTCTTCCAGCAGAAGTCATCCGAGTCATGCGAAATGCAATCGATTCATCGAAGATGTCCCAGTACACTTACGTCGAGCCTCAATACAAATCCAATGCTTTGGTTACTGAACCGTTGTTTTCGCCTGAACCGGTCGACCCAACAATTCATTCCTCACTTGAAACCATATTTTCTGATGCGGTTGAGTCTCCGGGAAGTGAACCTGAGATGCAAAGTCCTGTTGAGGTCTCAGAACAACAACTTGATAGCAAAATTTTTGAAAATATGGAAGATTTTACGAACAATTTCGACCTTAATCTTGAACAACTCTCCGAAGACCAAGAAAACCAAGATGAACTTGTTCAACTTGAACCTTTAGAAAATTTAGGAGATGGATATTCAGCAGCTCCGATGAGTGCCAAGCCCGAAAGCATCGACCTTGGACCTCCCGAACTCAACGCACCAAGGCACCTCAAGGGTCTGTTCAGCAGAAACAGGGAATATGTCGGTCGTTCACATCAAGACGAAACACCCGGAAAGTTTGTTGAGGTCGTTGATGGAGTAGAATTGTGGGAAGACCCCTCGCTACATCCACCCGAGCCAGAAGATGAACCCATTTCGGAAGAAGAATCTGCCTTTTTGATGCACGATGAGGTTGGAATGTTTGAGATTGATGCAGAAATTGACGATACTCCTATGGTAGAACCTGAGTTTATTGAAGAGTTCGAAGAGGACCAAACAACAGTATCTGCTGCACCAGAACTGCTGAGTGAACTCGCCCAAATGGTGCCGTTGATGAAGGCATTAGAAATGGCTCTGTTGGAACCTAACGGAGCAAACCAAACACAAAACCGTCGGAAAATTGTTGATGCCCTTGAGGGCATGCAACGAAAACGGACTGGCATAAAGCAGGATTACCCCCTCAATGCAGCCCTTCTCTCGTTGCTAACGCCTCATGAAATAGAAATCATTTCAGTTGCAAATGAACGAAGGTTCTCTCCATCGGACAGCGAACTCTGCACTCAATTGAACATCAAACGTTCGCGATTGTCACAAATCAGCAACCGCCTACTCAAAGGTGGAATCTTAAGCGTTCGACCGATTGGACGTAATCGATATTATGAATTGACTCAAGCCGCTCGTGCCCAATTGATTGCATGGAATGTGATTGGAGGTGAGGCATGATGAGTTGGACGATAACATGGTCTTGGCAGGCCCCACATCGTATTGCAGCCCTCGCTCCAGTCGAAGGAGGCATGGTCGTCAGCAGTGGATTGGATTTGTACATGATTGAATCCGATGGCGCAGTTCGTTGGAAGGTAGAATTGCCGTTTAAGGCGCATTATGCTCAAGCAAATAACGGAGTATTGGGTATTCTTGCAGCACATGGCTTCTACGTTCTCTCAACTGCAGATGGCTCAATGCTTCATGAAGGTCGTTCAACTCCCGGAGGTTTTTCTGAGCTTTTGGCACGTCCTGGTGGCGGTTGGATTCTTTCAGGGCGTCGAGGAGGTCTGCACCTGTTTACTCACGAAGGAACGGGCATTCGTAGGCTCGATAGTGGCAAAGTACGGCGTTTGTTGGGTTGGCTCGACCGGGAACACATGATGTGGCAAGATTCTGATGGAAAATTGTGGTGTGCTCGACTAGCGCAACAGGACCAGAAGCGTATCCTCGAAGAGCGCGTTTGGAGTTGGGTAACGCCCCTCATGAGCGGCCGTTTGTTGATGCAGTCGAGTGACGGTGGAATTTGGGAAGGTGTTCCTCATCCATTTGGATGGGATTCATTGGAAAAAATTGAGTATGATTCACTCGAACCTATGGAAGGGGTTCGAAGTGCTGATGGTTGGTGGGTTCTCGGTATTGAGGGCCATCTGCATCATCTTTCTGCTCAGAACAATCACGGAAGTCCAACCTTACTTGGTGAATCGATGAATCTTGGAGATCTTTTGATTGTATTAACTCCAGATACCATGGCTACCGCCACTCGTGAGGGTTTGATTCGGCGCTGGTCTGCACCGCACCTTGCGCAGTCAGAGCGCCAAGGACGATATCAGGCTGCAGCAGAAGCTGCATTAGCTAAGAACTGGGATGAACGCCGTGCTATGTTTGTTCGCGCACAAACAGCTGAAGATGAAGGTCGACTCTCACTTGCAGTAGAACTCTACGGTGCATTGGGTCGGACAGACGATGTTCGGCGCCTACTTCAACGCCAAAAGGAGGGTGGAGAGTGACTGAAGAACTTGAAAGAGTCACTCGTGAACGGGTTGAAAAATATCTCGACATCACCGACCGAGCTCGTAAAAAGGCCACTTCATTGTGTTCGGAGGGAAGTTTGGATGAACAAAGGCTGAGTGTGATGATGAGAATGGCAGATGATTATGCCTCTGATGCGGCCCATTTCCTGTCAATCGGAGATTATGTGCGGGCTTTTGGTGCAATTAATTATGCACATGCATGGATTGATGCAGGAGTTAAAATTGGACTTCTCGATGGTCACGGTGACGATGTTTTGTTCACACTTCCATAGTTTTAGATATCTATTCTATAGAGAATCGACCAGTTGTAGCCGCTGATTTTGAGTCACTTCAAGGATGGGAATACCCAGTTCATACAAACGGCGCTTCAAATCCACATCCACTGTTAAAACAGGAATTCGCAATTCAGTTGCTAAAGACACCAGTTGGTCATCTGGATGCGAGGAATCAGCATCAAGAGCCTCGATAGGTTCAGTTTTTTTCTCAAGCAGTGGGAGTAGTAAATTTTTATTTCGGGGTCGCTGATGATTCAATTGCTCAATNTCTTCTTTNACACTGTCGAGTAATACGAGTTGCGCAGGTCCAAANACTCTTCCAATTTCAGTGTCAATGTTCATCCCTGAATCGATAACAGCAGCCCATCCGCATGCATCAAGAAGGACTTTTTGAACCATAACGACTTTCAAATTGCTCACGCTCATTGAATTGTTCCGTGTCCAATGAGACGCCATCTCGAGCCAACTCGTCGAGACAGCGANACCCTTTGACCAGAATCAGCACAGATTGGAAGTCTTAGATCGAGTGTCGCTTTGCCCTTTTCCGAATTTTTGGTTACACCAACTGATGTTGCAGTTGCTACGTTAATCATCAACATCTCGTTGTTTCGAAGAGGATAGATTTTCTCTGCAGCCTGACCTTCACCGGCAACCATTGTATCCATCAGTTTAACATCGATGGTCATTGAACTTCGAACTTCGGGTAGGTCGCCTTTACGAGCTACAACTTGGCCAGAAAGGTTGTCTGAGGTTGTTATCGATGGGTCAAGCATGGTTGCCATTCCACACAACCCTCCTGAATGCATTGTATCGAGGTTCAAACCCCCTCCTTGCATGCTCTTGACCGTCGCTTCAATAGGTTCCCATGTTGTTTTTGAGCCTTTTTCGATTCTTCGACCAGGTCCAATGATAATTTCATCGCCGACTTCAAAAGTCCCTTCAACGATGCTTCCGCCAATGACGCCACCGCGAAGTTTAGATGGTCGAGTACCTGGCCTGTTAATGTCAAAAGAACGTGCAACATGCATTACTGAGCGCTTATGATTGGAACGGTCNGGGGTTGGAATTGTCTTTTCTATTGCTCCGATAAGCACATCTAAGTTGACATCATGATGTGCGGAAACAGGAATAATGGGGGCGTCTTCCGCAATTGTTCCTTTGAGGAATTCTTTTATTTCGGCGTAAGATTCCAAAGCGCGTTCTTTGGTAACCAAGTCGATTTTGTTTTGAACAACGACGATGTTTTCAATTCCTGCAATTTCCAGTGCCATTAGATGCTCTCGTGTTTGAGGTTGTGGACAGGCTTCGTTCGCTGCTACCATGAGCATTGCTCCATCCATTATTGAGGCACCCGTGATCATTATCGCCATCAGTGTCTCGTGACCAGGAGCATCGACAAACGATATCACGCGTTCAAGTTCTTTTTCGACATCATCTTTTCCGTCAGGGTGTCGGCCTGTAGCGTAGTATTGACCGTCTTTCGTTTTGTAAAAGGCAGTATCGGCATATCCGAGCTTAATTGAAATACCACGTTTGCGTTCTTCAGAATGTGTATCGGTCCAAATACCTGAAAGCGCTTGAGTGAGCGTTGTTTTACCGTGGTCGACGTGACCAACAAGTCCAATGTTTATTTCAGGTTGTGCGGGAAGCTTTCGTGCCATGCTTCCNACTCCTGTTTAACGAACGCCCTCTCGGGTTTCACTCCGATGCTTCCTCGCTTGGCGCAGAGAGGATATCTCCAAGGGATTTCTTTCCAGCTTCGATGACCTTGAGATTGATTTGACGTGTGTCTTGGCTTATGGTGTTGCCACGGAAAAAGCGTCGCTTTCGTAGACCGTCTGGCTTGTAGCGGAATCGCTTCTTTTCTCCGCCTTTGTTCTTGAACACAAGGTTGTGGCCTTTGAAACCGGTTGACTGGGTGACAAGAACTGCTTGTCGTCGACCGCCTTCGAGGTCTCTTCGAAGTGGGGTACCGGTTTTGTCGGAACCGCCGGTGATTTGGAGTTTGTAGCCAGAAAGCGTCTGTTCACCTTCGCCAACGAAGATTCCGTCGACGGTATCGCCAATTTTCTTACCCAATAATTGAGCATGATTGTTTCCACTAATTTTGAGTGAATAGGACTTACCGCCGTTTTTTGGGTCGGTATCATTCACTACAGCGACAAATTCTCCTTGTTGTCCAACAGCCATAATATCACTTCTAGAACGACCTTGCGACTATCGTCCTGTATTTAGCGTCACCGTTTGATTGCAACTGGAAAAAGAGGCCTCAAAATTTCTTTCTGAGCAGCATTTCAAGCCGATTTGCTAGATCTTTTGGCAGATAATGTGGCATACTAAGGTGCGTTGTTCGCCCCCTTCCACCGGTAACTGTAGCGACTCGAGAGGTGATGATTTGCCGTTCTTCNAAGTCTTTCAAATATTTCCAAACCGTGGTATGGCTCTTCATTTTTTGTTCATATTCCTCACAAACTACTGCATAGAGTTGCTCTACATCACCGGTCGTCATTGACTCTTCTTTGGTTAGTCTTCGACATAGTGCCAACAGCACCAACATTGCATTTGAATTGAGGTCATCAATGTGTTCGAGGTTACTTCCTTGACTTGCTGGCTCATTGTTGAGCGGAACGTGAATATCTTCGATAGCCAGTCGGCGNTCACTGTGTTCNTCTTGGCGAAATTCACATCGCTCAACTGCNGCGTTGAGCAATTCAATGACTCTTCGTGCATCACCGGTTGGTGCCGCTTTTTCTGCGATAAGACGGAGTATTTCTGTGGTCCAAGTACCGTGAACCAAGCCTTGAGTAGCTCTTTGATTTGCTATGGCTTCCAATCCTTCAACGGTATAGGGCTTGATTCGGATGTGATTGGTGCTTCCCATTCGGGAAATTACTGCGGTTTCTAAAACATCCAAAACTTGTTCTTGACTCACAAGAATAAGGGAAAGCGTACCTTTTCCATTTTGGTCTTCATCGATTCGGAGCAATTGGTACAACAAATCATCGCCTGAACGACGAAGCATGTGGTCAACTTCATCCAAAACAACAATCAAATGGGATGTTTCTTTTCTTAGAATTCGCCGTAAGCTCATCAAAAGTTCACCCATGGAAAGGCCTCTATCAGGATGGCCGGGTGCGAGTTCGTGCAAAATTCGTTGAACAACACGCATGCTTGTTGAAGCGTTTCTGCAATTGACATGAACGCTTCGAATCTTTCTTTTGTTGGACAAATGGCGTTGTATATCTCTACAAAATGTTCGCGCAAGTGCTGTTTTCCCACTTCCAACTGGCCCAGTGATGACGGCTCTGCCTGCCCCTTCAGGAGCATGGAGTGTAGCGAATTTTGAGGCGAGTTCCATTTGTACATCTTCTCTGCCAACCATTTCCTGAGGGATATAGTCAAAATCAAACACTTCCGGATTCGCAAGAATCCATCCAGCACCAATGCGGTCGAGGTAGTTCGCCATAACATCGGAAGGCTTACGCCAACCGTTATTGAACATACGGTTTGATTTGAAGGGAAGAGTGAGAATTTTCAACAAAACTACAGTTGTTCAAGGAATTTCATCAAACTGGTATCCAGTTTCCCATTTTTTCTCCCCAAGTGCCACTTCCAATTCGAATGGAGTAATCAACGGTTTTTGGTATCGAACCGCATCGTCAATCGCGATTCTTGGACATGCGGTATTCACGAAAGCGTCGACTGGATAGAAATCAATCAATTCTGGCCCAACATGTTCCAGTGCCAAAAGATAACCTTTCTTACCGTGTTTCTCAAGCATACGTTTCATCCTTAGAGCTAAGGTGCGACGCATTTGTCCAGGCTTCTCACCAATCAATATTCCGAATTTCTGAGCCTCTCCAGATGCCATAATCAGTCCAAATCGTTGGCGAAGGATGCGTTCAATTCGTTGCAAGGACATTTCTTCAGCATCCCCAGTGTAAGGATCAAGCATTGCAAGAGGTTTGCCGGTGTGAAGTACCAGTCCAATAGGATGGAAATCACCTGAACCAAGGAACAGGTAATGACCGATTGAGTCATCATCGCCTGAATAATTGCATCCAAGGACTTGCCCAGGGAATGACAGGCGTGCTCCACCAATTGGAATCTCGACTTCAAAACCTGCTTTTTCCAATCTGTCGTGGAATTCAGGGAGGAGGTGGAGATGCTGAATGGAACCGACAAGGCCCAACTTTGTTCCTGTCAGTGGCGCAAGACGGCCAACAGCATCCATGAAACGGTCCTGTGCCTCCTCTTCTGAGAGGTCTTCAGGTGCCGGCTGATTTTCCATTCTTTGTCTCGCCATAGCCCTGTGGGCCTCTAAGTAAGCAAGTACTGGCTTAAGTTCTGGGTCTCCGTCATAGGTGACATCGATGAATTGAGTTGGCATTCCAGAATCAATATTCATCTGTGAATGGCCCATGTGCGCAACCAATTCCACACCCATCATTTTCATTTTGTCGTGGACCAAATCACAGGCACCGTAACACGGGTCCGCTGCAAGGATAACTTTCGCACTGGTTTCGGTTTCAATCGAATCCATCATTTCAAGTGCCTGCATCTTCAATCCTTCGGGAACCTGCAAGGCAATCAAACGATTATCGTTTTCTTGAATTCGCTCCATCAACTCCGAAAGCTGGAAGTCGTGACGGTCTAAGTCCATGGATGTCCCCCAGTGCAGGGGGCACGCCACCCCCTCATCAACCCACCCTTTACAGAATGAGTTTATTCATCGAGTAGAACCACTTGTCCGCCATCCATTTCCAAACGCACCAAGGATTCGATGTTGACATCGGGATATTGTTCTTGAAGAATCTTCAATCCAGGACCTTTTTCGACCACGGCAATAATGTGTGAGACAACAGCACCGGTTCTGCGAACACCTTCAATAACTGCTTTCAATGTACCTCCAGTAGAAAGAACATCATCGACAATGACGACGTTTTCTCCAGGCTTCATGTCGTTGAGGAACATTTCTCCTTTCGAATAGCCAGTTTCTTGACCAATTGTGACCTCTCCTTCAAGTCCATAGGAGCGTTTTCGAGCAATGATGAGTGGAATTCCAGTTTGAACACTGAGTGGCGCAGTAAGCGGCAGCCCCATGGCTTCAATTCCGAGGATGAGGTCTACACCATTCCAATCAATTGCTTTTTGACACAAGTCGGTAACTGCTTGTAAGACCATGGGGTCAAGGCGAGGGACTCCATCGGTAATTGGGTGAATGAAGTATGGATAATCGCCTTTCCAAATGACTGGGGCGTTTCTCAAACTTTCACGAAGCCGATTTATAGCATCCGACATGCATGTTGGCTTTAATCGGCGGAGTATGACCTTTGCTCAAAGTTCAGCAAGGAATTCCACGTACTCATCAGGGTCGAGAAGATTCTCGAGGTTCATCTCGTGAGGTTCTATGATGATAATCCAACCGTGGTCGTATGCTGAATCGTTGACTAAATCGGGATTGATTTCGACTTCACCGTTTACTTCTGCGATGATGCCAGAGTACAGCGAAGGAAATGCGACCTTCTCTTCAGCGGTCCAAATAGAGAACATGTCTCGACCTTCATCGATTTCGTATTCTGCCTGAGGGAGGATAACTCGCAAAACTTCTCCAATTTCAACAGCGAGAAATTCGCTAACTCCAATCATTAGGCGATCGTCTTTTTCTTGATACCAAAGATGGTCTCGAGAGTATTTTCGGTTGTGTGCTACGCTAAATTCTACCACTTCTTCGTCCATGGCTAAACTTCCTTGAACTGTCCCAAACCCCATTGTATATGAATTTGGGCCTATTTCACTTTCAGTGAAAAACGACAAACGGATTAAGAGAGTCGGCGTTTTAGACTCAATGGGACGCCTATGGACTACGCCGAAACCGATGAGCAGCAAATGATTCGCGAACTTGTACGAGATTTCGCTGAAAGCGTCCTTGCTCCAACAGTCGAGCATCGAGACCAAAATCAAATTCCACCCAGTGCTGAATGGCAAGAATTCCTTGAATTTGGTTTACAAGGCGTCACCATTCCAGAACAATACGGTGGCTCGCCGGTCGATGATGTTTCAGAATCGATTATTGTCGAAGAACTTGCCCGTATCGACCCGTCGTTTGCAGTGATGTACTGCGTTCATGTCGGGCTGTGTGCAAAGACCATTGCTCTGCACGGTAATGAGGCTCAAAAGGAACAGTATCTTACTCGCCTAGCAGCCGGTGATGTTGGAGCCTATTCGCTTTCAGAGGCCGGTGCAGGTACCGATGCAGCCGCAATGATTTGTAAAGCTAAACTTTCTGATGATGGAAAGCATTACCTTCTCAACGGCGAGAAAATGTGGGTCACGAACGGAGCCCAAGCCCAAATTATTGTGCTGTTTGCTAAAGATGTTGACCACCCAGATTATGGCGTCAAGAAGCACGGTGGTTCTACTGCATTCATCGTCGATTCATCGTTTGAAGGGTTCTCCGTTGGAAAGAAAGAAGATAAACTGGGAATACGTTCATCAGACACGTGCACATTGATTCTCGAGGATTGTAAAGTTCCAGTTGAAAATGTTCTCAAAGGCGTTGGGAAAGGATTCCCAATTGCCATGAATGCATTGGACAACAGCCGCATTGGAATTGCTGCTCAGGCTCTCGGCATCGCTCAAGGAGCATACGAGGCTGCACTGCAATACGCACATGAGCGCGAGGCGTTTGGCAAACCTATTGCATACCATCAAATGATTATGGCATATCTTGCAGATATGGCGACTCGAATAGAAGCTGCTCGTCTGCTTGTGTACCGTGCCTCTTGGGTAAAGCAGCAGCATTACGAGCACGGTGGCCCTCGACATTCGAAGGAAGCAAGTATGGCGAAATTGTACGCAGGAGACACTGCAATGTGGGTTTCGGAACGGGCGATCCAAGTGTTGGGTGGTTACGGTTACACCAAGGAATTCCCAGTTGAGCGATTTTTCAGAGATGCAAAAATCACTCAAATTTACGAAGGTACACAAGAAGTCCAACGAATTGTAATCGCTCGAGCCTTGAAGTAATTCAGCGTAGAACAGGGTCTCGACCCTTCAACAATGCGAGTCTTCTTCCACTCGACCATTTGACGATTTGACCTACGCAGTTGATCATTATCCCCGTTTTCAGGGAGAGAATCGTATCGTTTGCATCGGCTGGGAACATGACTCCGGCTGAAAACGGACCGCCGTCAATTTCACCAACAATGGTATATCCACCACGATATTCGCCGTCGGCCACCAATGTTCGGTCAATTTGCTCGACTTTCAACGCACACAGGTGCTCATAGCAGTCGGCGATAATCGCATCTGCTTCACTTGAAAGCCGAGATTGTTCGAGTTTTTCAATCATCAATTCAGTTGAATTTTCAATTTCCCAAGATATTGTATTGATGTCGACAGGACCAGTTTCATGCTGAGCGGTATGTTCTGCAACTGCTTTTGCACCCATCTCTTCGATAACTCCTGCACTATCGGTGATGTCGATGACATCGATATCGAGGACTTGCAAACCAATGGTGTTCAATTTCTTATCGATAATATCGGTGCAGTGGTCCAAGAACCATTTTTTGTTGCGATTGATGTCTTCAATCGTAATCATGCTAATGGCCAATGTAAATTCCTCAGAAACTATCTCTCTTGCCATTTGCTCTATTTCTACAGTCGATTGTCCAGAGAGTGCTTTTTTACCGTTCTCTTGGATTTGTTGGTCATCAGAAGCACCTACGGTAACATTTGCCGGTATGGTCAGTAAAATCTTCTTTTTTGAGGGAATGTCTTTGAATTCAAAATCAAGGACGATTTTCGATGGAATCTCGACTGCCTCTTCCGAATTTGAAGATGCATGTTGCTGCTCATAAGATGGGAGAATGCTCGATGATGGTTCTAGACTCGAACTGGAGGACATCATGGAACGCAGTTCGTCACCGTTATCCAGTGCTTGTTGCTCTGCATCAAGATTCGCTTGTGCAACCAGTTCTCGCGCTTCAGCCTCCGTCAATTCGGGGGTATCGTCAAGTTCCTGCTCCAAATCTTCGAATTCATCGATTGGAGGTGGTTGTTCAAAACCAATTGATTCAAGGAATCCCCACCATTCCTGTACGGATAAACGTCCATCATCGTTCGAATCCATGACATCCATAAGTCTGTCAATGACCCATTGTGGAGGCTCGCTTTTGGAAATTTGTTGAACAAACTGAGTAGCCTCATCATTGGTGATAAACCCGTCTTTGTTTGCATCGAGCATTTGCGTCAGTTCAACGGTTGTATAACCGGAATCTTTCAACCAATCACCAAACTTTTCAGCTATTTTTGCAGCCATTGGGTCATTTTGAATTTTAGACTCAACTTTAGCTTGTATTGAATCAACATGCTTGCGAACCTGTTCAGTTGCCATTTCAGTTGCTTTTGGTGCCATCTTTTCTCGAACGGACATCGCCCATTGCTTGACGGAGTCTTGCTGCGATAAAATCTCAATCACGGTTTCACGAGGTATATGGTCTGGAGGAGCATCTCCAGTGAACTGGACCGCAATTGCACTTAATTCTTCGTTGTTCAAAGAAGTGAGATTAAATCCGTCCTTGAGGAGTTTCTCGCCAATTTTTTCCAAGGCCTTGTTACGCGCTGCGTCGGCTTGCATAAGCAGAGCAGAGTGACCTTCTTCATCAACTTGATGCCAACATTATTCGGGAAATTGAAGCGAGGGCCAATCGTGATAATTCTCTTCGTTCCAGTGAAGAGAGCAAAGCAACTCCTCGATGTCTTCCATCGTTTCAAGGTCTCTTTCGACTTGCAACCTGTGCAACCAAGATTTCAATTTCCCGAGTGCGATTCCTTTACCCAAATTCGTTCTTTGCATCAGCCAATGTCCGTCGATGAGCGAAGCATTACCTGCTTTGAGCGAAGGCATGCGTTGAAGCATATCAAGGAGTGATTCGACGTATGAAACATCCCCGTCATAGGTTCCCATCGAAGGTGAAAGTTCGTGAGTTCTGATTACAATCTCGAGTTCAAGGTGTTGAACAGCTTGTTCTTGAAGAACAGAGCGAAACACTCGTAGGTTGGAAACCTTCGGTTCAGGTAAAGTTCCGAATCTTGAATGAAGATTTTGAATGTACATTCGGTCTTTTTTTGGAAGTTTGAGTTCGATTAATGCGTTTTCAACATCTATAGAAAAAGACTCGCAAAGCAGTAGTGCGAGTCTAGTTAATCCATCAAAATGACTTGTATACGGGTGATAAAGAGCTTCAAGACGGAGGTGTTGTGATGCCCATTGACCTGGTAAAAACATGTCAAGAACCCCATCATGAGCCATTTTTTCGATGACTTGAGCGACATTTTCCCCGTTTAAAATCTTCTGGAATTCCATCCAAATACGCTCCTCGGTAACATTCTCAAGTTTGGATGCGTTTTGTCGAAGTGCTTCACTCAATTCAAGATCAAATTTCCATACACCCGCTTTTCCTCGGTCAAGAAATCTGTAAGCACGCAGAATTCTCAAAGCATCTTCAGAGATGCGAGCGTAGGCTTGACCTACAGAACGAACGATTCCTCTTTCTATATCTTGAATGCCAAAGTGGGGGTCATGCATGACTTTTCGTGCAACATCAAGAGCCATCGCATTGATGGTGAAATCCCGTCGTTGCAAATCCTCAGAAAGCGATGTCCCCCAACGTACGGATTGAGGTCTTCTTCCATCGGTGTATTCGCTTTCAACACGTAGTGTCGTTGCTTCATAGAAGCTGTTTTGACCGCGCAAAGTGACGGTTCCGTATTCGATGCCTGTTGCAATTGAATCAGGGAATAAATCCATCATTTGCTCTGGTTCAAGCGTTACTGCAAAATCAATATCATGAACTTCAAGACCCAGACACACATCTCGAACAGCACCGCCGACAATCCATATTCCACCGCCATTCTCCGAAACTTTGGATACAATTTCAAGCACATCAGTGGGCAAATTTTCAATCCACTGAAGCACATGAGAAGGGCATTCAATCGATGGCAAATCTGCTTCAATAGCAATTTTTG
>NYZH01000010.1 GCA_002687075.1 Methanobacteriota archaeon
GTATTATTCCGTCATCCAATATTTCTCGAATTTCCACAATCGTCACGGGATTTAATTACTAAAATTGCTTTTGAACACATTTCCAAAATCAGAGAATTTTATGACTCAAAATTTTGGTTCAACAGTAATCATGGTGTTTTCCATGCTTTGTCCATATTAAATATTGCTCAGGTGCATCCCTTTTCAAAAACAGATTACGGATTAGAGTCCTTTGGTGCTCAATATCTCGAAGTTTCACTTCGAGGAATTCTTAGTATCAAAGACGCTTTTACACTTGAGCAATCTGTTTATTACCACCAATTAGCATTAAATCTCTTACAAACCATTCCAGAATCTATGTTTGAGAAGACCTCTTTTGATCAAGACTTGACTCAACTTATCCCTCGAATGATTAATTCAAATTATTGGGTAACTATTGATGGAAAGCAGATGTTGCCGTTGGGAGATACTGCGTACAGCGCTAACATTCCAGGTATATACTCTTCATTTGAAAATCCGAGTGAAAAAATTAGAGAATTCTCCGAATGCGGTTTTTCAATTTACAAATCTTTTCAACCAACTGGTAAATACAACACCGTTTCTTTTCTTCACCAACCTCTGCGAGGTCCTCATGGACATTTTGATGCACTGAGCGTCACTATCTCGTATCAGAATATTCCATATGTTGTTGATTCAGGTGGGCCGTACAAGTATGGCGACCCATTCCGATTTACTTATTTCATGTCCAATCGCGCTCATAACAATATTATAATCGATGACAAGGTTCACCAATCTGGTTCAGAGGATGTATCCAGTTCAAATCCATACCCAGGTGTATACAGCTTGAAAGCATCTCATAGGGGATATGATCCTGTTAAGGTTTCAAGAGAGTTGTTCATTTTCGAGGGTAAAGGAGTTCTTGTTCTAGATAAAATAACTGGAGTAATTGATTCAGTAAAAATTGACTCGCTATGGCATTTCGCGGTGGGTTGTGAGATTCAGATAATGGATGATTCTGTCAATGCAGAATTCTCAAATTTTAATTTACCAATTTTTGTATCGAATTTTGACCAATTAAACATGCAAATCGTATCTGGTCAGGAAGGTGATAATCCGCAAGGATGGACTACGGATGGTATTGGCCAACGTCACCCGATACAGACGCTAGTAGCTACCCTCGATGCAGATTCTGACACGACGATGGCTTTCTTCTTTTCTTTAACGGAAGGAAACGATTTTCAAATAACAGAAGACGATTTCTCCATCACAACGCCTAGTGGGAAAAATATAATCACCTTCAATGATGATACAGGCAAATCAAGTATTCACCTGATTTGATAATTGTGCTAGTATTGAACCATTGCTTGCAGAAGAACTGCTCCAAGTCCGCTACAGACTCCACCTAAGGGCGTCCACCCTCTTCGCATCCATGCGTTCACTTCGTCCATTAATTCTTGAATAGTAGTTCCTTCGACAACTGCATAAGATGTAGGTTTATCCATGTGTGGTCTTACTCCCTTCAGTATTTGGTTGTTTTTATCTCATTGGATTCTCTAATTTATTCGCAATGCTTTCATTTAGTCAATGCACTTGGCGTCCAATGTGGGTCATTTGGAACAGGACACGACGATTGGAATTATTGGATTGGGATATGTTGGTTTGCCAACCGCCATCGGCTTTCACGATGCAGGATTCAATGTCTGGGGCGTCGATGTTTCTCAACGAACCGTCGACATGGTGCTGAAGGGCGAAAACCCAACTGGAGACCCTGATGTCGATGATATTGTTCCAGCCCCTGGGGTGGAGCGCTGGCACATCACGAACTCTGCTGCCGAAGCCGTTCCGCATTGTGATGTTGTGCTTGTCACTGTACCAACTCCAATCACGCATGACCTCAAACCTGACCTTTCCTATGTCGCTGGAGCAGGAAGGGATGTTTTTGAGGCAATTCCAAAAGGCTCCAACACCATTGTCGTGCTTGAGTCTACAGTTTATCCAGGCGTGACTGCACAAACTTGGATGCCCATCATCGAAGAGTTAGGACTTGAAATTGGAAAGGATTTGGAAATAGCATATTGCCCTGAACGTTTCAATCCAGGCGACCCTGCACACGGTGTTCGTCAAGTTGCTCGAGTCATTGGATGTTCAAATCCAGACGTCGGTGCAGCCTTGGTTGCATTGTACAGCAAACTCACGTCAGAAGACGTTCGTTATGTCGGTAAACTCGAAGTTGCTGAGGCTGCCAAAGTCATTGAGAATGTTCAGCGAGACATCAACATCGCACTTGTCAACGAACTGGCTCGAATTTTCCCTGCTTTGGATGTCGATGTTGAAGATGTACTTTCTGCCGCTGCGACCAAATGGAATTTCCATCGCTATACTCCAGGAGTTGGCGTTGGAGGCCATTGTATTCCCGTTGACCCGTATTACATGATTCAACGTGCTGCTGATGTCGGCGTTCCTGCTGGGCTTATCACCGCTGCCCGTGCCGTCAACCGTTCAATGCCAAGCCATGTTGCGGGCGTGCTGAGTGATTTGATGTGGAATGCTGGTGTTGCAGCAAAAGATGCCAAAGTTCTGCTCCTCGGCTGGTCCTACAAGGCCGAAGTTGGCGACCCAAGAGAGACGCCTGCTGAACCGTTGGCTGAGACGTTAATGGCCAAGGGAATCACTGTAGGTGCTTGGGACCCACATTTGGGTGATGGCAGCTATCCTGAAGGGGTTGAAGTCATTTCAAACATCGCCGATGCTCATGGATACGACATGGCAGTACTTGTGACAGCACACAAAGCGTGCTTGTCTCTAGATTGGGCGCAACTCGCCCAGCAAATGCGAACCCCTCTCATCTACGATGGTCGCCGAGTATTGAACCTCGATGAACTCAACAACAGCGGATGGAAAGCTTACGCAGTTGGCCGTCCCGTCTAAGTGCGTGATTGTTCTTGCAATGTTCAAGGGGTTCACTGGCGTCCAGCATCAAACATCTCTTGCAAACTTCCGTCTTGAAACATCTCTAAGGCAATATCGGAGCCGCCAATGAGTTCGCCGTGAACGAATATTTGAGGCATGGTTGGGAAATCCGACCATGCACAGACCGAAGGTATAGCGCGGGGGTCGGTGAGAATGTTGACTGCGGCAAAGGGCTCCCCAAATTGCTGCATCACTTGTGCAGCGCGATTTGAAAATCCGCATTGAGCTTCGTTCGGTGTTCCTTTCATGAACAACACGAGTGCGTGTTCATCAACAATGGCTTGCAATTCTTCAGGTGTCCAGTTCATTTTCATCATTCCTTGTTTTTCTGTATTCGACGAATATGGACGCCTTGTCCACCGCCATGAGGGTCAAATGCAGTATCGCCGGCAATTTCTGCTTGAGCAGGAGTCATGCATTTGAGGTCGAGTGCGTGTATCGGATGAGGAATATGTTGTTTCATCACCGAAAGAACCTGTTTTTGCCGTTGCAATGGGCGGATTCCATCAAATGAGTCCGAAATAACTCGAACATGGAAATGGTCGCCAGAACGGTGCAAATCAATGACTTCAACCGTGGCATCTGGTACCGCTTTGAGTACTTCTGCTTCTATCCACTCGGTAGTCACCATGCTTACGCCTCATCATCCGGTATACGGACTTGGATTTGAACCTGCGTGTTGCAACATCATGCTTGAAGTGGCGTGCCTCCACCCAAGTTCATGGAGGGGAGTCATTCAAAGCAAGTTCGCGCCCCTCGTATGGGTCGCGATTCTGCTTGGCTTGCAGGTGCAGACATCGTTGCAGTTTTCCTCGCACTTTTTGGACAGGTGGTCCTTACCCGTGCACTGTGGACAGAGTCCTATGGATTGTTCATTATTGCATTGGATGTTTTTGCAACGCTGTTCTTGGTTATTGATCTCGGCTTGCCTACGCTTTTAGCACGCGACGGCGCCAATGCGCCTCATCGAATTTGGCCGTCAATCGTCCGGATTTACAATTTGCAGATTCGAGCAGCAATTCCCTTTTTGTTTGTGTCTTTGATTGTCGTCGCATCTGTTGAATCGCTCTCCTCCCATCTTCCTTTGGTATTCTTGTGTGCCACAATCGCACTTGTTCATATCGCCACTTATGCTCCTCGCTCAGGTCTTCGAGCAGCGGGTGAAGCGCGCCTTGAAGCATGGACGAAAGTCTTGGAGCGTGGTATTACAACGCTTGCTTATGTTGCATTGTACGGTCTTGGAATAACCAGTGTTGCGGGGTATGCATCTGCCTTTTTACTCGGGGCAGTATGCGGCCTTGTGTTCGCTCTTTTTTGGGTGAAACGTACAGTAAGCGGATTTCAGAAAAACGGTCGTCTTGGGGACATGGGCGAGGTTTGGGCATCGAATCGAACTCTATTGGTTCAAGCCTTACCGTTTGCAATTACCCTTGGCGTACTGCCGTATGTTGTGCGCGTCGAGAAATTCATTGTCAGCATCGAATTGGGTCTTGATTCAGCAGCCCTCTTTCATGTTGCACAGTTAGCGTGGCTTGCCGGCCTCGTCATCCCTCAAGCAATGAGAGCAGCACTGCTTCCGGTCTTGGGTAAAGTACGGCACAGTAAACAAGAATTCACTCAAAACATGAACGCATCGTTGGATGTGTGCATGGGATTGTTGCCAGTTGGCATTTTTTCTGGAGCAGCAATCGTTGGCTTGTTTCTCCCCATCGCATTCCCAGAGCAATACGTCGACGGGTCGATGGGTGCATCTGCAGTTGACCTGTTCACTGTGCTTCTTTTGGGCTGGTGCTTTACTGTGCTTTCAACCCCTACATACACGGCTTTGCAAGCGGGAATGCATCCTTGGCGATTTACGATTTTCATTGTCATCGTGGTTGCATTTTCTGCAGCGATTGGTTTGTGGCTCATCGGTTGGCAGTCAACCTTCGGGTTAACGGAAGGCCTGTTTGCTGCAGCATGTGCCTCATCGTTATCGGCTTTCTTTGCTTTGGTGACTTCAATCCATCTGTCAGCCTCTTGGCAGTACGTCTTTGAACGTTCGAAAGAATGGGTCCTCGCAATAACGGGCTCTTCATTGGCATGCGTTGGTTTGTTGCTCGAATCTTGGCTTGTTTTCGGAGGACTCGTCTTGATTCCGTTTATTCCACAAGCTCTTGAAGCAGTTCGTTCCAACGCTCAAGAAAATACTCTTGAGAGAATCTTGGAGGCAGAGTAATTCCTTCCTCCCAACGATTTCGTAAAGCATCTTCACATGCATCTGCTAATACTGTTGCATCGTAATTACTGACAACAAGTGAATCTGGTAAGTATGTCGAAACATCTCCAACATCAACCGAAACCACCGGTGTGCCACAAGCAATAGATTCCCGAGCAACCAGCGGTCCAGACTCTCTTTTCGAGGTGATAAGCGTCAAATCTGCTACCAGCATTCTATCCCAAACGATGGAGCGCGGTTGCAATTTTAATGAAGTCATGCCGACAATCCATCCACGTTGTTCCAAGATTTCTCCAGTTTGTAGAGCAAGAATGTGATTTTTTTCAGGTCGTCGTGGGTCGGCAGGGAACAGAATATCGATGTTGCTTTTTCTCCATCGTCCATTCCATGGTTTGATCGGCTTCAGCCATTCTGATTCAACTGCACAATGGCACGGAATTGTTGCGATATTTCCCTCGTCGATTCCAATTTCTTGTGCGAGGTTTGAAAGCCGGTTCGAAACAACCACCAATCGGTCTGGCAAATATGACAATTTGCGGGTAATTTTTGAGAGATTTCTATGCTCCAATCCGACATCGAAATCATAGCCATGTACGGTCCCAATCCAAGGGACACCGTAAAACTGGGCAAGGGCCGAAGACATGACGCCCACCGGCCAAAGTGTGTGACACACGATTACTTCCGGCTTCCAATCGCCCAACCATCGATGCACTTTCTTGCATTGATTTCGGATACTGCGAGACGTAATACTAGGCCATGGGTGTTCAGGAAGAGCGATGTATTTCGGGCAATATATTCGCACCCCCCCATGCTCAAATTGACGCGGAGCACGAGCAACCCCAGTAAGTGTCGACCGTCGCGCCTCTTGGTATCTCAACATCCTTGGAAGCGGATTCACAACCCGAACGTCGTGACCATGGCTGAGAAGGGCTTGAACATGGTCAGCGACAAATGTCCCGCGCGCAGAATTGGCGGGGAGCGGATACATCAAGGATACAACGAGAATTCGCATACGACTGCCTTGCCTATTGTTGAAGGGCTGTTTGAATGATGTTGAGGTTCTCTTGAATCGATGCTTTGTCGTTGAACAGTCCGGAGCCGACCACACAATTTCCAACACCCCAATCCTGCAGCATGCCGATATTATGGGCTTTCACGCCTCCATCGACTTGAATTTGAACCGTGCGCCCTCCAGCCGCAACTTGTTCATCAATAGCGACCTTGAGTTTGCGTATTTTTTGTTCAACGGCAGGGATGAACGATTGTCCACCAAATCCTGGGTTTACGCTCATGACAAGTACGAGGTCCAATTCCGAGAGCACCTCTAGAGCAGCATCAACAGGAGTGCCGGGGTTGAGAACAACACCCACTCCAGCACCTGCGGCACGAATTGCCGTAACAAGGCGGTGGAGGTGAGTTGCAGCCTCAACATGTACTGAAAGATGGTTGCAACCTGCATCGATGTAATCCTGAAAACATTGTTCGGCATTTGAAATCATCAAGTGAGCATCAAAATAAGGTTCAGGGCCGAGAGCATTTCGCAGAGAGCGGATGACAGGTGGCCCAAAAGTCAAGTTCGGGACGAAGTTACCGTCCATCACATCAAGGTGCAACCAATCCAGTCCGCAGTCGATAGCCTGTTGGCAGGATTTGGCCAAATCTGCGAGGTCGGCAGTTAGGACGCTGGGTGCGATTATCATGGTTCTCCCAAACGACTCCAACAAGCGGATTGACATGAGCGTTTCGTTGATTTTTGTCAGCATTTTTCGTGCGAAGCCTCATAATGCCCCTATCCGAGGGTCCTTTGGTGCGCCCATGGGTGAAGTACGAGCAGTTACCGATGCAGAATTTGAAACGACAGTTAACGGCGACGGCTGGGTCTTGGTTGATTTTTGGGCTCCTTGGTGCGGCCCCTGCAAAGCAATTGGTCCCGTGCTTGAACAAGTCGCTGGGGAACGAGAAATACTCGTTGCGAAAGTTGATACCGATTCAAATCCAATGAATGCTGGCCGACTTGGTGTCCGAGGGATACCTGCCCTCTTCCTTTTCCAAAACGGCAATTTGGTCAGTCAAAAGAGTGGTGCAATGCCCAAACCTCAACTCTTGAAGTGGATTGACGAGCACATGACTGCTGATGATTTCTAATCATTCGATCCGCATGCGGCGCTCTTCCATTGCGTCACCCACATCTCGGAGTAATCTTTCCCTGAGGGCTTCGTGAAGCCACATTCCTTCGCTAAGTTCCAGCAATAAGCCGTGCTTGATGAGGTTCTCGGGCGGGTTTCCACTCCACCCTACCGCATTTGCGAGCCTATCCCAAGGTACTGGTTTTTCGGACACGGAAAGGGTGGAAAGCAATTCAAGTTCCTGCTCTGGCAATCCAGTCAAAATTTCTTCATCCATAAATCGTAACCAATCCTCATGAGTGGCTTGGCCATACAATTCGAGTAATTCCAGTGCTAAGGGGTGGCCGCCAGTTGCTTCGTGAACTTTATCTATGCCAATCGATGAATCCAATTCCAATTGGTCTAGCCAGTGCTTTGTATCTTCTAAAGAAAGACCACTTAGAGGCATTTCTCGTACGAGTTTACGAGTATGAACATCTCTTCTATCGTATATTCGAAGCGTGGTGCGAGAAATGAACAACAATCGAAGTGGGGCCTTGAGTGAAATTTGAATCAATGCTCCAAGCAAGTCTTTGGCGTTGTCTTCCATGTGGTGGACATCATCCAAAACGATAAGCCAGTACGGCGGGGGCCCTCCAGCTTCGTTCTTGTAGCGTTCACGAATGGTACGTGCATCTGTGAGATAGGACAAAAGTCGGCGGCGCCAAGAATCGACATCAACTGAACCTCCTGGTGTCAAAGGAAGAGTTTCAATCAAATTGTAAGGGTCATGCGATTCGTCAACTCCAAACCGATGCAACAAACTGGTTGCAAGTCCTAATGAGCGGTCCCAAGGCTGGCAAGGGTACCAACATATCGACAAGTGAGGGTCGTCTTCTACCCTTTGCGACAGCCAGTGTGCGACTAAAGTCGATTTTCCTATTCCCGCAATACCGTGGACAACAGCACACGGTACACGGTCATCGAACCAATCGTGCAAATTTTGCAATTCATCAACTCGGCCGTGAACCGGACGAGTTACTGGCGGTTTGTTGTGATAGGTTGCGTGGGCTCCCGTCATCGGGGTGAGTCTGCCCGGTTTTGGCAGACCTCCGTCGTTTTTACTGATCACGCCAAATCGAATATCTCCATATGTCAAAACTCCTTCATGTTGAGCGTGTAGGAGTACTTGCAAAAGCGAGATGTCGGCAGAAAGTCGACTTGGCGCTTCACTTGCCTCAACCTCCAACAATTCTCCGTCTTGATTTCTAAGAAGCACCTTTGTCGTTCCAAGGCTTTCCGATAATTTTTGAGCAGCATCCAAACCTTGCTGAGTAAGTTGCCATGTTTTTTGCCGCCTGTCTTCGCCACGAACCGTACGAGTATGTTCAGTGACCTTTTCATCTCGTATGAGCGAGCGCATCGTCCTACTCACGTTCGGCGGGTGCTGAGCACATGCTTCAGCAATTCCTGGGCGCGTCATTTCAAACCCGACGACATACCTGTCGTTTTGAGCGATATGTTCTGCTAAATGAAGCAAGATTCGGTCTTGGACAGCAACACTGACCTTCGGTAAACCCTCGCTCATATTCCTCCTAAAGGGTAGTGCTTCTCAATGCTTTGGATTGTATCTCGCGCACAATAACACCATAATGCCTTTTAGGTATGAATAATCCCGTAGTCATGGGTACTGCGCGCAGAGGCTTGTTTTTAGTTCTCCTCATGCTTCTCATGGTCTTGGCACCCTTGGCCAACGCTGCCGATTCAGATGGTGACGGCATCGAGGATTCGGTTGATGATTGCCGGTGGGCAGCTGGCACTTCGACCGTTGATAGGGAGGGATGCCCTGACTCCGACGGCGATGGTATTTCTGATTTCAACGATGTTTGGAGCACCGCCAATCCCAACTTCACCAACGAGCAAATCATTTCTTCAAACAGTAACTACTACGATGTGGATTATTCACCTGACGGTGAGTATGTCGTCACCGCTTCAGCAGACGGATTTGTTCGAATTTGGAATGCGTCCACTCACATAAATCTCCGTTCCGTGAACGCAATCTCCAATGGTGAGGTGACAAGTATCGATTGGTCGCCTGACGGCCAATACGTCGCTGCAGGTTTGGACGACGATACCATGGAAATATACTATTCCTCAAACTTGACCTCGGTTTATGGCAGTATAAGCGTCGACGTGGGTAGTGGGGATTATGTGAACGATGTAAGGTTCAGTCCAGACAGTGACCTCGTTGCAGTTTCCATTGGCCGTTCAGGAAACAGTGGCACAAATGGGCGTGTTTTGTTTGTTGATGTCACAGATGGTTCAGTTCAATCTCAATACTTGAACCCGAACGGCGAAGACCGTTTCTATGCTTCTTACTTTTCTCCAGACGGGCAATTCATCGCTTTGGCTGGTAACGGCGACATCTACATTTCCAATGTCTCCTCAGGTGCTACAGTTTACAGCATCAGCAGTCCACCTTCTTCTGTGAATGACATCGCATGGTCACCCGATGGAAATTACATTGCAATGTGCGGAGGTTGGGAGGGTAGTTCCGCAAGTCTGGACATGTACGAATTCACGGGATCAACATGGAGCGTGGCTTGGGGCGCTCAGACAACTACTTCATGCGCTTCCATCGAATTCAGTCCAGACGGTAGCCAAGTCGCTGCAGGCATGTATTGGTATCTCGCAGATGCTGTAACTACCTATATCGGCGATACAGACAGTGGCACCACCATTGACTCTTTCAGCGGACCAAAAGATGGAAATTGCGGTGGAAACGACGAATGCGGCATCGTCTATGGTCTTTCTTGGAGTCCAGACAGCACCCATTTTGTAACTGCTCACGGTCGCTACGATGAGGGATTGTATTTCTGGTATGCTGACATCGACGAGGATAACGATGGCTACAACACGACCGATCAAGGCGATGGAGTGGTCGATGCATTCCCGAGTGAGCCCACTCAATGGAACGATACCGATGGCGATGGCTACGGTGACAACCCTGCTCCAGCATTCCAACCCGACGCCTGTCCTACGGTTTCTGGGACCTCTACTGAAGACCGATTTGGTTGCCTGGATGCAGATGGTGACGGCTGGTCGGATGATGGTGATACCTATCCATCAGATTCTTTGCAGTGGGCTGACACAGACGGCGATGGCTATGGTGACAATTACTACTACGATGTCAACGGTGCTCAACTGCACATGAATCAGTCTGGAGATGCATTCCCTAACGATGAGACGCAATGGAACGATACCGACGGTGATGGATACGGTGATAATTATATCAACGCATCTTGGGATAATTTCCGCCCCTCATCATGGCCCGGCCTTCTCGTATCTGTTGCAAACAACATCGACACATTCCCTCTTGACCGAACTCAATGGACCGACACCGATGGAGATTGGGTTGGTGATGAACAGATGAGCGACCGCGCCGATGGCTGTCCAACCGTTTGGGGAGATTCTCAATACGACCGTCTTGGTTGCCCCGATACCGACGGTGACGGCTGGTCGAATCCTGATGCAGGTTGGCCAGCTACTACCGATTGTTACGGAGCCGATGCATTCCCCGCAGATGCAACACAATGGTGTGATGAAGACAACGATGGTTTTGGTAGCAATCAATCCGGAAACAACCCAGATGAGTGTCCAAATCAAGCCGGTACTTCAACCGAAGACCGTCTCGGCTGTGTTGATTGGGATGACGATGGTTATTCCAATGCCGGCGACCCGTTCCCGAACGATGGCACGCAATGGGCTGACAGAGACGGTGATAATCGTGGTGACAATCCAAACGGTTCAAACCCAGATGCATTCCCAGACGACTCGTCACAATGGGTAGATGCAGATAACGATGGCTATGGTGATAATCCTGGCGGCCTTAACGGTGATGCTTTCCCGAACGATGGTAACCAATGGGAAGATACCGATGGTGACGGCTACGGCGATAATTTTGTTGACGAAAACGGTGACGGAATTTCCGAAGGAGTATCCGATGTCTGCCCAACCGTCTATGGACAATCTTCGAATCCTGAAACTCGTGGATGTACCGATTCTGACAAGGATGGATATGTAGACCCTCTCGATGAATTCCCGACAGACCCATTCCAATGGGAGGATGCGGATGGAGATGGATTTGGAGATAACACTGCGGTTCCAAGTGGTGATGATTGTGTTGATGTCTTCGGCAAATCCACTCAAAACAATCGGCAAGGATGTCCGGACTCGGATTTCGATGGATGGGCAGATGTTGATGATGCATTCCCATACGACACCCTTCAATGGAAGGATTCTGATGGAGACGGATGGGGAGATAATTACGCTTGGTTTAATGAAACCATAGAAGACCTTGACAACCCCGGTCAAACCTACGTCATACGAAATCAAACTGGCGATGCATTCCCGCAAATTGATGACCAGTGGTCGGATATGGACGGCGATGGATGGGGGGATAATCAAACAAGTTTCTACCAACCGGATGCATTCCCATTCGAACCATCCCAGTGGAATGATTTTGACGGTGATGGATACGGCGACAACAGCGTCTATGACCCTGATGGAGAGGACGGCCCACTTGACCCNATAAGCGCGTTTGAACCGGATTCTTGTAGGAAGGAATACGGCGAATCAAATCTTGAGGAATACGGTTGTCCTGACAGCGATTCAGATGGTCGAGCAGACCTTTATGATCCATGTCCATGGGACCCCGCAGTAACCAACGGAGTGCTAACCGGGCCAAATGCAGTCAAGTGCGCGATTACCTCAGACCCGNCACTCGATTCAGGNAGCGATTCAACAGGCTTCGGATTTTCTTCCGATTCGTCGACCTTCATGATTATGGGTGGTGCAATTGTCTTGCTGCTATCTCTCATTTTCGTGGCGCAAATAGCCAAAGCATCCGGCCGACGTAAAGCATCTGCAGAACGCGAAGAAGAGCGTAAAATGGACCTTGCATTCTCTGAGGAAGAAGAACGCCGCCTTGCATGGATCAATCATTATGTCGCTGCCGGACAATTGGACGAAGCTCGTGCTCTAGGGTGGACTGAAAGCCAACCTGTTCCAGAATGGAAGCAGTACGAAATGCAGCAGCAGGCTGCTCAACAAGAGTCGGTTCCAACGATGCTTGATTTGAATAAACTCTGAAATCCACGTGTCTTTACACATAGATTGCACCGCTTACCTTTCAAGTGATGAGCGTTACTCGGTACCATGGCCGGCGCTACGCGTTACGCTCTCGCAGTTCTCACGCTGCTTGTGCTGTCAAGCGTACCGGTTGCTGTCGCAGATGAATCCGACCAGGTTTCACTTGTAATTGTTGACCAATCAGTCCACCAAAAGAATTGGTTTGTTGAAGGGGACGTGCTCTCTATCCTGCCTTCTTTCGTAAATACGGGTGATCAAACGGCCGTTGATAACGATCCTTCTTGTGGCGTTGTACTGCAAGTGTACGATTCCTTAAACACTCAAATCATCGACGAAACTTCTCGTTGCAGAGGACAGTCACAGAGCCTTGATTTGGCTTCAGGTGAGGAATACTTCTTCGACGCNCAGGAATGGAATTTGACGAAAGATGATGGCTCTTTTGTTTGGCCTGGAGAGTATACCATTNATGCGTATCATCCTGCGACAGAATTACGAACATCGACCACTATTGTAGTCCAAACCAGTGTTGACATCTCTTCTGAATTGGAACTTTTGCTCCAAATCAATACTAGAGACGGCGAAATTCGTCAAGACGAGGAAGTGGTTGCCAGTGTGACGCTGGTGAATCCTAGCGTACAATCGATACCTTTGCCTGATTTGGATGGTTGTCAAGTTGAGTTCAATGTGAANGGTCACTCNACTCTTGCCATGAAGTGTTTTGATGATTTCCAAACTGTTGAACCTTACGAGCATATTTTACTTGGCCATGTTCTGTTGGAGGATTCTTCTCTACAAATTGGAATGAACACCCTTCAAGTGAGTTTCCCTTCAGGGGATTTACTCTCAAGCCTCTCTTTTTCTCTCGAAGAGGTTGAACCGATAGATACCTTTCTTCAATCGATGACAACTGTTGAGATTATCTCACCTAAGGAAATGCAGCATACCTACACTCAAGGAGAAATATTCTCTTCAACTCTTCAAATTAAGAATATNGCAGATGACTCGGCATTGCTGCAGTTCACAGACTCATGTCGGGCTGAAGTATGGATTTTCAATGCTCAAGGAGAAATTGTATTTGATAGTCGTTTATTCAAGTCATGCAANNCACTGCAACTTGATTCGGTTTTGGATTCGGGCGAGATATTGCAATTTACTCTACCTGACTGGACATTTACAGACTTGCTTGGTTGTGAAGTCTCTTCTGGGAAATATACCGTTGTTGCAGAGGTGCCTGAACATCATCTTTCCAGCTCTCAGACAATTGTTTACCACCAATCACAATCTTCGGACTGTGGAGTCAGTCCTGGATTTGAAATTCTTCCAGAGATTCATCCATCAGAGTTAGGATTCAACTTGAGTATAACCCTCGTAGCCAATGGGCCTGGAGTTGATTTAATCTGGATTGATTCCTGCGGGATTGAAGTTTCAATTATTGACCTTTCAACCGTTGAGGAAGTTATTCAGCAACCGTATTTGTGCGATATTCCAGAGCATCGTCATTTCATTTTACCCTACCAAGGTGAAACAAATTCTTTGCGCATAGATGGAGGCGAGGTCTTTGAAACAGTCGATGATACGCAATTTTGGACAGAAGGCCGATATCAAATCATTTTAGATTTCCAAACCAGTCAAGAAGTTCGAGCAAGTTTCGGATTTACTTGGCCAATCGCACAAGAAGCTGTAATTATTCAACCAACTGCCGAGGCAGTGATTGAACAACAATCACGTCTTGTTAGCGGTTCATGGTCAGGACTTCAAACTGAAATCGGAACTTGCTGGATGTTGGAATCAATCGATGAGGGCCAACTTCTGCTTTCCAGCGCTTTGGTATCACCGTGGACACCTCATCAAGGATTGAGTGGAACCTATGAAATCGTTGACTCTCCTGCACATCCTGCTTGTTCGATGTTCCAAGCTCCATCGTTCCAAATACGTGCTCTTCAATATGAAATTCCACTGAAGGTCACTGAGTCTGTGGAACAATCTGATGTTCAGGCTGAGCCTGAGCAGATTTCAGACCTAGAGCAATCGATAGCAACCTCGACAGTGATTGTAGCAGTAGTTTCGACTTCACTTTTCACGATGCTTTTTGCTGCTGTTTTGAGCAATGAATCGCTGAGAATCCCTTCAACGGCAGCAGGTCTTTGGTTCCTCGGTTTGGTGGGAAGAACGCACGAAACTACCGATGGCCGATATCAACGGGGTCGGCTGATGGGGTACTTGACGGCGAATCCNGGTTGCCACTTCCGTGCCTTGATGGCTGCATTGGATATGAGCAATGGCCAAATTACGCACCATCTTCGNATTCTTGAGTCGGAGGAAACAATTTGGCGNAGAAANGATGGACGTCTTGTCCGATACTACCCGCTGACGAATTCTTTGTATCCAGGNATGGCTGAGGCAGATTTGCCCATACCCCCTCTTTCCCCAGACCCAAACAGTTTGCAAGGTAAGATTCTAACTTTACTCGACCAAGATGGACCATTAGGAGAATTCCCAACCCAGGCAGAGCTTGCAAACCGCCTTGAAAAAAGTCAGCAACTCGTATCTCATCACTTACGAACGTTGCAAAAGTTTGGTTTGGTTGAGAAAAGAAAAATGGGACTCAAAAATCGCTACAAATTAACTCGAGAGGCAATATTCTTGCTTGAAACAAATACTGATTTCAGCCGTGATGACTGATTTTTCGCTGAATACCTCGATATTCGGTTTTCCATTCAAGAGGCGTCCAGCCGCTTCTTCGACTCATTTCAATGACATCTTCACGACATTTTTCATCGCTTAACATTACGCCTACGACTCCTCCAGCCCCTGCCCCCATAACTTTCCAAGCAGCTACAGCCTTTCCGACATGAGGTTGCAAAATATCACGGAAAGGTTCGTTGAATTCCAGGCCGAGTCGATCCACGCATTCAGTAGTACGTTGCAAAATGGTGCACATGAGTTGAAACTGGTTTTCGAGAATTGCNATTCGCATCTCATCAACCATGGAACTCATTTCATCCAGAGCCTCATGGATAATTTTGTCACCTTTACGGTATNTTGCCCAGACTTTCGAATGCAGTTCACCCGATGAATGCGCGATTCCACTGTCAAAGAGGAGAAAGCAGTTCTCGATTTTCTTTACGAAATGAGGTGAAACGTCCAAATGTTCAGAATAAACCTGCTCTCCTCGAAATTGCAAGTGTTGTATTCCTCCTTTGGCACTGGCCCATTGGTCCTGCCTTCCGCCGGTGTTTCCTAAGAGTGATTCAAATTGGAAAGCAAGTTCAGCAATCTGTTCTTCGCTTTTCTCATCTTGTAAAATGGTTGAGAGTAAAGCAACATTCAGTGCGCCAGAAGTACCGAGGCCAGAACCTACTGGCACATCAGAACTGTATTTGACTGAAATTTTTCTTTCATCATCAACATGCATTTCAGCGCGAATAAATCGATTGATAGCTATATTGATGACACCACCAGCATTATTGTTGCAATATTCGGGAACATCGGTCCACCCTCCTACCAAATCGATTCGAACTGGAACTTGAACGGAAATTGATTTGCCCATAAAGACCCGATAATTTCCACCCACATGAAGAGTCGCATTCAAGTCAAATGGTTGATACGCACAACTGCCTCGCAAGGCATTGGGTGTCGTTATGGTCACAGAATACAGTCAAGTGGACGAAGTTTACTGGCAAAAAAAGTGGAATGAGGCGCAAATTTTTGAATGCGAAATACGCGATGACAGGCCCAAATTCTATTGCTTGGAAATGTACCCTTANCCCTCCGGAAAAATGCATATGGGGCACGTTCGAAACTACTCTATCGGTGATGCAGTTGCTCGTTACAAACGAATGATGGGATTTGATGTTCTCTACCCAATCGGTTTTGATTCGTTTGGAATGCCTGCAGAGAATGCAGCAATTGATGAAGGTGGTCATCCGCATGATATTACTGAACGGAACATGGCATCCATTACTCAACAAATTAAGAGAATGGGATTCTCTTATGATTGGAAAAGACAAATAAAAAGNCATGACCCGAAATATTACAAATGGAATCAATATTTTTTCACTAAATTCTTCGAGAATGGACTTGCTTACCAAGAGCATGCCCCAGTGAATTGGTGTACACAATGTGAAACTGTGCTGGCTAACGAACAGGTCAAAGCTGGGCGTTGTTGGCGCTGCAACGGACCAGTGGAGCAAAAAGCGATGAATCAATGGTTCCTCAAAATTAACGAATATGCGCAAGAATTGGTCGATGGACTCGAAACTATTTCTTTTCCTGAGAATGTCAAATCTTTGCAAAAAGATTGGCTTGGGCGTTCTGAAGGGGCTGAAATCACCTTTGCAGTTAAGGAAATGGATGTAAACATCAAAGTTTTCACAACACGACCCGATACCTTGTTTGGCGCTACTTTTGTGACTCTAGCGCCTGAACATCCTATGTCAGAGGAGTTGGTTCGCGGCACTGAATATGAATCTGCATGGAAGGAACTCTATGATGAAGTCTCTGTACTCACTGAGTTTGATCGTATTCGAAACATGAAGAAAAAGAAAGGCGTACCATCTGGCCGATTTGCTATACATCCGTTGACGGGTGAAGAAATTCCAATTTGGTTCGGAAATTTTGTCATTGCATCCTATGGAACAGGTGCAGTTATGGCTGTACCCGGCCACGATGAGCGTGATTTTGATTTCGCTCAAAAATTTGGAATTCCAATCAAACGAGTTTTGGTCATGAATGAAGAGGACGCTCCAGAGAAGCCATTGGANAAGGCAGAAACCGANTTTGGNTGGATGGTTAANTGCCCTCAAGAATTCGCTGGACTTTATGGCAGTGAGGCTGTGAAATCAGTTACGAAAGCCTTGGAGTCAAAGGGTGTTGGAAAAGAAACAATCAATTGGAAAATCCGCCCGTGGTTGATTTCTCGTCAACGGTATTGGGGGACACCAATACCGATGATTCATTGCGGCTCCTGCGGTGTTGTACCGGTCCCTGAAGAGGATTTGCCGGTTGTCCTGCCCACAGATATTGAATTTGGTCAAGGCAATCCGCTTGAATCCTCAGAAGAATTTCTCAATGTTGAGTGTCCCAAATGTGGTGCTCCTGCACGTCGAGAAACCGATACAATGGACACTTTCGTTGATTCTTCGTGGTATTTCTTGCGATATATCGATGCATTGAACGAAGAGAAATGCTTCGAACCCGAATTGGTCAACCATTTCATGAATGTGGATTTCTATTGTGGCGGAATTGAACATGCTCAAATGCATTTGATTTATGCTAGGTTCTACACGAAAGCTCTTCGCGATTTGGGGTTGCATTCTATTGATGAACCGTTCGAAGAATTGTTGTGCCAAGGAATGGTTAACTCTCCGGCACCTTGGTGTGAATCATGTCAATTGACGCTTTCCGTTTCTCATACAGGATTGCCTTGTCCACATTGCGGTGACCCACTTTCCGTGCGCTCAGCAAAAATGAGCAAATCCCTTGGCAACACCGTTTCTCCGGGAATGATGGTAGAGCAGTACGGTGCTGATACTGTACGTCTCTTCATTCTGTTTTCGGCGAATCCAACTGCTGGAATGGATTGGTCTGATTCGGCAATTGCTTCCAATCACCGTGTAATGATGCAGATGGCAACAATGCCGGAACGGTTGTTGAGTTGGAATAACGGCTCTTCACCTATGGATACCTGGATGATAGCACGACTCAAGCAACGGTGTGCTGAATTCCAGCAAGCTATGGACAGTTTTGATTTGCGCAGGGCGGTTGAGATTTCTCACTACGATTTGATTAAAGATATCAACTGGTACACCCGTCGTGGCGGAGAAAATTCTGATTTAGCTCATCAAATTCTCGTATCTTGGACCCACCTCATTTCGGTTTCTACACCCCATTTGGCAGAGGTTTGGTGGCAGACTCTTGGAATGGATGGTTTTGTCAGTGGAACAGAATTTGAAGCCCCCTCTCCACTCACGAAGGAGGAACAATCCGCACTTGACAATGAAACCTTATTACGCAGTGTTCTTGATTCAGCACGCCGAATCAAAGAGGTTGCAGAACGCCATTTAGAAGGTCCTGCTCAGTCAGCAACTGTCGTTGTTGCTCCAACCTGGAAACGGGTTATGGCAGTTGAAGCGCTCAATTTTATTGAAAGTGGTGAAAGTCCGAAGAAATTCGTCTCTCATCTCTCGCAAATGGAGATTGCACAAGGAGAGCGCAAAGGCGAAATTATTGGGTATTGGGGGAAGAAGATGCTACCTCAAGTATTCAAATGGGACGATGCATCTCGTATTCTAATACGCAGTTCATTGGATGAAGTTGAAGCTTTGTCGAACGGTTCAGCCTTCATCGCACAAGAATTGGGATTGCAATCGGTTCAAGTTGTACTTGGTGAATCTGAGCAAGACCAAACCGGAAGGTCAGGTGGTTCCATGCCCTTGGCACCATCAATCGTTTATGCTTAATCGCTACGCTGCCATTCAGAGCCGGTCCACCAGTAATTGGAGCCATCATCCATTGCTCGCCAAGTGTATCCTGCTTCATCCGTCCACTGGCGAAGAACTGTTGGCTCAGAAACAACGGTTTGCTCAACCACAGGTTGTTGGTATGTTTGCTGAACAGGTTTGTCCAGTGAGGGTAAAACCTGCGAAGAGAAGTCTTTTTCAGGAACGTCGACCCCATCGTCTCCTCGCTTTCTAAGGAAGAGAACAGCGCCTAGACTTGCCACGACAAGAACAACCACAATGGAAACAACCATGATCATTTGTTGTCGAGCCTTATCTTCAGCAGCCTTTTCAGCAGCAAGATTTTCTGCGATAAGTTGAGCGTTATCCCCAACTCCATTTCCGTCAGAATCGAGAGTTTCATTGGCGTCATTCGGGAATGCGTCTGCATTATCGCCTACTCCATCGAGGTCAGAATCAAGTGTTTCAGATGCATTGTTTGGGAAAACATCTGAGTTGTCACCGACCCCGTCTCCGTCGGAATCGAGAGTTTCAGCAGCGTTGTTCGGAAACACATCTGCATTGTCGCCAACGCCATCGCCATCAGAATCGGAATTCTCATCCCCGTCGTTTGGGGCCCAATCTCCGTTATCTCCAACCCCGTCACCATCTGTGTCGACGGTTTCATTGCTATCGAATGGGAAGGCATCTGCGTTGTCTCCTACATTATCGTTGTCGGAATCCATGGTTTCGTTTGCATTTGAGGGAAAAGCATCTGCATTGTCACCGACCCCGTCATCGTCAGAATCTTGGGTTTCATTGGCATCGTTTGGTGCCCAATCACCGTTATCCCCGACTCCGTCTGCGTCAGAATCAAGAGTTTCAGTGGCATCGTCTGGGAAAGCATCTGCATTGTCACCGACGCCATCGCCGTCAGAATCTTTGGATTCGTTCGGATTGTTTGGTGCCCAATCGCCGTTGTCTCCAACCCCGTCACCATCCGTATCTACAGTTTCACCTGCATCGGTTGGGAAAGCATCAGCGTTGTCTCCAACACCATCGTCATCGGTATCGATAGTCTCGTTAGGGTCATTCGGAAAATCGTCAGCGTTGTCTCCCACGCCATCGCTGTCGGTATCTACGGTTTCAGTCGAGTCGTTTGGAAAAGCGTCTGAATTATCTCCGACTCCATCATTATCCGAATCGGAGGTTTCATTGGGATCGCTAGGAAAAGCATCTGCATTGTCTCCCACGCCGTCGCTATCGGTGTCTACGGTTTCAGTCGAATCGTTTGGAAATGCATCTGCGTTATCACCGACGCCATCGGAGTCAGAATCGAGATGCTCATTTGGGTCGTTTGGGAATGCATCACTTTGATCTCCGTAACCGTCGCCATCAGTATCGTAATCAATGATTTCAACAGAGTTTGAGGCGCTCACCGTTGACCCAAAATCATCCCCGTCGTATGGAGTGACGCTCATCGTCCACACTTCACCGATGGATGTATACGAACTCGGGACATTGGAAAAATCATTTCTCTGAGGAACATTAATTCCGTCTTTCGTCCAACGTAACTGAGAATTCGATTCAGTATCACCATCGTCATCATCATAGTCGTAGTATGCAAAAATATCCTGATCGTAATATGCTTGTGTAATGGCTCCGGATGAAGCACTTGTACCGACATAAACATTCGAGGCTACTGGAGGCGTATTCTGAACTATTGTTTCAGGGACAGCCCATGAATTCGTCGCCCAATTATCGCCCGAAGTACCACTGTTGCTGTTTGCATACAGCACTGCAAGGTTGAAATTAACATTACCACTTCCTGTTGATGGTGCAGTCCAGTCTGCTGTCCATGAGCGCTGCAGATCAGAACTGTGCGTTAACTCGCCACTTGACAATTGTACACGATTTCCGAGGTTTGACCAAGTTCCAGACGAAGCATCGAGATTGAATCCCCCTTGGCCAGTCGATGGTGAGCCTGCACTCCAAGTAAGTGAATATGTTTGACCAGGAGTGTAGCTGCTTGGCAACCCACTCATAGTGGGGGCAATTCCTCCAGAACTGCCATGGCACCCACAACCACTCGATGAAGAGCCTGTTTTACCACCACTGTATGCGCCTATGCTCGGGATATTGAGCAGCATCACCAAAATTATCAATGATACACTGCACTTTAGAATCCGGGACATAATACACAGTAGTTGGTTTCTGTTTTTATGTTATCGTTTTCATTCATCTATTCCTGTTCGGATGATTCCATTGAAACAACCAACGAATCTCTCTCCGACAAATTTTTACTGCTTGTATCGGTTTGGGAATGGATTTTCCTTGGATTTTGTGAAGTGAAGAAAGTCACATAAATTGCTGCACCAAGAAGAACTGCTGAGAAGACATACAGCCACGAGGATATACTCGAATCACTTTCTGAGGATGTATCATCATTTGCTGTTTCTCCGATGTTCAATTGACATCCTGCCAAGTCGACAATTTTTCCAGCCACTGTATTTTGGCACAGGTCAATTGCGTTCGCGACCCCATCAAGGTCATCATCGAGTTGATATTGGCTGCAACCCGTTAGGCTGACCTGTTGTCCAGCGACAGTACGAGGGCACAAATCAATCGAATCGTCGACACCGTCCTCATCATCATCCGTGTCCTCTGTGCTGTCAATACACCCGTCCAAGTCCAAATCTTGACCAGGCGCTGCTGTTCCAATCAATCCAGTTTTGCAGTTATCGACAACATCGGTGATGCCATCATCATCGTCATCATCATCTTCACTCAAGTCTCGACATCCATCACCATCATGGTCATCGATTACAGCGTTTTCAGACCAGCCGGTTTCACCCCGAGGGCAACGGTCTTTATCGTCACTCACTCCGTCATCATCATCGTCCAAGTCGGTCAAAGAATCGTGGCAACCGTCTCGGTCATGATCGTTAACTGAATTGGAAGCCCATAGTGGAGAATCCTTGAGGCAGTTATCATGGATATTGAGGATTCCATCACCATCCTCATCGACATCGCAAACATCTCCAATGCCATCACCATCCAAATCGTTTTGCAGACTGTTTGCGTCACTTGGACAGTTGTCCATTTGGTCTACAAGACTGTCCCCATCGGTATCAACATCTTCGCAACCATCGCTTTCTGCATCGTTTTCGGTTGTTGAAATCCATCCAACCGGACCAAGTGGGCAGAGGTCATTTTGGTCAAAAACTGTATCTTCATCGTCATCGTAATCCTCTGAAGAGTCTCTACAACCATCCCCGTCATGGTCGGTTGATGGTTCAGAAAACCAACCTTTTTCTCCAAATTGACAGTCATCATTCAAATCGATGACATTGTCGTTGTCATCGTCATCATCACAACTGTCTCCTTTGACATCGCCATCGAAATTAGCTTGGTCATGATTGTGAATTTTTGGACAATTGTCTTCTCCATCGAGTATTCCGTCTCCATCTCTATCGGTTTGATACAGCCAAATTCCAGTATCAGAACCACCTAGGCTTTCCGTAATTTGAGTATTGAAATCACTAGTATGAGTGAAAGAAATGACTGGAGAACCATCGTTGCCCAATGTCATCGATGTTGCTACGTCGTTACCGGAACCCCCAGCAATGATTGCCCATTCCCATGAATCATTCTCATCCATTTGTCCTAGGAATATATCGTTTTGAAATTCATTATCATTGTTATCAATGTCGACAAGGACATCTTCACCAAGGGTCATTCCTGCAGTGGTCGAGCCTGTAACAATTGTTGTTCCAGTTTCTGAAACGGTAATTGCCATTCCTCGGTCAAAGCCAGGGCCGCCTTCAGTGGTAATTTTGAGCCAATCTCCATTTGATGAAACCTCAGCAACAAAGATATCGGTGTCTAGAGAAGGGCCAGTATAGTACTCTCCAAAAGTTGAGTTTGCGGAGAATTCTCCAACGATTTTAATCCCAGTGTTAGGCATTCCAGCACAATCCCATGCGCGCACATCACTTTGTCCATTTCCGCTGATAATCCAATTCCATGCTGTTGGTGTGAAACTTGCTACAACGAGATCTGCCCCACCTTCAGAGACGACAGAGTCTTCTCCAATAGCGAGAAATTCTGTGAATGACATGACTGCATACATTTGTCCGTTACCATCTGAGCATAGAGCTCCAATAGGTTCCACACCTGCGCCCGATTCTGTTTCAATATGCGAAAGAATTAGGCCGCTTTCATCGAATGTAACGATGGACAAAGATGCGTCTGAGAAACCTTGAACAGTATCTTCACCTAACTCAATGTCATCTCGAAAGGTGAATGCAACGTGGATTTGATTCGAGTCCGAAACAAGCAAATCAACGACAAACAATTCGTTATTGTTCTGAATTTGAGTAGCCCAAATCCAGTTACCAGAGGAATCGATTCGTGCTACAAATGCGTTCCCTTCATCATCAGCAAATCTTTTTTCCAGCGGATCGAGTTCACCCAGTTGCATAGAACAATCTAAGCTGGAACTTCCCAAGCAATATGTCCCGGCCACGACCAAATCATCATTGGGCATTATTTCGATTGCCTCAATGAAATCCATTCCAACAGAACCACCCCCTGTTGCAGAGAGAATCGTACCGTTGCCGTCCGTCCATGTAAGGAAAAAGTCTCTGTCTTGACCATCATTGGTAGAAACTAAGCCATCGACATCATCGCCCAAATTCATGTATCCTTCAAACCAGCCCGCAGAAACTATTCTGCCGTCTGAATAGACTTCACTTTCAGAAATAGAGTCTTCGAAGGGGCCTCTGAATGTCGTGGTCCATCCAAGAGTCGAAGAATTGTTTTCACTGGATTGGAATTGTATCGAGGCTTCAAGTCGTTCATTTTCATGGCTGTAGTTGGCCGTTGAAATACCTGCAAGGACAAGCAAAACTACCAAAAAAAGAGGAATTTGAATGCTGCGCATAGTTCTTGGAATGGGTATGAGCATTTGAAACCGTGTGTAGACAGTCCCACAAGTTCATGAGAAGGAAATTGTTGGAAGAAGTATGACTGCTCCCAACAGGGTATGGCGTACTCCTCTAGAGCGCTCATGTTCTGAACGAGCGGCTTCAAATCTTCTTAACCTTGACACATGGCCAATATGGAACAGTTCTGCTCAAAGGGTTTTATCTTCATCCAAAGGTAATCTCCAAATCAATCAACGATTTGATCTTCATAGGGTTGAACGTCAGCGACTGATAGAGGAATTATGGGAAGTTCATGACCTTCGAAAAGGTGAGAACCCATCTTTTCTCGAGATTGAATTTCAATGGTTGGGGCAACAACGCAACGGTATTCCAGTAGCCACCGCCCTGAAGTCTCTTCGGATGACGGTGACTGTACTGTGCGAAGATGAAGGCGGTGTAGAGATTGCAGCTTGGTGGGAGATCTCGTCATGGCATCGGTTTTTCAGGGGAAGAATCGACTCCCAAGCAAAGGCTTTTGCACAGCAATGGTTGAATGACTTGACGAGTAACGGCACCCAGGCAATTGAAGAATCTCAACCTCTCACAATGTTGGAAAAAGAAGGCGAGGATTCAAAGACGGTCGGCGACGAGGGCGAATGATGAGCGAGGGCAATCGTCGGGATTCGAGAAACACTTCACGTGGAAGTTCTCGAGGTTCTTCAAAAAAGAATCAACGACGAAAGAACAGGAAACGCCGATACGGTGGTAAGTCCAAATCATCTCTTCAAGAACGTCATGCAGCGGAGATTAAAGCGATGGATGAGGCTGCATTGGGGCGATTCAAAAGAGTTCCACTTCCGATGGCTTTCCCATTGGATTTACCGGAGCCTAAAACATTCAAATTCAATTGGACAATTGCCCCAGTTCCACTAAAAGACGAGGAATCAATGGCGGGGAATGTCGTTCGGAAAGGAGAGTTTGGGTGGCTTGATGACGAACGCGTAGATGAAATCGCAGAGATTGCGAAAAACTACAACATGACTCTCGAGCAGGCACTTTCTCTGCGTTCGGCATTGCTGCAACAGAAGACCGTATATGGTCACGGAAGACTACGTTCGCAATCGAAGAATATGCTTCGCTTGTACAACGAAGGAGTGAGTGTAGTGGATTTATCGAAGAGATTTGATTTTCCCCCAATGAATATTTTCCGAATTGTATTGGCCGAGATGAGTTGGTCGAAGTCCAAAATTAAAGAACATCTCCGACAACCAAGTCGATTAAGCGAGAGAGAGCGGACGGAATTCGAGGCTGCTGAAGCTGCAGATAGAGTTTCAAATGTCGATCAAGGTGAATCACAGGAACGAGCCGATCTGTTTGAGGATATACTTGCTGATTGGTTCGAGCAACAAGGTGTACGTATTCGTCGTCAACCTGAGATGGTTAAGGAGCAAAAGCAAGATTTGGGACGGCCTGTACGAACGCCTGACATTCTTTTTCTCGATCATGTTGAAATCAACGGTAAACCTGTTGCGTGGATTGATGCCAAACATTTCTACGGCGCCGATGTCGATTTCCAACGCAAGAAGATGGCCAAACAAATGGCTCGATATATCGAAGAATGGGGGAGTGGGGCTGTAGTTTATCGACACGGATTCTCAGCAAATCTATTCATGCCCGGTTGCCTTTTACTCGATGCCAATGTTTTGGACCTCAGCCGACTTGGACCTGGGGAATAATCAGTGAATTCTTGTTTCGACTACACCAATTCCTGCTTTTTTGAGAGCATTGGCAATACTTTCAAGTTCAGAATCGGTAAGTGGACTATCCAGTCTTCGTGGAAGAATGGTTGCCGAAACTCCCAACATACACAACCGCACATTCAAGCGAGCTTGAAGATCCAGCCTTAGGACTTCTCCACGAACCAAAGAAAGGAGTTTTTTGCGGGCCGCCTCGTCTTGAAGTCCAGATTCTTGGGAGAAGTTACGCGATTCCAACATCAGGTCAGGCCATCGTTCAAATGTCCAATCTTTGAGTTTTAATCGAGTCACTGAACGTTCTCCAGCTCGTGAAATTGCTCGTTGCCATTGAACATCATTGATGTATTTCGAAGTATGTCTGCTTTCATTTTGTTGCCAAACGACAAGGATGGGTTGTACGGTTGTAAAGTTCTCAACTTTTCCTCCAGAACCCGGTGCTCCAGGTTCAAGTCGAAGTTCAACTCCACGCTTCGACATTCCCAGAACATCGCCCAATCCTGAGCCATGTTTACGTTCGATTCGGTGAGCAATACGCTGATATTGTTCTTCTGTACCTTTACCTGTAATGGAACTGAAGCATCGAGCAACTGCGAGTAAACCAGCTGCAGACATTCCGAATCCTTGGCTTGTCGGAAGTTCAAGTTTAACGTGAATGCTGTACGAATCTTCGGGGCGAAGTAGACGTGCAATACGCAATTCATCAACAAGGTCAACATACAGTTGTGAAGAGTTTTTCATTTCTTGACCTTTCATGTCCTCTACATAAATTTCCAAAACTCCGCTTTTGACCGGTCCAGCGGGTATGTCCGGTAATTCTCCGGCTGAAATTTGAGCCTCGGTTATTGGAGTATTTGAGGAAAGAAATTCCACTCGTGCCTCTACGCCTGTGGCAATGTTGAATCCGGCTCCTCTGCTGCCTTGCAGTCGAGCAAGATGAGAATCCTTCCAAATTGAAAACAAGAGTGTGATGTGTCCCCCGCACCTCTCCACCACCATGACTCTCGGCTCAACCAAGAATCAGTATGTCATCAAACCTCGCTAAGAATATAGTGAGCCGAGTTTGTTTTTTCTAATTTCAACTGTGGCAGTTCTCATTTGTTCTTCAATGATTTTGTAACGTTCATCTTCTCCGAACGAGGAGCAGGCCAGTTCGTCTTCGAGGCAGGAGAATTTATGACACAGTGTTCGTATTCCTAAGGGAATAAGTTTCTCATCCTCTCGGTCGTAAATTCCTGTTTCAGGCCCGGAGATATAGTAACCTTCAATCCAAACGTGTTCGTCTTCGTCATGGGCTAAAAACATGTCAAGCAACGGAATTTTTTTCGCAGTGTTCACATCATCTCGAAGTGCAAGAGCGAGCGTAATTAGATGGTCTCCAAAGGGTAAAAATTCGTGTTCATCTTCGACTTCCAAACACAGGTAACACCAATATCTTTCTTTATCAAAGCAAGAATCTTGTTCATCCATTTGACTTTCAAGGTTTATTTTTCCTCGCAGACTAGGTTGAAAGAGTTGTACAATCCTTTGCTCTCCAATCCCCGCATAGATTTTAAGTTCATACCTACGATTCGATACACTCTCAACAATCAATTCCACATTCAAAAGTGGAATTTCACACTCATCAGTAGTGTTTTTTGAGCTTCTAAGTTGAACCCAAGGCTCAGTTTCACAAAACGACGTCAACCACTGAATTGCTTTGTGTTCGATGGGCATATGCTTTGAATAATGTTCAATCAGAGTCATGTTGATTTGGTCTTCTACTCTATTTCAACTAAAAACAGAATTCTATCGAAGGGGTTTTGAGGCTTGACCTTTTCATACCTCCATGGCCATTGATATCGGTGATGCTGCTCCTAACTATGAACTGAAAAATGCGAATGCATCTGTTGGTGATATTCGAATGACTCTTGAGGAATCACGCGGCGAAAACGGTCTCATAGTCGTATTTGAGTGCAATCACTGCCCATATGTCATCGCAAATATATCACGAATGGATGCTATGGCTGAGGAATCTAACAATGCTGGCATCGGATTTGTTGGAATTAATTCAAACGACCCATTGGTTTATCCAGATGATTCGTATGAAAATATGGAAAAAAGAGCTCAAGCGATGCCCTATCCTTACCTCCATGATTCTACACAGGATGTAGCCCATGCATACGGTGCCAAAAGAACTCCTGAATTTTTTCTTTTCGACTCGGAATTAACTCTCGTCTACAAAGGCAGGATGGACGATTCTCCTCGTAATCCAACTTTGGTTCAAACCAATGAACTGCGCGATGCAGTGGAAGCGATGCTCAATGGAAAAAAGCCGCTCGTATCTCAAACAGAGTCCATTGGATGTTCAGTCAAATGGAAAGCTTGAGGTGCAGCAATGTCAGGTTGTCGACGTCAATGCGATTGGGATAAAAACATGGTTTGTCGAAGTTGCGGGATAGATTACAGTCTTCCTGAAGACAAACCGGTGAAAGGCGATGCCGACTCGACTCTAGAAGAAGAGTAATCAGTACTGCTCCAAGACCAATTCGGTTGTAGTCGAAGCGATTTCATTTGGAGCAGTAAGCCACATTTTATCCAGCAGCGTTCGTAAAGCCATGGTATCGTCAACGTGAACTAGAGCCACAAGGTCGGCATTTCCCGAGACTTCGTAAATAATTTCAATGCCGTCCCATCCAGTGACTTCAGATGCAAAAGAACCTATTTCTGCACCAGGGGAGACTTTGATTCGTACAAGTGCAGTTAATCCAACGCCTCCTTCGCGAACAGTATAGCCTCGAATGGTTCCATCTTCTTCCATTTTTCGAACGTGAGTACGCACGGTTCGTTCTGAAGCACCGACTTCTTTCGCCAGTTCAACATAGGACATTCGTCCATTCGTTCGTAGTTGGGCTAGGATTGCTCGGTCGATTTCTGCTACTCGGGGCATGGTCGACGCTACTGTTTTGGGTTTATCAAACCATCTTTGCGCCTTTTTCCGGAACACAATGGAATATTTGTGCCGAAAAAAGGTAAAAAACTCGTTTTTCACAAAAAACTCCCGTTTCAAAGTTTGTCCGTTTGTTTCATGAAGTGTCTTTGACTGGAAGAATTTAGGGAACACCATGTCAGGTCACATCTCTGGTCTCGATGCACGAATGATTCTTGATAGTCGTGGAAATCCAACCGTTGAAGTCGATTGTTACGTCGATGGTAATTTACTGGGCCGTGCAGCAGTTCCCTCCGGTGCATCAACTGGCGCTTATGAATCGCTTGAAATGCGAGATGGCGACGCATCCCGATACCTCGGAAAAGGGGTTTCACAAGCTGTTAACAATGTCACAGATCGCATACAAGAAGTTTTGATTGGCATGCCCGTTGACGAGCAAAGAATACTTGACGAATTGATGATTGAACTCGATGGCACGCCAAACAAGGCTGAAATTGGTGCGAATGCAATGTTGGGGGCTTCACTGGCTTGCCTCCATGCTGGAGCAGCGCTTCATGAGATGCCTTTGTGGAAATACATCGGAGGAGTTGCCGGAGGTTTGATGCCGGTTCCAATGTTGAATATTTTGAACGGTGGAGCACATGCTGCAAGCAATGTAGATGTTCAAGAGTTTATGGTCATGCCTCACGGTTTTGATACTTTTGAAGAAGGTCTTCGAGCTGGTGTGGAAACGTATCATGCTCTCAAGAAGGAACTCAAGTCAGACGGACTTTTGGGCGGCGTCGGTGATGAGGGAGGTTTTGCACCGAATCTTCCGGCAAACGAAGAGGGCCTGAAATACATGGTTCGAGCAATCGAAGGCGCAGGATATTCGACTGAAGAGATGGGAATTGCCTTGGATGTAGCTGCGACTGAATTTCACTCTGAAAAGGGGTACCACATGGATGGGAAGATTCTCTCAAGCGATGAACTTGCAGATTTGTATTCTGGTTGGTTGGATGAATATCCAATCCTTTCGATTGAAGACGGCTTTGATGAAGATGACTGGAGAGGCTGGGCAACATTCACCAAGCGCGAGGGCCATCGTGTGCAGTCTGTAGGCGATGACCTTTTTGTTACTCAATCTGAGCGTTTGGCTCAGGGGATTGAAATTGGTGCTGCCAATGCAATGCTGGTTAAACTAAACCAGGTTGGAACCGTTACTGAGACATTGGAAGCCATGGATTTGGCAACTTCTAACGGCTACAACAACGTCATCTCTCACAGGAGTGGAGAAACGGAAGATGTCACCATTGCTGACCTCGCAGTAGGAACGCGGGCCGGTCAAATCAAAACCGGTGCTCCTGCCCGTAGCGACCGGGTTGCAAAATACAACCAACTCCTTCGCATAGCGAGCGATGTTGATGAATATCGCTCTCCGTTTTGAAATTTTTATAATTCTAACAGGCATTTAAGAAGGGGTTGTGAAAAAATCCCATCCATGAAGCGAGCATTAGCAACCCTGATTTTAGCCAGCCTGTTGATTTCCACATTCCCTCTCGGAGTATCTGCGGGTGCAACAGACGACATCCCTACCAATGTATCCGCAACCGGTGAGCACGATACACTCGTCGCTGCCCTCACTCATGCCGGCCTAGTCTCGACATTGCAGGGCAACGGACCGTTCACGGTCTTTGCGCCTACGGACCAAGCATTCATCGATGCCGGTATCGACTTGTCAACATTCGATACCGATGATGAGAACGCAACTCTTACTGACATCCTCCTCTACCACGTGGTTTCCGGAAAGGTCATGTCTACAGACCTCTCTGACAGAACCACTGCAGATGCAGTTAACGGCGACAAAGTTTCGTTCTCTGTGACCACAAGCGAGGTGAGAGTCAACAATGCGTTAGTTACCGGTGCAGATGTCGAGTCCTCAAACGGAGTTATTCATGTCATCGACAAGGTTCTGTTGCCTCCAGTGGATGTGTTCGTCGGGGACGGTTCAATGGCCGGTGCTCCGTACTACCAGTTTTATTCAGATGCTGCAGGCAGCAACGAGATAACGGAAATTGATACATCGAAGAATTACAATTTCCAGCGTCTCAACAATCCATCCACCCATCCGTTTTACATCAGCGATGTAGGATACAATACCGCTTCGAGCACTGACATTCTCATTGCCGGAGATGGTTCGGCTTCAACAGGAATTTCCGACAACGAATCGTTCACGCTCTTTTTCACGCCAGATTTCGACGCTGAACAAGACACTTTGACTTACTTTTGCACCGTTCACTCTTCGATGGTTGCAGACTTTACAATCGCATCCACACTCAATGATATACCTGCTACTGCAACTGGCACTGGAATCCACACATCGCTTGTAGCTGCTCTAGCCCAAGCAAATCTCGTGACTACGCTACAGGGTACAGGTCCGTTCACGGTGTTTGCACCGACCGATGCAGCTTTCACTGCTGCTGGAATCGACCTCTCAAGTTTCGATACAGATGCTGAGAACGCAACTTTGGTTGACATCCTTACTTACCACGTCGTCTCTGGCAGTGTCGCATCAACCGCACTCACAGACGGTCTGACCGCTACTGCACTCAACGGTGACAATGTTACGTTTACCGTCAACGCAGCAGGCGTTCAAGTGAACGATGCGAACGTTGTGACTGCAGATGTCGCAGCTACCAACGGTATCATTCACGTCATTGACAAGGTCCTAATGCCACCAGCAGACTTGGTAGACATCCCAACCGTTGCAACCGGAACCGGTATTCACACCGCATTGGTCGCAGCATTGGCACAAGCCGACCTTGTAACTACTCTTCAGGGTACAGGTCCGTTCACGGTCTTTGCACCGACCGATGCAGCTTTCACTGCTGCTGGAATCGATTTGTCCACNTTTGACACAGATGCTGAGAACGCAACTTTGGTTGACATCCTNACCTACCACGTNGTCTCTGGTAGCGTCGCATCAACCGCACTCACNGACGGTCTNACNGCTACTGCACTCAACGGTGACAATGTTACGTTNACCGTCAACGCNGCAGGCGTTCANGTGAACGATGCGAACGTTGTGACCGCAGATGTTGCAGCCTCCAACGGTATCATCCACGTCATTGACAAGGTCTTGATGCCGCCAGCAGATCCGGTTCCCGAACCAGTGCTTCCTGATTGTGACGCTACGGTTCGAATCGCACCAAGTGGTTTGAAATACACTCCATCAGAACTCACCATCACCGTAGGACAAACCGTTTGCTGGCAATGGGAGAATGAATCAATGGCTCACAATGTACGACAGGTTGACGGCGACCAATCCACCACTTATTCAGCGAACGGGATTTCATCGGGCACAGCTGCAACTACAGTAGATTTCCGCTACACCTTTGATGTTGATAGTACAACCTTCTACTATGCTTGTGAACCCCATTTGGCTGCTGGAATGTTTGGTAAAGTCATTGTTGGTGACGGCGGAGTCGTTGAAGTCACGCCTCCAGCAGGAGGCGATTCTGCGGACGACTCTGATGACGAGTCAGTACCTGGCTTCTTGGCGATAATAACTACCATGGCACTAGTTGGGGCAGCCTTCGTTGGTTCTCGACGCCATGATTGAAGGGAATTTGTTGATTGGAGTTCGAACCGAGTACTCTTGTGATGTACTCTACGAATCTCAGTGGAACGATTTTCGGTCTGTCATGCGCTTGTCTCGTGGTCAGTACACCCATGCGACATAACAAAGAACAGTCGTGGAGTACACCACACGATAGCATGGCAAATGGAAAGCCGAGAACTCGCGATTTGGACCATCTCATGGAGCAAAATTCAACAGAACTTGACTTCCTATCTGCCTATGGAGGATCGTCATCTGACGGTGATGGTAGTGCAATATTTGCTGCATTACGACGCTTCCTAAAGGCAGGAGGAGTTGAATTCACTCTCAACAAGAAAGAGACATCATTGACTTTTGACTATGGTAAAGCGTCGATTGAATCCAACGGTTGTCTTCTTTCTTTCAGAGGCAAGAACCTTCCACTGGTTGCCAGCGATGTACAACAGGCTGGATTCATTCAAGGTTCGATAACCAAGACACGTAGCTCTTGTAAAGTGATAATGGTCGAGTGGGGTATTGAACAGCGAAGATTTGTTGAGCGCCTTGTAGAGTATTTCAATCACGTCGAGTAATTGCAGCGAATGCAATTCCTGTGCTTGCTATCACGGCACCAAAACCAGGCAAGCCTACATCTTCACCGGTACTGCATTCACCGTCTTGGTAGTCTTCACCGCCCCAGCCGGAATCTTGCTGATAGTAACACGATGACCAAGTCTTGTACCAGTCACCTTGAGGGAAATTCGTCGTGTTTCCATCGCTGTAGATTGCTTTCACGCGCCAATTGACGTAGGTATGGTCTGACGGAGGTGTTACGGATATCGAGTATGTGTTGCCTTCTTTTTCGGCATCCATCTTTACCGGAGGATCACAGACACCATCGTTTGTACAAACCTGTGTCGTCAATTCAAATTCTGTTTCGTTNGCTGCCTCTTCATCGTTCATCACAATTGAAAGGCTCCATACATCACCGTCCACGGACGGAGATGTACGTTCAGCGATTGTGAATGGTACCTCACCATCTTCCGGATTCACGTCTTCACCAGCATTTACTTCAGAAGCCATAGACGAGATTGGGATGAGGATGAACACTGCCAGTATTACCAAGACGCTCTTGATTCGCATGATTCTGCTAAGTTGGAGATGTATTTAGGTGTAAGGTGGAAAAATCACTAAAGTTCCATGTCCCAAAGCTCGTCTCCCACCCAATGCAGAGTCTTGATACCCTTTCCCTTTGTTTCCTCAACCATTTGATTTCCTTCCATTATAGCCCATCCAATAGCCAGTGGACGCTTGTGCGTCATGTCACGAATCCAAACTAAATCGCCGACCTCAATACCTTGATCGGCTCCGTGCACACCTGCTACCATGCAATCCGCCCCTTTCATCAANAAAGGGATAGCNCCGTGNTCAACTTCNACCCATTTTGCAGCATGTTCGTGCTCGAGAAATCCTCGCAATGTCAGAAATACAAATCTTTCCTGCAAGTCATTTTGAACCTCAATTGCTTTGGCAATTTTATCGACCAAAACCATGGTCCATGGACCATACTCTGCCATTTCTAAGAATGCACCATCCACTTCAAGGTCGATATTAAGAGCGTTTTCTAAATCAACCAGCAACGGTGCAATTTTTTTTCTTCGCACCGGCCTACGTTTTTTCATATTCCAGTCGCGGGTCATGCTCTGCTCAAGGCAACCGACTTCTTGACCGTTGGCTTGACCCCGTGTTTGATGAAGGATGTGTTCATGGGGGTCACATGGCGCTTTGGTGTACAATCCGAACCTTTTCCAAACATGCAATTGAACTCGGCAATCAGCAACCGCCATCGCCCGTTTTTTTTGTAAAGCCGAACAACTGCATTCAACGAACCGGACAGATTCCTGTTTCCAACCACATTGGTGAAGTACACCATGAGATTGAGTGTGTCTTACGCTTAAACCAGCAGTTTGAGCCTGAAGCCATTGCTGTTGGTTTGGATTTGACCGATAGATTGGTGCAATCAGAATTGCGTTCAGAGCAATTGCCTTGGACCAAGGGTAAGTGTTTCAAATCAAGTGCTTATATTGGAGGTTTTCGAGATTGGCACGGTTCATTTGAAGACCTCGTGAGTGAAGAGAGTGGTTTCAAATTGAATCTATGGGTTAACAACACGCTGGTTCAATCGGCACCGTTGTCTGAAATGACCATTACACCACGTGCTCAAATTGAAGAATTGAAGACATGGGCTCCAATTGCAGCAGGTGATTATTTGTTCACTGGTACGCCTTCTGGAGTAGGCCAATTGCATCCAAATGATTCGGTTTATGCAACCTTGGAAGACCGTGAAGGAACAATTTTTTCGTCGATTGAAACACGATGTAAGTAGGGTTGCTTTCTTATATCCCCTGTTGGTGGGAATGCTCTGCAAGGTGGCACTACAATGGCTCAATGGCACGGTATCTCACGAAGAAAACCAAGCGGTGGACGCAAAGTTCAGGCTCGCAGCAAGCGTTCTACAGAAATCTCATCTGAGAAGCAGATGGCATTGGTCGGCGAACCAAAGCGCAAGATTTACCGCCGAACAGGTGGAAACACATTGGTGCGCGTAATGGCTGAGAATCGAGTATCAATCAACAACCCAAAGAAGGGTACAACAAAGATTGGAACCATTCACAATGTTATCGAGAACGAATCAGATCCGAACTATGTTCGACGAAATATTTTGGTTAAAGGAGCAGTCATTGAGACCGATCAAGGACGAGTTCGAATTACTTCTCGACCAGGTAAAGACGGCGTCATCAATGGCGTTCTTCTTGACTGAATACTCTCCGCAGTATTCAAATTGTTCGCGCTCCACGGCGCACATGGTGAACCTCGATGGACCACAACCCTGACCGAATCTGTGTTTGGCCAGGATATTTTGATACACGGATTTCTCGTCGTAATGGCCGACGAGTTCCTAAAGATTCGTCTGTAATCAAGCCAGATCTTGAAGGACTTTTTTTGGCAGCTCGGAAGTTGGGCTTGAAAAAAATCAAACGCGAGGAGGGCACATCACATCCCAGTAGGCCGCATGCGAAAGAGGGCCGGATGTGGGTTTCACGAGCAGGCTCACGTCAATCGGTTGGAGCAAATTCGAAAGAGGAACTTATGCAACTCATCGGTGCTCAATGGCGGCAGATGCAACGAGACCAAAAAGAGGCGAATGCCGAAAGGATTGCCAAAGGACCGCAAACAGGAGATAGAAGGGCTCGTGCTCAAAGAAAAGGCAAATCAAGCGGCTCAAAGTCATCTCAAAAAAGTGGCTTCAAAAAGCGCTCTAGTTTCAAGAAGCGTTAATCACAATGGGATTTCGTGCAACCAACCGAAAATGTCTTCTTCGGTTTCGTTTTGTATTCCAACCAAATGATTGTACAGAGTTTCAGTTACAGGACCAGGCGTCCCGTCACCGTAAGTCGCTTTTTGGTCACCTTTAGTGATTGAGCCAATCGGTGAAATAACAGCTGCAGTACCGCAACAAAATGCTTCATCTGCATCCATCGCAAATTCTGCAGACACTTTTGTTTCGATAACCTCAAACCCATTGTGTCGCGCAAGCTGGATGATTGATTGGCGTGTAATACCAGGTAGAATTGTTCCAGTAAGTTCTGGCGTGTAGAGAATGTTTTCTTTGACACAAAAGAAGTTTGCAGCACCCACTTCTTCGATGAAACTATGTGTTTCTGCATCCAGATAGATGACTTCGGCGTATCCTGCTGCTTTTGCTTTTTTACTCGGCATCATACCTGGTGCATAATTGCCGATTGCTTTGACCCCACCTGAGCCGCCGGGAGCTGCCCGGTGGTATTCTTCGGAAATCAGCAAGTCGATTGCTGAAACGCCACCCTTGAAATAGGGTCCAACTGGAGTTACATAGACGAGGAATGTGTACGAAGGAGCCGGTGCAACCCCAAGAATCGGCCCTGAACCCATCAGTAATGGGCGAACATACATTGCTCCCTTTCCAGTTGGAGGCACCCAATCGATGTTTGCTTGTACGCACTGTTCAACTGCATCGATGAAAATTGATTCAGGCACGGGAGGCATTTTGAGCCTGTCTGCTCCTCTCTGCATTCTTCTTGCATTCTCTTCTGGTCTGAAAAAAACCACTCTTCCAGAGGAGGTTCGAAACGCTTTCATGCCTTCGAACAGTCCTTGGCCATAATTGATTACACCGGCAGCAGGAGACATGGAAATTGGCCCATACGGTCGTAAAGAGCCCGGCATCCAGGGTTCAGTAGCAGTTGTTTCAGTGAGATACATCGTATCGGTGGGTGTTAGAGAAAAGGTGAGACTGTCCCATTCAATTTTTTCTGTCATCACCCACACCTTCCTTGCGTGTCGACCAAGGAGATTCGGCTTTCAATCATTCCTCTTCAAAAACATGGAGGAAACATGGGTTTTTGCATGGTTGGCTTTCTTTTTACTCCAATAGGCAAGGCCATAGAGTGGTTCGCCTTGCTTTTGTTTGGGGTGAAACAGTGACATTCCGGGATGATATCGGCGTGATTAGCGGTCGTTATCACTCAGTAGAGGCAAAACCTGAGTCAGATTCCGATGAAAAAACAGTCTTGGAAATTTTTGGCAGAAGCAAATCTGGAGAATCTGTTTGCCTATTGGTTTCTGGCCTCCGGCCATCTTTTGAAATCACTCCTCTGAGTGCATGGAATGAAGAATTAGGCATCAGCGATTTTGTTCTCCAAAGGGTCAAAGAAGTTGAAGCAATGAAGGATGTTGTCGAAGTTTCCGGTCCAACAATGAAACTAACTGATTTAGGCACAAGGCCAATATGGACCGTCACAGTTCGTCAGCCGTTTGTTGTTCCCAATCTAAGAAAAATGCTTTCAAAACAATCATGGCAGATCTACTCAGGTGACATCCCGTTTGTGAATCGCTTATTCCTTGATCACGATTTAAGGATGCACATCTCTGTCGAAGGAGAGGTTGTTGATCGAAGAGGAGACTCGGATGAAAACCTCGAACGAACCTATGCAGTCATACAAGCAGGGGGTTCTGGGAGATATTCGGTTGATGTTACTGTAGCATGCAATGTTTCTCAACTGAAAGATTGCGAACCTTTCCAGGTTCCATTCCGCGTATTTTCGTTCGATTTGGAAACCAGTGTTGAACATGAAACCATACTTTGTGCGGCAGCATGGATTGAAGACATGGGGACCGGTACGCGTCAGTCGTATTCGTTTAAGGGAGAGGAATCAAGCATTATGGAAAATCTTACTTTGGTTGTTCGTGGAATGGACCCAGATATTATCACTGGATACAATATCGATAATTTTGATTTACCACGATTGTTCGACAGGATGCAATTTCAAACCAAATCGAAGGAATGGCGCAAAAAAGCTCAGTTGTTTGGATGGGGTCGTGTTGAACAGAGTGAAAGCGAGTCAAAACGAAACCGTTCAGGCCTCTTTCCTCGGCGTCAATCAACCCGTGCTTGGAATGTTGCAGGGAGAAGCGTCGTTGATGCTTGGTGGCAAGCGCGTATGGCCCTGCGCCCACAGCGAGAAACGCTCTCATTTATCACCAATCTTCTTTTTCCAGAAGATGAAGAAAAACACAAGATGGATGTTGATGCTTCAAAGATGGACAAAGAGTGGGCTGAGCGCCCAGAAGAGGTCATGGAGTATTGTATTCGAGATGCAGAGTTGCCTCTCGATATTCTCAACGCCTTGCAAGTCATACGTCGAAAGGAGGCTGTGGCAGCAGTAGCTAAAGTTGCCTTTGATACTGCCGCAATTGGCAGTACGAGTCAATTGGTTGATTCTTTAGTTATTCGATTGGCAGATAGAGAGAATGTCGCTGTACCGTTGACAGGTTCTGCTGAAGCCAAGGAAGGGCAAATCACCGGAGGATATGTCCACGAAGTAGATGCGGGCCTCCATCCATGGATTGCAGTTCTTGATTTCAAGAGCATGTATCCCTCGATAATGATTGGTCAAAATATCTGTTACACAACCCGAATTGATCCGGCACAACCAGACCAACCTTCGGATGATGAACCCGTTTATACTGCTCCAACCGGCGCGCGATTTCGTCACCAATCGATACGAAAAGGGCTGGTCCCACGACTTCTTGAAGATCTTATGATGCAGCGGGATGTTCACAAAACTGCACTTAAGGATGCCATTGCTTCGAAAAATTCCGTACAGCAATCGTTTCACGATTCGATGCAATATGCGGTGAAGATTCTCATGAACACGTTTTATGGGGTTTTTGCTAGCGGATTTTATCGATTTACTCATCGAGACCTCGGCTCTTCAATTACAGCATGGGCGCGTCACAACATCAAGGCAATCATCTCTCAACTGGAAGAAGAAGGTCATGGAGTGGTGTATTCTGATACAGATTCGATATTCGTCCGTTCTCCAGTTGAATCTACTGCCCCGTCTTCCTTGCGTGAGAGCGAGGTTCTGGCAGCGCAGAAGGGCGATGTGCAGGCAGTTGAAAAATTGGAGCAGTGGAATGTGGCAAAACAAAATATGATTGATTTCGGTCTGGAAATTGCTGAACGATACAGCAAGGATTCCGCAGTGCTTGAATTTGAAAAGGGTCTTTCAGTATTCTTTAGTCATGGCGCAAAAAAGCGCTATGTCGGGCAAGTGGTTTGGCCCAGCGAAGAAATGCTCATCCGAGGGTATGAAACACAGAGAACAGATTCGTTCAATTATCTTACTTCGACCATGAAACGAATGTTCAGCCATGCTTTGGCCGATGAAGGTGATGAATTGGTGAAGTATGCTTTATCTCGAGTACAGTCGGTCAAGAATTGTGAAATCGATGCTTCTGAACTTATCCTTGCTAAATCATGTAAGGGGCGAGTTTCCAATGGTGAAATTGATTTTTCAAAAGATTATGCAAATCCAGACAGTATGGCCCAAGTGAGGGTCGCAAAGGCAAGGATTGCTCTTGGTTTAGGCTTTACATCAGGAATGAAAGTCTCCTATATTGTTACCGATGCATCCCAGCGTCCAATGCGCGTTGAACCCTGGTTGGAGAATGAAGAAAATGGCGGTATTTCCTCGTATGATGGTCAGTTTTACGCAGAAAGGCTTGCCGCTGCATTAGGGCGAATCACCGAAGCTTTTGGTTGGACTGCGAAAGAGTTGGTATCCGGTAATAAGCAAACAACGCTTTTTTCCTTCTAAAATGACGAATAAAGAGGAAGGCCTTTTGATGAAGGCTTTCCACATCAGTATCATGAAGACAGCATTTGTGCCGTTGTTTCTCACCTCAGTCATGGTATTTTCAAGCCTTGCTGGGTGCGTAATCGATCAGAATTCATCCGACGCTGAAAGTGAAGTTTTAGCCGTGTTCAAAATTACGCCGAACACAAACATTCGGGTTGGGGACACGATTAGTTTCGATGCATCGAGTTCTACGCCAAGCAACAGCCTTACCTACCGTTGGGATTTTGATGAAGACGGGTCCATTGATGAGACAGGTAGGACGGCCGAGTGGCAATACGACTCTGCAGGGCAGAAAGTCATTGAACTCACTGTATCTGATGGTTCCAAGACCTCTACGCAGACAAAAACCGTAACGGTCAATGATGCTACTGCGATTGCTCCTACAGCAGAGATTACTCAGTACGCTGATGATGAAGATTGCTCCAACGATGAGATAAGTGAGAATACTCATATTGTTGTGTGGATTTGTGAAATGGATAAATCGATGACTGACAGGGATATTTCTGCTACAATTTCCGTGAATCTTGATGCATCATCTTCAGATGCTGGCGATTCGAATCAATATATTTCCGAATACAGTTGGGATTTGGATTCTGAAACCGACAAAGATAACGACGGCGATTCTGAAAATGATGCCGATTTAACCGGTCAAACCGTCGATTGGACGAATGTAGAGCCAGGTGAATATGAAGTGCATCTAAACATCGTAAACAGTGCTGGAATGACCGACTCAGATTCGATTAAAGTTTACGTCAGTTATGCAGGTNAGTGGTCTGATTTTGAGATGGGTGGNAACACCTCTGGCAATGCACAAACACTTGACTTCGACATGAATATTATCTATGACAAGGACAAAGGCAATACGATTCGAAAAGCAGTTGGTGAACTTACTTATCCACAGCAAGATGATGACTGCAATTCTGCTTTTGGTTCAACAAATTGTCGAGCAAAATTGGACATCCATGCATTCAATGAAGAAGACGAAGAAGCCAGCAACACATCGGAAAAGGGTCTCGACCAACGCACCGATGGTGATGATTGCGACGAGGATACAAACGATTGCGTTCATTTAACTCTCAGTTCATACATGTTTACCGATACAGAATCGACGTACGGTGATGGAGAATGGGTTCTACAAATTCGTAACGAAAAAATCAACGACCTGAAGGTTGAATCGTTTGTGATTCGCCTGTATTATCGTTAGAACTCATTTGGAGATGAGCATCATGCGAAGAACACGAATTGTTGCGACCATTGGTCCAGCCTGCGACGACCCTGACACTTTGTTGTCTGTACTCAGCGCAGGCGTGAATGTTTGCAGACTCAATTATTCTCACGGCATTCCCGAAGACAAGTCACCATTGTATGACCGAATACGTTCACTAGAGCCCATATTAGGTCATCCAACTTGCATTTTGGCGGACTTACCTGGTCCGAAACTTCGACTGGGCAACTTCCCTGATGTCGTTATTTTGGAACGAGGCGCTCCGCTTCGTTTGCACTGCGGCCGTTCGGAAATGGATGAGGCCGATGCCCAAAATATTCCTGTAGAATATTCGGGTTTGTCGGCTGAATTAAAGGTTGGAGATCCCGTACTCATCGCCGATGGATTAGTCCGCCTCAAAGTGGTAAAATCGCCTGGTGAATCCAACAGTATAGTCGATTGTGTTGTGGAAGATGGAGGCGTTTTGAGTTCACGTAAAGGAGTAAATGTTCCTGGCACTATGGTTGATTTGCCTGCTATCGGTCCAAACGATGAGGCAGCTCTCGCTCATGCCCTGAAAGCTGGTGCAGATTACATCGCCGTTAGTTACGTGCGAACAGCGAAAGATCTCGAACCTGCTCAGAAAGCAGTCCGGGATGCTGGGTTGCATGTACCTTTAATCGCTAAAATTGAACACCCAGTCGCTCTTGAGCATCTTGATGAAATCCTTGATTCGGCAGATGCGGTAATGGTGGCGCGAGGAGATTTAGGTGTTGAAATTCCTCTCGAAGACGTGCCAGAGGCACAACAGAGAATCATCGATGGAGCCNTAACTCGTGGGAAAATTGTCATTGTCGCCACCCAAATGCTCGAGTCTATGACTCTTCAGCCACGGCCAACGCGTGCCGAAGTGAGCGATGTCTCTGGTGCTATTCGGCACGGTGCAACTGCAGTCATGCTCTCAGGTGAAACCGCACTTGGAAAGTACCCTCTACAAGCTGTTGAAACAATGGCGAAGATTGCTGTGGCGAGTGAAAAGGGTTTGAATTCATCAGACCAACGTCCAAGCGGTCTTGCCCGATTTGTTTCAACACGGTCTGTTGCTCATGCAGGTGTTGAACTTGCGAAAATCTCCAAAGCCAAACATATTGTTGTGGCAACTCAGCACGGTAATGCGGCACGACTTGTAGCAGGATATTGCCCAGGTATTCCCGTTACTGCAGTCAGTAATCGTATTCGAGCAATGCGTCGTCTTCAACTTATTCCCGGGGTCAAAGGTCTCATGGTCGAGGAATTTGAGCGAGGTTCGCAAACTATGCAATCTTCGATACACCTGCTGCTCGAAGACGGAACAATTGGTGTTGGAGACCGAGTTGTTGCCATCTCTGGGAGTCCTCAGGCAATCTCTGGTGCAACCAGCACAATTCGATTGTACAAAATCGCAGAGGACGGCTCAATTCACGGGGCTGAGTAATTGACTTGCGCAACTTTGCTAAAAATACTCTAGCAGACGAAAAAAAAGCATTCCTGAGTGGCATTCTGTGGTAATGAGGTATCCAATGCCGCGTCGCGCTTTTCAAATAGGGGTGGTGGTTCGGATGGGATGCTAAGGAGTAATTACCATGGGAAGTCAATGGGAAGATAAGAGCAAGCCTCACCTAAATATTGTGTTCATCGGACACGTCGATCACGGAAAGTCAACAACAGTCGGACGTCTACTACTNGACTCCGGTCACATTGAAGGACACGTTATTGAAAAGAACGAAAAACTCGCTGCTGAATCCGGTAAGGCTGGATTCGGACTTGCATACGTCATGGACGGACTCAAGGAAGAGCGTGAACGTGGTATTACCATTGACGTTGCTCACAAAGAGTTCTTCACTCCAAATTATTACTGGACTGTTATCGATGCCCCAGGTCACCGAGATTTCGTCAAGAACATGATTACCGGTGCTTCGCAAGCTGACGCTGCAGTACTTCTTTGTGCTGCTAACGACGGTGTCAACGCCCAAACCAAGGAACACGCTTTCCTTGCAAAGGTACTTGGTGTTAAGCAACTTATTGTTCACGTCAACAAAATGGATATTTCCGGTGTTGACTGGTCTGAAGACAAGTACAAAGCTGCTTGCTCAGAAGTTGGTGCTCTCCTCAAGATGGCTGGATTCAAGCCTGATGATATTCCAATGATTCCTGCTTCATCATTGAACGGTGACAATGTGTTCAACAAGTCCGATAATTGCCCATGGTACAACGGACCTACACTTTTCGAAGCAATTGATAAGATCACCATGCCAGACAAGCCAATTGACAAGCCACTTCGCTTGCCAATTCAAGATGTCTACAAGATTTCTGGTATTGGTACAGTTCCTGTCGGCAAGATTGAAACAGGTACTCTGAATGTTGGTAAGACNGTCGTCTTCAACCCTTCACAGAAGTCCGCTGAAGTCAAGTCGATTGAGATGCACCACACAATGGTCCCTAAGGCAGAGCCAGGGGACAACGTTGGTTTCAACGTTCGTGGACTTGCTCAAGTCGATATTCGACGTGGTGACGTTGCTGGTTACGCTGACAATGAGCCTATGTTTGTTCGACACGACGAAACATTCGTCGGACAGATTCAGTTGATGGACATTCCAAAGGCTGTTTCCGTTGGATACACCCCTGTTTTCCACGCACACACTGCTCAAGTTGCAGTTCGATTCCTTGAACTTCTTGAGAAGACCAACAGGTCCGGTAAAGAAGCAAACCCGTCTTTCCTTAAGACCGGTGACGCATGTCTTATCCGTTTCCAACCAAACAAGCCAATGGCGATTGAGCAGATGGATACATTCCCTGAACTCTCTCGTTTCGCTATCCGTGACATGGGTAAGACCGTCGCAGCTGGTGTTTGTTTGAAGATTGACAAGAAGTGAACTTCACTCTAGAATCATTTGGAATCGGAAGGAATGAGTATGGCAGCAGTCACAATCATCAAACTCACTGGTCAAAACCACCGAGATATCGATAATGTTGCTGGTCAAATCAAAACGATTTGTGATAACGGCGGAATTTCCCTTCGAGGGCCTATCCCTCTTCCAACCCGACACATTGTTGTGCCAGTTCGTAAGTCACCAGATGGAGAAGGNGTTGAAACCTACGACCACTGGGAACTACGTGTCCACAAGCGTCTGCTTGAAATGGACATCACATCCGGAAAAGGTGAATCTGCTCTACGACAGGTTACTCGAATTCCTATTCCAGACACAGTAAGTATTGAACTCTCGATGCGTTCAGTGAACTGATAGGTAATATCGACTTGAATCACAAGTCGATGCTATGTGTCTTTTGCTCAAAGTTTTGCTGATTCTGCAACGCCTGAATCAATTAGCCACTCGGCAGTGTCCCCATCGACAAATTGAATGTCGCCTTCTTCAAGCATCAATTCCTCACCGCTTTTCGTAGCCACGGGCTCGGGGCTTGATACAAGAACACGAATTCGATGCAAATCATCTGTGACTTCAACAGTGGTTTCAACCGAATCTTCTGCAACACTTGGTTGAGGTTCCAATTCGAAAGATTCAATCTGTGATTGAGGCTTTTTTGATGGCGCTAATTCAAGTGCAGCAGCATGTTTTTTTGACAGTTCTTTTTCTGTGCTTGCATTTACAGGGGTTTGGGTTTTTGGAGGGGAGGAGTCCTCCAAGTCTGCATGGATATACTCGTCTAAATCCGGCCATTCTTCATGGACAAGTCGGTCCTCTTCATCCCCAGCAAATTCAAGTGGCTCAGCTGATGGTTCATCGTCTTCAAACGCCAAGTCTGGCGGCGCTTTACCTGTGATGTTTGAGTTTACAAAAGAATCGAGTTGCATCGTTCCAGGTGCGTGTAGAGGTTGTTGAACACTTACCTCGCCGGCGATTCCATTCTGCATTGAACTCCAATCNACTTCCATTTTGAATCGATCGATTTGGACTTGCATCATATGATAAATTGCCTTCTCAGCGGGGTCATGTCTTTGCCAGTCCAATGCCGGTAAATCTTGACTCATGCCGGATTGAGCAGAGGTTCGAAGCGACTGTGATGAAACGTGTTGCATCATTGCAACAAGCCGTTTACGTGCAAGTTCAGACGCAATCAATCGAATGTTCGCCTGTCTTTTTTGCAAATTTTGCAACCGCATTCCAGTCATACCTTTCTGCATCATGGTTTGTATCTCTAAATCGAGCGTCTTCAAGAGCTGGTGAACCATATTCCAGAAATCTTGACGCGGTAGTGGAACTGGGACATGCCTGTTTGCTTGGAGGCGATGGGTTGCAAACAACTGTTCTTCGACCTCGCGTGACTGTGCACTATCAAGGTCGCCGAGGTTCGACATCGTTCCACCGTATGGCCGACACACTTTGAACCCTTCATTGAAGATTTGTCGAACAAAGAGTACACTCTTTCATATTTGATGGCTCACCTCGCGTAGCGAGGTGTGTATGAGTGTCTGTTGAAAAGCGTCGGATTTCTCGTCCTTTCTCCTCATCCTCCACGGCAATTTTCCTTGTGATGTTGATGCTGTGCAGTACGATAACTACTGCCTCCGATACCACCTTTTCAGAATCACTCTTGCCCGAACCACAACTCGAGGTCACGGGCGAAAAAATCTTTCATCCTGGACCGAATCAAACCAACATCAATTCAACGNTACCGACTTTGATTCAAGTGCCNACGAACAAGACTTTCTTGGATGGTACGATTGAAGTAGAGCCAATATGGAATACCTCCTCATCAAACGGAACGCATTTTGGGATTGGTACTTCCAACCAATGGAATGGGACTCATATCTCATCCAATGGTATCGGTCATGGAGGTCGATTGACATTGGCGNCCAACTCCTCTCTTGGAACCATCACTGATTTTGAATCGACAGTCACTTCATCACCGAGGTGGTTGGGTTCTGGACAGGACCATGAGGTGTGGTCAATTCAGCGACCAAGTATTGTTCCTGTGAACACAAATTCAGGTATGCTTGTGCCCGACAATGGTTCCAACTCTGTCGGATTTTTGTCAACTCAAGCATTTGGTGATATTGGTCCAAACATGGAGGGGTGCCTTCAATCACCAGCCATAGATGCCCCTTTTCTCATCAACAATTACACANTAACATTCGAACATTGGACCGCTTTACTTGCTGATGATGCTGCTTGGATTGACATCCGTCATACCAATGGCAGTTGGGGTTTACTTTCTCCATCATCAGGATATCCTTCATCCGCATCGCTCAACAACACTCCANCTTCGGTTTGGAANGGAGAATATTCGAATTGGAGCACTGCNTATTTCCAACTTGACTCACTCGTTACTCAATTCCAATCAACTGTGCAATTTCGATTGTGTTTCCATACGAGTTCAACACCAGGTTTGCGTGGAGGCTGGTTTGTCGATAATTTTGAGATTCGNAATGAAGGAGACCCTCATGGAGCATGGTTCCACGGAAACATGACGGGTGATTACCTTCCAAATGCTTTCGGAGAACTGATACTTCCGGTTAACCTTTCAAACATGACCGGACAGAATGTTGAACTTGAATTGTGGGTAAATTGGGATATTCAAGGGGGCGCAAGCGATTATCTCGTCACAGAAATTTCACTTGATAATGGTTACAGTTTTTTTCCAATCTCGATATATCCCGGCCATCCAAATCGTGGTGCNGTATGCAACGGGCAATGGTTCAATGGCGNTGATTCTCAAAATCAGTGGTGNCCAATTTATTATTCATTACCTTGGACAACAACAGCGCCTCTAAACGCTAGCACGATTTTTTTGCGAATAGTTGTTGAAACAGACGCTCAGGTAAATTATGGTGGAATGGCTTCTTCTGGTTGGGAAGGAATCGCCATTGATGACATTGCTGTTTGGACCGATCGTGGTACGGCATCTCAAGTCTACAAGCGAGTGAAAAATTTCTCCCAACAACCATCGGGTATCAACGGTTCAGTTGATGGATGGCTTGTGTCGACGTCAGGTGCGAACGAATGGCAGTGGCTGACATCTTTTGGCCATAATACTGCTTCTACCACATCGTATAATTTTGATTCAGGAAATCAACTTCCTGCTGGATGGTCCCTGTGGTCTCAATCGAGTCGAAGTTGGGATATTGGCTCGACCAGTAACAGTTCAGGCTTCGGGCCGGGCGTATGGCATTCAGGCGCCAATGGTGCTGGAATTTACCTGAATGATGAATATCGAAATAATATGTGGACAGAGCTTTACACCCCGGAGTATTTCATTCCGGAAAATTCGACATCGCGCTTAACCTTCCGAAGTTGGGTTTGCACTGAAGCGAATTGGGACGGAGGTGCGGTTTCAATATCGACTGATGGGGGAGAAAATTGGTGGTTCATTCCTCCAACACTGGGTAGTTTCCATGACCAAATTTCGACAACAAATGTGAATTCCCCTTTGTTCAATCAAGGAATTTTTGATGGCTCGCGTGTTGTAGGTGGATGTCACAATGTGCAACGGGGTTTTGACCTCAAACAATACGATTTATCCAATCTCACAGGTCAGTCAGTGCGCGCTAAATTTACCTTTTTCTCAGACCAACTTATCGAATTGGATGGTTGGTACATCGATGATGCAGGTATTGAGATTGATGTCTATGAACCTGAAGGTTCATGGATTTCTGACTTACTCGTTCCAGACCCTTCTTTTGGATGGGGTCAACTTGACGGGTTTGTCCAAGAGCCCGAGAATACGACTGTACGNTTCGANATTCTTGATGACAATGACANACCCATACCAGGTTTTCAAAACCGNACTCTGCCCATTGATTTACCTCTCGATGTTGACCGTTATCCCTCGATTAAGGTGAAAGTTCGTATGTCAAGTCTTGATCGACTCATTACCCCAAATATCGAGAAATTATCGATTGGAGCCTCTACATACTTGAATGCGTATCATCTGAAATATCCTCATTCATTTACCGGTACAAATCTCAATATGTTGAATGTGAACAGTGATTTTGCTTTACAATCTCAATCTGCGAGTAGTTATACTTCCATATCATGGCCAACCATTCCATTCTGCCCATTCAATATAGCAGAATTTCAATTAATTGGTGGCAACCTAACCGCATCACATAACCAATACACGGTTATTGCTACACGTTGGGACCAGTCTATCAACCCAACATTATCACAAACCATTGAACGCCAAGGGCGCCCTCAAATGTCCACAGATTTTTCGCTGACTTGGGCTCCTGGACAGTCGCTGCAGGGATTTATGTTTGAACCAATGTGTTCTACTGCACCTAAGGCGGCTGAAGTAAAGATTGGTGTATCTCCAACAACCCTGTTTTCTTGGCCCCAATCAAGTGCGAGTAATGACTTTGGTTTCAATCAGCATTTCTACGGTTTTGATTTGGCAAATTCGAGCTCCCAATCCGGTCTTCATAACCTCACATTTGTTCATAACACCGAATACAGTATCGCAAATTTATCAATTTTAATGGCACGAAACAGAGCAATTGGTTTTGGAAACTCCGGTTATGATGTAAGTTTCCTCATTGAAGCCACAACCGATGGAAACGGTGCATCATTCCGTCCTCTTTCATCCTCGCAAACGACGAATTTCGAGGCCACGACATTCCCACAATTCCATCGAATTCATTCCTCTGGAACATGTTCAAATCAAGTACAATTAACACAGCATTTGGACATATGTACCATTCAAGTCCAACTTAACGGAAATTTCTCAGCAAAATTATCAGAATTGCAATTTGTTCCGTATCAACAACTTCTGTCTTCATCACTTTCTCACCAATTGCTCAATTCGATTCTTGATAATGCAACCGATTCTTTGGTGGCTGATACTGTGCAGTTGCCGTTGACAATTTTGACAGAAACAGGTTCAGTTATGGTTAATCTATCGTATTCTATGCAAACCAAGATGGTAGACCACATTCTTGAACCAAATTATGACAGATGGCTACCAAAACAAACAGTTTCATTCGAGACACAGCATTGGCGAGGTGATGCCCACAGCTTGGAATTCGATGCCCCCGATATTTCTTCGGTGAGGTTCATCCTCTCCTCAAACCCAACCGAACTCGGTCGTTTCGTCGAGGTGGAAGCATTCGACCTTGATTCGAATCCAAGTTTTCGACAACTATCAGGGGCTGGTTTAGCCTCGCTAAATGCGGCACAATCGGCCGTTCATTGCACGAAAAACACTTGTTCAGTGAATTGGTCATTTACAAGTCGGTGGCTTATGGATGATATCGATGACGTCTACATTCTTGCAAAGGCCACTGACGTTGAAGGGTTCTCTACAGGACCAGCAGTATTCTATCGACAGACATCGTTTAACGAAATTGAAAATGACCTTGAGATTGTTGATTTTAATGTCGTAGATATGTCCAATCGCAATTTAGCAGATTGGTCAAATCCTCAGTGGCCGTTCCATCTTAATGCCAATCAAAGTTTGACGGCTACCGGACAAGTTCGGTTTGAAGGAATTGTAGGTGCCTTTGCAAATCAAGGAGATGCCGAAGTACGAATCGATGCGACCGCATCACCGCCGATAAACGAATCGGGTGGTCCGAATGAATGGCCTTCAGTTGCTGTAAATTGGAGTACATCTTGGTATGGAAGTCTTGATTCGAATGGATTCTTCTCTATCGCCCTTCATACCCCAAGCATGAACGACGACTTGCCCAGTAACACACGAATTGTTCTGTCACCCCATCTGCATCGCTCAGGGCCACTTTCTGAGGACTCGACTACGAGCATTGATCGTACAAGTCCTTCACAAAATGTACCTTATTTGTTTGATAAAATCGAGCCAAATACTGCGAAAGTCGAGGTCCTTGATTCAGGACAATATGTTGCAGCTGACGGCCATATTTGGACTGCACAACAAGATGTCGCATTGCGATTAACTCTTCAAGACCCTGAAGGGCTGTCAGATTCTGTTGAATTCTATTCGTGGTTGGAATCAAACGATGACTCCAATCAAAATGGCATTATGGAGGCGGAGGAATACAGGGTTCAGAAAGTGACATTCAATGTGGGTCTTAACCTTGTAGAAATCGACCTCCCACTCCTTCCATGGCAGCAAATTCGCTCACCTCAATCAAGTTCTGGCAAGGCAAGTATAGTCATCAAAGGTTTTGACATGGCAGGAAATACACTTCTTGGTGGTGGCGATTTCGGTGAGGAATTGGATTTAGCCACATTTGAGGTGCAGGAACGCATGGACGCCAGTATCAGCGCAGAGACGCTTTCTTTTGATTTGTACCAATCACATCTTCTTCCGGGTTTTCAACATACTTTTTCATTTGATGTAACCGATGGCAATGGCATTGATTCCTTTGATGCTATTGAACTGGCTTTACTCACTCGTGATGAATCCGAACAATGTGCTTTGAACTACAAACCTCGGTTTAATCAGCTTTCATACGATGATCAATGCTTTGGAGACAAGCCATTAATCACCATTGAGAAGAAGCCACTGTTCTCACAATGGAATGTAAAAATACAATTTCGACTTTCTTGGGACCTTTTTGGTTCGACTTTGGAAGGAACCCCTTCTCTCAAAATTTTTGATGAAGGCCAAGACCTCGGTTTGGGCTTTTCACGAATGTTAGCCTTCGATTGGGCACTCAAGAGTGAACTTGAACTGGGTGATGTGAACATAACCGACCAAACTTTACCGGTTGGAACTGTAAATGATACGAACATATGGGTGCATGAGGACGATACTCTTTCAGTTCATACAACCGTATATCATCGCAACACCTCAATTGTCGCGGAACATCTACCTGAAAGTGTATATTTGCAAGCGCTTATTTCTGACGGTGAGCGTTCGAGTCATTTGAATACAACTTTTTCATCGTTAGGAAAAATTGATTTTTCGTTACAATTAAACTCAACAATTCTTCAATTTCAGCAAGCATCACTGCAATTGAAAGTCGTTGGCCTATCGAATTTTACCGACTTCAAAACTTATGCAATTGTCTTTGATTACGATTCACCTCGCCTCTCTCTTCCACCGGGTATTCTTTCTCAAGTTAATTCAAACGATTTAGAAGAAATCGAAGTTGCTCTTCTTCTTGGGGATGAAGTAGGAGTTAAGCATTCATCCGTGAAGATGCATTGGCATTTTACTCGAGCAGGAAACGTGGTTGAGGGTTCAATGGGTTCCGCCCCAGTCCAGTTTCTTTCTCGAACAAGTTCAACATCTACATTTTCATCGTATGTCAACATGAAGCCACTTGACGACTCAGTGTTGGTAAAGAACGACCAACTTTCAGTTTGGTTCTCGGGAGAAGACTTGTCTGGTAGAAGTCTCAATGGCATCGGGACGGAAGATGAACCCTTCACTCCAAACTTTCAATGGGTTGCTTTTGAGCCTCAATTTGAAAATATTTTGGTAACTCCATACCGCCCATCGGTTGGTGAGGAAGTTGAGATCTTTGTTCGTGTCTCGAATGTAGGCTTACTCGGCGGTAATATGACCGTGGAATGTTATGACGACATGGGCCGTGTCATCACTCAAAATTCTAGTTTTATCGAAAGTGGCTCTTGGGTTGACTTCGTATGGGATATTGAAGCCTGGCAAACCGGCCGATTGGGACTTACCGTTCGAATTGTGAACCATACGGGCAATGTACCCGTGCCGGTTGCAGATGTTCAGGAATTTGAACAAAAGAGCAGTCAGTCTACAACGGCTCTAGGTTTTGCTGGACTTGTTGTTCTTCTTTCTGGTGGAATATTAATTGCTGCTATCTTAAGGCGTAGAGAAAGGATGAATCTCTTCACCGTCGACCAAGTTGACAAAGCACTTGCGAGAAGTGGCCACCCTCCTCCTCGACCCAAAGACTTGGTTGAATTAACTCAAGAGGAATAGTCAAAAACAGACTGTACCACGCACAACAAGAAGCCGGGGTTCCCGAGCGGTCAAAGGGGGGGGACTCAAGATCCTCTGCGTAATGCTTCGCAGGTTCGAATCCTGCCCCCGGCACTTCATTTTGTAAGAATTTCTTGATTTCTCCAACTTTGGTAGGTTTTCAGCCATTAC
>NYZH01000011.1 GCA_002687075.1 Methanobacteriota archaeon
ATCGCAGCCAGCTAACTGGCTTGCTAACGGTGTTGGAACCGGCCAATTGAGGGCAAACATATCCAAATTGATGTAGGTCACATTGACATCTTCAGGAATCTGCTGTTCAACAAAATGCAGACTCCCTTTTCCTCCACCTTCAGGACTACCGCTGCCTTGCCACTCCTCGTAATCCCACCACCCCAGTTTCCACGTGTGCAATGGGGTGCCTTCCCACTGCGAAAAGGTTCGAGCAATCTCAAGCAGTGCGCCTGAACCGGTTCCGTCATCGTAAGCACCTGTGTTGGTGCAGCCTGGATAAGTCACTCCAATCAGTGGCGGTGGAGAGTAACAAATGGCATCGTGATGCGCACCTACAACGCGCCAATCGTCTTCCAAAGTTCCGTTGATGGTGACAACAATATTTTGACAATTGGTGCATACCTCGGTCGTGAACGATTGGCGCTCAACTTCGTAGCCCATTCCCTCAAGTTCACTGACAATCCAGTTGCGAGCGTTTTCATTGGCAGCAGAATCAATTTGGCGATAACCAAAATCAGACATGCTGACCATGTTGTCGTAAGCAACTGCGCCTTCTGGCCAAGCGGGTGGTTCTTCACTTTGAGCATCGGGAACTGCGAGGTTGCCCGGTAGGCACAATGCGATGAGCATGAGCAGTACCAAGAGAGAACTGTGGTACGAGCGCTGAGCCATCAAAGTGCCACTTGAGCGCTCCAACTTGAGGTTTCTTACGTGCGCGTTCTAATGAATTAGGAATAGTTTTCTTGAGTTCTTTATATACTGTGGAAAAGTTAGATTCTATCCACGGTGAAAAAAGATGGCTACATTATACGATGAGAAAGGAACTGAAATTTATGCTGGAAGAGGGAAATACAGCCGTCATGCACGACGGATGATTGAACAACGCGCAGCATACAAGCGCAACGAAGATGGACAACTGATGGTGTATGTCCCCAAACAAGAAACACCCACACCTCAACGCACATCCACTCTTGATGAAGATACACGTGCACTCAAGCGCGATGCTCAACGATTGGGCCAACAACTCGGGCTTGGACTTGATGAGATTGAGGTTCGACGAGAAACTCCCGATGCTGTGCTTGTTGCTCATCTCAAACAAATGTCAACAGCAGTCCTTGCAGGTCTTGACAGCGAGCAGGCTGCAAAATTAATGCAGACCCTCACCTATTGGATGCTTCGACAAAACCTTTCCGTGCATGAACACGAGGAATTTGTTCGCAACATGCATCAACTCATCAACGGAATGCGAGTCCCATCAAGCGGTGCTGCTCTGCTCAACCGAGAAGGAATACAGAGCCGTGAAGAAGCTGTCAATGTTCACCCTGGAACACCAACTTCAAACGTCTACAACGAACTTTGGGTACACGCTTTCCTACCTCCAAACAGGCATCGTTGCCGACCAAGTGTTCAACGTGATGAGGAACTCAGCAACCTTCATGCCGACGGTCAAATATGGTTTGACCCAGCATTGATAGCAGGACCTGAATTTGTCTGTGAAAATCTCCACCAGGTGAGCAGTCTTGCCACTTTCCGCCAAGGAAGACACGGCATCATCCGAGTCTACCTGCCCTACAACCCTCGCTCAACCTTTGTTGAAAACAACGAAGCCGATTACCGATTTCGAGACCGAGGACATCTTCCGGAGCCTCACTTTAACCAAGAGAATGAACCTTGGGGGCATTGCCTTGAACGGTTCATCGATGCTTGCGCCAACATCAAAAACACCGTGCGCTCAGACCTTCGCCTTTTCATCCACCGAGGAAGTGAGGCACCACAGGAAGTGATTCTATGAACGTAAAATATCTAGCAAAAAACCCAACCCCCGTAACCCAGACCATTACCCTACGCCAAGGCTTGCCTATCGGCGATACAGGAGTATGCAGCAGTGAAGCAGTAACCGTACAAGTTGCTCCAATGAGCGTACGAGAAATACTGTTTGATGAAAACGGCACCCCTCTCATCGAAGGATGTGTGCAGGATTTGACCGTGACCGTTGAAAACGAAGAAGGGACTCCAATTGACCCACATTCTTCACGTCGTGAACGCACCGCCATTCGCAACATTTCTGGAGAGCGAACCAACGTGTTTGTCGAACAAGCTCGCCGAGTCTATCCTGGACTTGATGTCGAAGATGTTCGTAACTTGGGTGGCACTCAACTGCTTGCCCAATTCTCACACTTGCGAAGTGAACGCGACAACACAACTGCCATCTATTCACCTGCTGCACTGAACATGAGTTTTGAATCCCGAGTCGACAGTGTCTATCATGCTGCTCGAACTGGACAAATCCAAATTGATTCCATCACTGGAAACGGTTTTGATTGTGCCAATGCAGTGCAAATGGAACTTACCAACTCAAGTTCAAGCCCCGTGCGCATTGTGGTTCCACGTGGAACCATGTTTGAACAGCAAAATTGGAACGGCAATCAGAACCTTGTAGTCAAAGAAGACGTATGGATTGACATCCAACCTGGCCAGTCTGGGACTTTTCCTCTGCCTGCATTCTGCGCCAACTCAAGCGGCGGTTCACCCAGCGGCGACCCCTTGAACCTCACACCTTTCGTGTTCCACGACATGGGTGAGTCTTTCCGTGACCAACAGTCCATGTGGAGAACCACCGACAGCCGTCGCAACGTTCGAATGCGCTGAAAAAAACCTCCACGAAAACGGTCTCAGTACAACCATACTATTGAAACGAAGCAGTTATTGATATCTTTGAGTTAGTTTGGCTATGGGGAAGAAGAAAGATTGGAAGACTGAGGCCGCCGAACTAAGAAAAAAGGTTAAGCAACTCGAGAAATTAACCAATCAAGAAGTTATCGAAGAGGCCGAAATAGAGGATGGGGAAAGTACAATCAATGCTATATCGATAAATGGTAAATTTGCATTACATCCCTCTCTTTCGGGATGGTTTTTCAATAAAGACAATGTCCTTGTGGGCAAACGAAATGAAAAAATTCAACAAGCACTCAGCATTGGAATGCTAGCCTTATGGCAAGGTCGCGTATCGCACAGTTTGAATCAATTCAAAGATAAAATGCAATCCGAAATAGAGCTTGTTCAGATGTATATGTTGGATTTGGAAAAGAAATTAGAAAAGGATAACAAATACAAAACTGACCAAGAGATAACAATCAAAGTCGCTCTTGAAAAATATGTTCGAAGTCAAGGCTACCTTGACGACATCCAGCACGATGGTACCGGCTCCGACGATGATGATACGAACAAAACCGGAGATGTTTTGGCAATAATTAGTGATGGGAAAAATGTGGAGAACCTCGCTATTGAGGTTAAATTCTCAAGTAGTTATGGTCTCGGTAATATCGAAACAGGCGGCAGGAGCAATGCCAAAACTTCATTCCGAAGCCAAGGTGACACTGCAATTGGACAACTTCTTGAGACCCGCTCAACAAAAAAATCTAACATTTCTATTTTTGTGATGAATGAACGGCTCAATCCAATCAATGAAATTGGAGATCAACAGATTTTGTTTTACCCTGAAGTGTTTGGATTTATTGTGAAAGTTGATTCGGAAAATAATAATTTTACTTATCTTGAAATCGCTTACGAAATTGCTCGCTCGATGACTCTTGCTTCAAGACCACTGGATAAATTACACTTTGATGTGATTCAATTTCTTCTCAGCGAACTGAATTTCTTGCTTAAACGAGATAAACATTACAAAGACATCGCAAACAATATTCGAAAGAGTATCATAGATTCTCACAACAACTTACTGAAAACTATCGACAATGATGTGGCTCTCTTGGATGCAGAGATTAGTGCCCTCAATCTAGCTGTTAACAAAACCATGAGTGTTCTTGAAAATTACCTCGAAACCGGTGTTTTGGAACCTGACGAAGCATGGGCAATTTACAGCAGAGAACGTGAACAAATGGAATGGGCGCAAAAGAAAGCCGAAACAAAAGAATGGATGGCTCTCGCTTCAAACCTAAGTGAACGTGAAGACTCACCATCTCAAACAGACAAAGACACTTCAGAACCCAAGGAAACAAAACCTACTCAAAAGGATCTTAAGGACTTAAAAAAAGCGGAATTGGTTGAACTATGTTCCCAAAAGGGCTTAGCGAAATCTGGAACTAAAGACCAACTCATTGCTCGTCTTAGCGAGTGAGCCCCTGCCTGGAATCGAACCAGGTCCTCTGCTTACGCAGCGTGCACCGTACACCAAGGGAGTCCCAATCGGGCTACCACCATCCAAGCATCACCACTTTTGTGCAATCACGTGCCAAAGTGCGTGTCCTCATTTTCTGAGCCAGTGGCAGTTGTGTGCTTGAAAATCTTCAACTCGAAGTATCCACCTCTGCTAAAGCACCAGCAATCATCGGCCAGTGGAATTGGAATACTTCATCGCTCATTGAGTAGATGTCATCTTGCCAGTTGCTGAACAATCTATGCGACTTCCACCTCTGGAATTCCTGTCTGCTCTTGTTAGGGAAGTAGATGTCAAACAGTTGTATCGATGTAAACATCGGACCGCTCTGCTGAGCAGTGATGGAAACCAAACTCAACGGCCAATCCTTGTCCAGTGCAAGATAACATTGCAGATATCTATCTCTCTTCATCTGAATCCCTCCTGCTCCATCTCGGAGAAATATTGTCTTCGAGGTATTCGTCTTCATCCATGAACACTACCGTCAATTCAAGAGTTGATGGTGGCCTTGGCGCATCAAAACCCAATGCGTCATAATACGCCTCTACCGCTTCCATTACTTCTCTCAAGGTGGCTGTCCCATGTGCTACCGTTACGATTTCTCTGCACTCAAAGTATCTCGTATTATGAGAGGTCAATGCCATTGATTGAGCCTTGGCATGCTCAATCAGCAATTTCGCTAAGTGCGGTGTTGCAGACTCACCCGACCATTGAAGTCCCGAAATCGGGTTTGATTCCCATGAGTGTCTTGTTTGAAGGACGGTTGCTTGATGTTTCCACCACGGACATCTCGCTTTCACCTGTTGGCTCAGCTTATGCCTTACAGCCAAGGCTGCATGTTTGGTATACAACGCAGGGGCCAGTTCAAGCAAATCACCGTGCACTAGATTGAGCACAAAATTCTCTCCAGAGAGTCTGTAGGACCTCTTACAAACCTCTTTCTGTAGACACTTTGGATGATTGATGAGCCATTGTAAGTAACTGGAATACGCTTCATGTGGCCAAGCAAATCTTGGGGGTACGGGTGTTTTGAACGTGATACCGTCTCTACCGTCCATGTAGACCGTTGACCAAGTTTCGTGCCAATTCTCCCACGTCATCGCATTCGGGTGAATGCTCTCCTCGATTTCATTATCCAACATTCCCTGAACTTGAGACGGGCTCAGACCCATTTCAGGAACTGTATTCCAAAACCACGGTTTGATTTCCTCAAACCAATCGGTTTGACCGTGTTGGCCGTTGGCAGAATGATGGACCTTGTAGACAGTAGCGGCATATGTTTGCATCTCATGATAGGCGTTTTCACCCAGCCATTCAACGACACATACCTCTTCCATAACAGAGTGCGGGCCGACAGGGAACATTTCACTCGGATGGTTGAACCATCTGCATCCACCCTCTCTCAATTGCTTGTGCTTGTGGTCGACAATGACCAACCCACCGTCTCTAATTTTCGAGATATACTGTGCCATCATATCTGCAAATCCATGCTCTTCCCTCGTGATAAATCTATCAATCCACGAAAACCAATCAACATACAATACATCGACTGGTGGAGCATTGGATAGATACTCGTAGGCATCTCCAGCGACATGAACCTGCCAATGCGGAACATCGATGCATACCTTTCTGAACACTGGGTGTCCTTGCGAGGTATCATGCAATCTCTGATAGACGGCATGATTGACTATGTCTGCATGGTATGGCCATTCGTCAGGACAAAATTGGCCATAGTCAACCAGAACGTGGACAAACGGGTGCCCAGCATCCTCAAACAAACTCATGCTCGCATGGTAGTGATTGGCTGCTGCCGGATGGGCAACAACCAGAGGTCTGTCTTCATCAACAACAATCGGCAAACCGATTCCACTGTTGTTGTCCTTACCGTAGGTAACGCACATTCCAAATCCATCGAGGGTCATTTTCCTCGTCGTACTTTGGCTCATTATACACACCTCGGATGTCCAAGCGGAACCACTCTGAAGATTCTCTTGGTTTGTCTTTCGAGCCTTGCATAATCATGTGCGGAAATCACACCACCTGTCTGACTGTGCTTTGCAGTGTCAAAGATGGTATCCTTGTGCAGCGTGACAATGTGGGCAGTACAGAGCTTGCCCTTTTCATCTGGGTCACTTGGTGGGTCAATCGAATAAAAGCACAAGAAGAACAAGTCGTTATGTTCAACCAGTTCTTCGATGTAATGCTCTATTCTTCTCAAATCATGATTGCAATACGCCAATTGCATGCCGTAAGCTTTCAATGCTTTGGACCATGAGTGCGGTGATTGTGAGTTGGTGATTTTTTTGAAATCATCAGGATTCACGTTCGCACCTGTTGTCCTGGCAATCATCGCCAACGTGGTTGCTACGCACGAAGGGCCGATTTGCTTCATATGGTCGATGTTGATGTCTGTGAAATACGGACCTTCATCCTCACCAGGGTCAGAAGCATCCCATAGGGGAGCGCTTGCATTTGGCTTCCACGATAACATCGCCATTCTTTCGTTTATGTTCATATTTTTCTTGTTGTTCTTTTTCATATTCTCACCTCACTGGTACTCCCAGTCTTGGTCGGGTCTTCCACCCGGCCATTCTCTCTCCATTTCCTCAACGTAGGCCTGCATGTTCAGCGCCTCCTCATACTGCATTATCCAGATGTGGTTGTCCTCTAAACAGAGTTGAATCAACGAAAGCGCGCTCGAAGCAAAAGACCCCTCGAGATGGTCGATACAGAAAAAATTGTCATGCGTGTAAAGCGTGCTTTCTCCACCGTACTTTGAAACATAATCTGGACACGACCAATACTCTCCAAGAGAATGGGCCACGTTGTTCGAATAGAGGTATGCAGGAGGAGCCCACATCCACGATTTCGGTTTTTTCGCTGCAGCCATCCTCTTTGCTTTGTGTTCAGCAAACGTGCCTGGCGCACCCCATTTCTCGATTTCAAGGCAGAAGTCAAAGGCAAATACATGCCCGTTTTGGCCCTGAATTGTGATGGTGTAGCCATCCATCGATACTGAGGGATGGTTGTGAATAATCTGAGCCAAAGCCAGCCAGTGTTCTCTTTGCACCCAATCTTCATGAGTGTCAATCTTGGGCATCAAAAAATGAAGACCGATGTCCATTGATGTCAAACACAACTCCCAACTCGGCCACGTATCCCATTTGGTTCCGTTAGCGATATTGTGCTGGTTATAGGCTGCAAAGATGCCAAAGAAGGCTTCGGCATCGTCCAAGTTCGCATCGTGGTCAATGATGTCGTTTGGGTGTTCATACCCATTCTGAATGAACCAGTCTCCATCACCTTCTACGACAAATGTGCTTGGTTTAGCATGTGTTCTTTTTTCACTTGTTTGTTTATTTTCCTTGTTCATATGTATCTCTCCTTTGTTGCGTTTTAGCACCGCCGTGCGCCGAATTGGCAGGGGCACCGGGAGTCGAACCCGGGTCCAGAGACTCGCAATCTCCAATGCTATCCGTTACACCATGCCCCTTTCTGGAGAAGCAGGCGGAGGTACCCGGATTCGAACCGGGGTCCAGGGATCCGAAGCCCCTGATGCTATCCGCTACACCATACCTCCTTGCTGCTTCACAAGCGACAGCGGCTGCACAAACGTTCGACGGATGTGCAGCTTCGCCGCTCAAGCCCAGATCAGTCGCACTAACTGCGATGACAGAGGGCCCGCTTCAACGAATCTTGTTCATCAAGTTCTGGTTCCCTCATGTATCTCACCTGTCCGGATTGAATACTCCAATGTAGGCATCACGGATAAGTCTTTCGGTTATTTGACTGTTTTCCGGAAAATTAGGTATGTCGTGTGTGCGCGGAAACCAACTTATCCACGCACATGCGCGTGTCATACATAGAAGGAAAAATAACAATTGTGAAATTTCATTGCGCCAACAGGTGAAAAAGTAATTTTGAAAAAAACAAAAAGGTCTCCAAATCGGCAGATTATGCTTGAAATATATACGAAGACAATATAACGCCTGTAGGATGGTCACACCGGAGAGAGTCTCCCGGTGAGGAAATGACCTGTAAACTCGACCTACCTTTAGGCCCATCATGCAGAGACCCGACTTTGGAGGCCGACTTGCAAGCTCGAATCGATAACGGTCATCGAGTATATGCAATTGGAGACATCCATGGCCACTTAGCGACTTTTCGGGCACTCCTTCACAGACTCAAACTTGGAGCCGAAGACCGTGTTGTGTGCTTAGGTGACATGATTGATAGGGGGCCAGACTCAGCGGGTGTAATCAAAATGATTCGTAACGACCCGCGAATTGTGTGCATCAAAGGCAATCATGAACACATGGCAATTCGAAGCATTACTGAGCATGGAGAAGTCGAGTTATGGCAGCCTTGGATGAAGCGGGGTGGGAAATCAACTTGGGGGTCGTACATCGTACGGGCTAACGGCGATTTGTGGCAGGCAAAATCGAATTTTTTCAGCGACATCATGTGGATTGACGCTCTACCAACTCAAATTGTGCTTGACAATGTTCGATTGGTCCATGCGGGATACGACCCGCGGATGCCGCTCGATGCTCAGGGTGAGAAAGAATTGTTGTGGATTCGAAAACGGTGGTTTCGGCATGACAAGCCGGTTGACCCACTGCGAATGGTCCTCTTTGGCCATTCAACGACCACAAAAGTTGGTAAGAAAGCGGGCGAAGTGGCATTTTCTGAATTCAAACTTGAAGATGGTCGCCCGGCTTGGGTCGCTATGGATATCGGCGCCTACAATCATGTTTCGCCGGGCTTGGCAGCATTTGATTTAACGCGTTTGCAAGTGACAAAGCAACCGACCATTCGCTCAGAACGATGGTTTGAATCTGGAAATGTTGAACTCGGGCGGCAAAAGAGGAAAAAAATTTGGCGACAGCCGGAGGGAAGAAAAGAAGCATGGGTTGCTGAACATTACGGTCTCGGAGTCTTGCAAGCAAGCCGTAGAAAAGAGCACATGATGGAGAAAAAGGCAAGACAACGACTGAGAATGGCGGGNGTTGTATTGTCGCCTGATGATCATTCATTCGCTCACTTGGAACAAAGAGCGAAAAAACAGCAAATTCCTCGTAATCTCGAATCGAAGGAGCAAATTGATTGGACGCACCACGGAAAACGTATTCGTCTTGGCCCTGGCACAGAAAGTGAGCGATTTCCTCCTCGACTTGCTGGACCAACCGGTTTCCGAATTCATTCCCGGCAAGGCACCCTACTCTCGAGGTTGGAGCGACCAAAATTCAAAGACGATTCAGGAAGAAAGGGTGGAAAAAGGACAATTCAATCCTAGAATCGGGGGGTCATGCGACTTTTTTAGGCAAAATGACCCTTGGATGCGGAAAAATGCTGATTTATTGCCGGAAAACAGAAGATATATCTTTTTTGCTGCAGGAAAGCGAACCTTAAAGAGGGAGTATGTTGATGGATAACCATGGCAGAACGAGACCATCTTAACGGTAAAGAAACCACTGACCACCCCCTGCGAATTGCATTCTCAAGAGTGATGAGGCACAGAAATTTCCACGGTGATTTTCTGCGCGTCTCAAAAGAAACCGAAGAACGCTTGTCAATTGACCGCCCTTCGACACTGTTCTTTTACGGCCTATGATTCTCAAATAGAGAAGTGTTGATGACACGGCGTCTTTACGCCTTGTCATGGAGCCGATTGTTTGGGAAGCGATTCTTGCAGCAAGCGTGTTCTTCATCCTCGGAGCCACCTCACCTGGCCCAAGCCTCATCGTTGTTTTACGTAACACACTTATCGGTGGCAGGCGGCAGGGTGTTGCTTGTGCTGTAGGTCATGGAATTGGTTTTGGAATTTATGCTGGCAGCGCTGTATTTGGTTTGATACTGCTTCTCGACAAATCACCAAACACATTTTTGATTCTTCAAATGATTGGTGTTGGTTTGCTTGTGTTTTATGGAGNTAAAATGTGGAATGCTGAGGTTGAAGGAATGCAAGANATCAGCACCGATGTTGGAAAACATCAACGCCANGGATTCAGTGAAGGTTTTGCAATCGCATTTTTCAATCCCAAAATTGCTTTATTTCTGGTTGCAATCTTGGCCCAAGTCTTGAAGCTCTATCCGGAAATGGGTTTTGAAACCAAACTCGCCATTGGATTGCTCGGAATGGCAATTGATACCCTTTGGTATGTTTTGGTCGCACTGGTACTCACCGGAACTCCTGCATTGGAAGCATTGCGCAACAAAGGAGAATACGTTTACAAAATCACAGCGGTGGCTTTGTGGTTCTTTGCTGTCAGCGTTATATCCAGTCTTATCTGATTATTTCTTTTGGCATCGCGGGCACAAAAACGTCGACCTATTGCTCTGCGTAATTCTCTCAATCGTACCGTTACAACCGTCTTTTAGGCATGGGCCATCTTCACGGTCGTAGACTTGAAAATGATGGCCAAAGTAACCTAAAGTCCCATCAACAGCAGCAAAATCGTTGAGAGTTGAACCTCCAACTTCGATAGCAGCACGCAAGACTTCTTTCACTTCCTTCACCAGTCGAGTCAAATCCTTCGTAGGTTTACCGTTTTTGCGAACCAAACTATACGTCATGCGAGTGGGAGAAATCCCTGAACGGTGGAGAGCTTCGCAAGCGTAGATGTTGCCTACTCCAACAACAAACCGTTGGTCAAGAAGCGTGGTCTTGATTGGTGACCTTTTGCCCTGACACCGGCGTGCTGCGTCATCGGCGTTCCACTGTTCAAGCGGTTCTGGGCCAAGGTGCTCGAGCAAAGATTGTATCGGCTCTTCTGCTCGCTCAAAAACATCAGCAATCCCAAATCTTCGAGGGTCTGTGTAGACGGCAACTGAACCGTCATCAAAACGAAATTCCATGTGGTCATGACGACCGTCAAACCCAGTCAACTTACCGAATTTCGAGTGTGCAGGTCCTGCAGAATGTTCTGAATAGCTTGGGACCTCGGATGAGGTTATCAACGTGTATCGCCCAGACATACCAAGATGTGAAAGAAACACATAGCCATTGTTCGTATCGATGAGAAGGTATTTTGCTCGACGACGAACCGACTCAACTTTAGCGCCTGTGAGAACATTGACCATGTTCTCTGGGAAAGGAAAACGCAATCCGTCTCGTCGCAGTATGACTTCGATAATTGTGCGCCCAACCCAAGCTTGTTCCAATCCTGAACGAACCGTTTCGACTTCAGGTAATTCGGGCATACACTCACTCCAACTTGCGGACTGCAAAAAGGACATGGTTGTCTTCATAGCCAGCCAATTCAATACGTTCCTCAACTTCAAAACCTGAGGATTCAAGTGTCTGTTCAACGGAGGTGAAAAGCGCTTCTTCACCCTCTCCAGTCCACCGTTCGCTGGCTGCCTTAAGTGAAAGTAACCCCGTTCCATTTCGCTCTAAAAATCGACGACAAGCAGCAATGAAAATATCGACTTGACCGGCTTGTGCAACATCTTGAAACAACCAGTTGACTTTTCTGGGCAACAAAACACCCCATGCTGCATGTTTACGGGCATCCCCCAATACGGGAACAAGTCCTGGACGACTCTTGGCCATATGCGTCAGTTCACGAAGGCACCGGGGTGCAAGGTCTACGGCGACAAGCCGTCCTGACAAGTCGTTTTCAGCACCGCACAAATGGTCGTGGAGATGACTGATAGAAGTGCCGTGACCAGCGCCGAGGTAGAGCACAGTGGTGCCTTCTTCCGGCAAGAGTAACTCGGGCGCTCTACGGGTTCGTACAAGCGCAGCACCGAGTTTCGACCTGGTAGGGTCCCAGCGACGAAATTCCGTTCCCGAGAAATTTCGAAGTGATTCACCGTAGACGGTTGTCTTGGGAACAGCGTTGAGAGTCCACAACGTTCGACCGTCTTTCATCACTGCCCATGACAGCATGCTTCGACGCCTGTTGTTGCCCCTCGCCATGAACTCACCTCAGCCTCTTCGAGAGGGCGGTGAAGAATGTGCTTGACGAATATCTTCCACCTTTTGTTCAAGTTCACGCATCTCCTGTTCGCCCCAAGGTTCTCCTTCAAAAGCGTCAATTTTAGCAGCAATACTCGCCTTGGCGGCAACTGTTCGTGAGATTTTTCCTCGAACCCAACGCGGTGAACGAGAAATCCATGGATGCATGAATATGTGGCCGTGCTTGGGCGGTGGCGCCCCTGTCTTGAGATGATTGAAAAATGCCTTTTCGGCACCCAAAACTTGCAGTGTTCCAGCAGGCAGTCGGGCAAGACGCATACGACCGTGGGCTTCGACACAAAGACGAGCAGCCAAGAGTGGACCGAGCAATGCAGATAACGACGGCAGATGCTGTTCAGAAAGATTACGAATAGCATTTTCCAATCGGTCCAATTGCCCTCTGAAAACAGACACGCTTTGACCCCACTCTTTCAGCGATTTCCATTCGGATTTACCTGGCCCCACGGGAGGCATGGAAACGTCAAGGGTTTTGGAAAGATGTTCAAGTGACTCTGCTTCTGAGACCGTTTTGCCAAGTGCTGAGCGGTCGGCACCAAAGCGCGCCTCTGGAAGAAACAACCCGACCCACTCCACGAGTCGGGCCTCCATCGTGATGAAGGTGCTACGCATCTCATCACTGGCCCGCATCAAGTGTTCAAGCCTACGGTCAGGGTCTCCGGCAGCTTGTGCAACACCGAGTGTAGCCATTGCAATGGCAGCTTGGTCGACGGCTTGCTGTGCCTTTTGGCTTGGCAACGGCCAATCTGCTTGAGGAAGGTCGCTCTCACCGTGGACTCTTGGTAGAGCATCGGGAAATCGCTCGAGAAGTGTTCGTGCTTCAGGAGTAAGTCCTCCTGCTGCAATACACTCAAGACGCGCAACAACCGAACGTTGATCGAGAAAACCATCCCACTGTTCGTCGTCTAGAATTGTACCTTCATCGTCTGCAATCGCTGCTGCACGCCAATCATACCACAGCCACATACATCTGCGAACAAGCAACATGTCTTCACCCTTCCCACTGCGCAACAATCCACGTACGACCACCTTTGCAATTAGAATAAGGCAACTGGCTGGTTGAAGTTCCGACAAGGATAAATATTCGTAGTTGTGGCCTTTCTCTATGTTTTGCCCACAATGCGGAACTCTATCTTTCCCTACACCCTCTGGTGACATTAAGTGTACGAACTACAAATGCGGATACGAAGGCCCAGCAAACATTGTCATTAAGGGCTTGGATGGAAAGGAAGTCGATTTATCCAAGGCAACATCCAGTACCGAAACTGAAACACGAGTCTATGAAGTCATCAAAGATTCAGATAAAATCCACGGTGTGCTCACCACCGGCACCTACATGTGCCCGAAATGCGACAGTATTGAGGTGTATTCATACTTGGAGCAAACTCGCTCGTCAGACGAACCGGAAACCCGCATGCTGACGTGCAAAGAATGCTCGCACGGATGGCGAGAATACTGAGGGTCAATCACCTTCAGCGATTCAAATATCGTTTTCAACTCGTGGAGCCAAGAAATACTGAATTTCAGCCGCACCATCGTGGAAATTGAAGGTCATCGACAGAGGATAGTTCTCTCCAAACCCAATATCGACGGTTTCGATGTTACCAAAAATCTTGGACAACGGTATGAGGTAGGTTAACGAGTACTGGCTACGAGCAGGTGCTCCGCACTCCAAGTTGTGCAATTCTTCCTTGTCAAAAGCAACAGTCACTGAATCGGTTGGCCCTTGTACATGGACAGTGAAGGAGTTCTCATCGATGCTGAAATTCACCAAATCTCCTACCTGACGAGCTGCTCGAAGCGCTTGTGTGAAGTCTGCACCAGACAGCGAAACTTTGCAAGGTAATTCTAGAGCCGGAAGTGTTGGAGGTTGCATAGTTGAATTGTCAAGAGGACGGATGTTGCGGTCTATTTTTCCTAGATTCACGGTCAAAACGCCGGTGTCATCTCCATACGCCATCTCAATAAGGTCGGTTGGACCACCGAGACTCACCAATTCTTTGATTTTGCGAATCTCAAGACCTAGACTGGTCTGGTCGAGTTCCCAAGTGTCAAATGCTGCTGCATCGATGTCCATCTGAATCATTGCAACGTGCGAGGGGTCGACGACTCGAACTTGAAGTCCGTTTTCGCCAAAATCAAATCTCGCATCTTCTACAACTACACTTAATGTTTCAATTATTTTGCTCATCAAGTCCTGTCGGGCCGTGACGTTCAACATGAGATACACCCCTCTCTAATCTCCCTTCACTTTCGACGGCTTATGAACTTAACAGCCGTGAAGCATAAAATGCACCCCGTACGGCGCGGTATTTTCAAAAAACCTCATTTTCCGCGCACGAAGAAAATACAAACCTGTACTTTATTTTACCTTGCCTTGATATGGGCGGTCGGATTCCATTGCACATGGGCGAAGCAACTGGCTCCGTGTCTCCACTGCTCAAAGAAGACGGTGAAGCCTTCAAAATCGCAGTCTTGATACCTACCATCAACAACGCTGATGAACTGGATATCGTTCTTGAAAGACTCTCGAAACAATCCTATTCCGATTTTGAAATCGTGATTGCGGATTCGAAATCAAAAGACAACACAAAGGAAGTCTGTGAAAAGTACGGCGCTACTTGGATCGACGACCCATCTCGAAACCGTGCTGATGCGTGCAATTTTGCTCTACGGCAAATGGACCATGACTTGGTACTGTTCACCGATGACGACACGGTTCCACCCCTTGACTGGGTTGAAAAACTGGTTCGATGGTTCAAAGACCCCAAAGTAGGTGCTGTTGGAGGCCCGAACTTCGCACCCGATGACGACCCCTTCGGCGCAAAGTGTGCCGATGTGGCTTTTTGCACGAAATTCATGACTGCCGGCACTCGTTACGGCGCCCAACCAAAAGGCGAATTGGTCCCTATTACTCACAACCCAGGCGTAAATTGTGCCCACCGAATGGCGAACCTGAGAGAAGTGGATTTCTTCGAACCCGGTTGCATCGGTGCTGAGGACGTCGTTCTTGATGCGAAAATTCAGCGAGCAGGACACAAGTTGTTCATCGACCCTTCAAACGTCATGCCTCACCGTCGTCGACGCCCATTCAAACCGTACATGAAGCAAATGCGAAATTATGGTTATACTCGGATGGTTGCGAACAAACGATGGCCTGAAATCTCTGCTTGGTCGCACACAGCAATTGGATTCTTCCCCGTTTTGGTAGTTACTGCTCTGTTAGCAATGCTGTATGGCGGACTTACTGGCGGAGCTGATGCTGAACTTTGGTTTTCACTCTCTGGCGAATGGGACCTCTCAAGGGTTGCCTTCCACATTCCTCTGGGACTTGTTTGCCTGTACATTGCAATCTGTTGGTTGGGTGCTGCTATTGGCACCTCACCGCACCGCTCTCTCGGCACCGTATTTCTTGCTCCACTGTTTGTATTCTTAGCACAGTGGGCTTACGGCCAAGGCGTCATCAAAGCATGGCGAGAAATTCGACGAACCGGTGGACGAGCAGGAGAAGGCTCACAAATCGACGATAGAGTTCGAACGGCGTAAATACAAGCGTCAAAAAAACGCCAAATTCAACCTCACTTTGAGGGTAAAGCCTTTGATAGAATTGAATTCATTACTCAACATGGCGAGTCGTATTCAAGAACGTATTGCGGCTCTAGACGCACCGGATCACAAAAGTGATGAAGAGGAAATTTGGTCACTCATACGATTCAGTTTGGTAGTAGTGCGGGTGATTTTGTTTGTAGCCATCATTGTTGTATCGGAAGTCATGGAAAGTGTGTTCATATACAATTTATCTGCATCACTATGGGCACTCATCATCGGAATACCTTTGTTCGTCCTCATCTCGATGGGGATTCTTTTTGGAGACCGAGTCATGAAACACGAAGAAACTGGATTTGTAGAAACCGCAGTCTTGCGACCTATTCGAGAACGGCTCTAAGATTCTTCAACAGGTGATAAGCCTGCCAAGTCGCCAGTCTGGATTGTCCATTGACTTGCGTAGACACCATCTGCAGCCACAAGTTCGTCATGAGTTCCTCGCTCGACAACTGCACCATCTACCATCGACAGAATCTCGTTCGCATTTCGAATTGTACTCAAACGATGGGCGACTGCAATTGTCGCTCTGTCGCTGCCACTGGCCAGCAAATTCTCTTGAATCCTACGTTCGGTTTCTGCGTCCAAAGCACTTGAAGCCTCATCCAAAATTAACAGACTGGGTTGTTTGAGTAATGCACGCGCAAGAGAAACTCGGGCTCGCTGACCGCCACTCAATTTCGCACCTCGGTCGCCGACCATCGTATCGATTCCGTTGTGTAAATCATCGACAAAGTCCCACGCTCCTGCGAGACGAAGTGCAGTCTCCAAGTCCTCATCGGTTGCTTCTTGATTGTATATGACGTTGTCTTTGAGCGAGCCGTAAAAGAGGAACGGTTCTTGACTGACAAAACCTATTTTGTCACGCACTGAGTCAAGTGTGTAATTGCTAATCGGTTTACCGTTGATGAGAACCATGCCGCTGTCAGGCAGATAGTAGCGCATCAGCAGTTTCAAAATCGTGGTTTTACCGGCTCCTGTATGACCCATTATTCCGATAAAATCACCTCCGTTTGCAGTAAAAGAAATCCCGCTGAGGACCTTCACTGTTGTTTCAGGATATGTGAAGTGCACATCTTTGAATTCAACCGAGACGATATCCTCTTCGAGTTCAACAGCATCCTCCAAGTCGGTAATTTTAGGCTCCAAATCCACAACTGCGAACACACGGCTCGCTGCGGCTTCTCCACGCTGGAGTTGATTCACCAAAACTCCAAAAATGAACATAGGCATTGTCATACGGGTGCTGATGAGTAAGAAGGTAACCAATTCCCCTGTGCTGATTTCATCATTCTGAGCCAGATAGCCACCAGCAGTAACCAGAAGCCCAAAGGCGATTCCAGCAATGACATAAATCATCGGAACAAAGCGATTTCGATCTTTACTTGCACCCATCGCTTGGTCTCGGTAAGAGCCTGATTCTCGAGCAACTCTCGCGGTTTCCCAATCTTGAGCATTGTAAGCTTGCACAACTGAAATCCCCGAAATAAGATTCTCAAGAACAGCGTGAATATCTCCAGTCGATTCTCGTTGCTTGCGGTATTTGCGTTGAACACTGGTGGTGAACCAATACACGATTGGAACGATGAGTACAATCGGTCCAAACAGGATTCCAGCAAGTTTCCATGACATGGAAAGAAGGATGAAAAAGGCACCAGCAAAGGTAACAATAATTCGAATAATAGAAGTCGAAGAATCTGAAACAATATCTTCTAACTGATTGACATCGCTCGAAAGTACGGACATGATTTGCCCCGTTTGACGGCTATCATAGTACGACGCCTCCATTGCAATGAGAGAACGGGTAGCATCCATTCGCAAATCATGCTGAATCTTGTAACCCAGTGTTTGCCAAGAATATTCCGAAATTCCTTGAAACACCGCTAAGCAAAAGAATCCAAGGAATACAAGTACTCCATAGCCTATCGCAGGATTGTCACTAATGCCAAGGACCATGTCTTGAATAAGCTGAGGACCAGACATCGAATCTGAGGTGAAATAATCGACTGCAAATCCGATTGCAACAAGCGGCATCAAATCGAAAAAACGGGCAGCCATGTTAGCAAAAATTCCACTTAAGACTCTTCGAGGATAGGCTTTTGCATAGGGCAAGATTCTCCAAATCTGCTTACCAAGAACCTGTCTTCCTTCATTAAGTTGCTCGGGCGCTAGAGATTCGACCTTCGGACCCCGGTTGGAACGCCTTGACATAATCACCTCCCACAATCGGATGCTCTTGAACCCTCTCAAGCGAGAAGTTGGATAATCTTTCAATCAAATCATTCATTTGGGAGCCGCGTCTGTCTTGAACCATGACGACGACCCGACGAATGCGTGCAATCACTTTTTCCGCGCTGATGCTCATCCAAGTAATCGCTCCGATTACCTACGCAGCACCCCCTTCATCACCGAATATCGAGATTGAAACGGATGCAGATTTGGACCTCTTTAGCTCGATAGGACTCACACCCAGTGGAGATTTAGCCCACGGTTGGTTCGATGCAGATGACGGTGCAGGTTCGATTCACCTTCTCTATCGTGATGCTGGCGTAATTGCTGTCGAAGATTGGAACGCTTGGACCGGTCAAAACAACAAGCTGTCTGGATGGTTCGTCCTCACTCACCAAATACCAATTCCAACCGAATGGTTCTACGAACTTGCTGATGCAGGCATTGACTGCCATACTTATGTCCCTCCAAACGGATTCCAATGCCAACTCAACGGGCATTCAACCGACGATTTGCATAACCTTGATGTCCAAGGGTTGGTCCAAATTGACGGTGTAGACAAAGTTCGCGAAGACCTCGTCCGAGGCATTACAGGTCAAGAAAAACAATTTGAAAATCCATATTCTGTTGAAGGAAAAGCGATTGTAAACATCGTTCTTTCAGGCAACGAACTCCCAGAAGGCATGCTTACTCGAAGCGACATCATCTTTGATTCCCACTCGAATAGATTTGTAACCGTCATTGCTGAAACCTCTGCAATTGTATGGATGGCTATGCAAGAATCCATCGAATGGATTGAAACCAAACCTTACTTTAGAGTAAACAATGATGTTGCTGCAACAATTATCCACACCGATGATGTACAAAATACGACCATGATGAACGGCGCTAAAGCCGGTTGGTCTGGCGTTGACGGAACTGGAATTGTGGTCACCGTTGGTGACACTGGGCTTGACAACGGCGTCAACAACTCAAACATGCACCCTGATTTCAGAGACCACATCAAAGGCATTTATTCGTTCCCGCTGCCCCCTTCTGCCTGCACATGGACCGCGCCGAACAATCCTGGACCGTGTGATGATACTGCAGAGGATGACCATGGCCACGGTACGCACGTTGCTGGCTCGGTTCTCGGAGACGGAAGCATTTGGCCGAATGTTCAAGGAATGGCTCCTGAAGCTCAATTGCTGGTCCACTCCCTAGAATACAACGGCGGTTTAGGTGGAATACCGAATGACCTTGGTGACATGTTTGATATGGCTGTCAGCAACGGTAGTCGTGTCCACACCAACTCTTGGGGCTCCTCCGTTGCAGGTTACTACACAACCAGTTCGATGCAATCTGATTTGAGTGCCTTGGAGCACGACCACTTGGTCATCATGTTCGCTGCTGCCAACGAAGGCACAGATGCAGATAGCGATGGTGAAATTGATTTGGACAGCATGGGTGCTCCTGCCACTGCAAAGAATGTCATTTCAATCGGTGCGAGTGAGAACCTCAGATCCAATGCTACAGGCTCATGGCCTGTATCGGCATCCAACAACATCTCAGGCATGGCGGTTTTCTCATCACGAGGGCCGACTGACGATGGTCGGCTCAAACCGGACTTCTCTGCTCCAGGAACAAACATCCTGTCAACCCGCTCTCGTTCTTCCAGTAGCGGCAGTGGTGATTACACCTACATGAGCGGTACAAGCATGGCGACTCCAGTTGCTGCCGGAGGAACCGCTCAACTTCTTGAACACCTCATTCAAAACATCAATCATCCAAACCCATCATCTGCACTTGTTAAGGGCATTTTTGCTGCAACTGCAGTGGATATGATGGGACAGTACAACGATGTGACCAACGGTGCTGGTGAAACGGCTCCAAACAATCATGAAGGTTGGGGGCGCATCAATATGTGGGATGCTAAAAATTCATCATTTGTTGACCGTGAATCGTTGTCCACAGGTGAAGAGAGAGGTTGGAGCATTACTGTCCCCTCGAATGCACCAAAACTCAAAGTTATGCTGTCTTACAACGATGCGGTAAGCAGCCCAACGGTTTCTGCGAATCTCATCAACGATGTTGACCTTGCAATCAAAAATCCGAGTGGCGTATGGACCAACCTCTCGGATAACGTCAACAATCTCAAAGGTTTGACGTTCAATTCACCTGCCCAGGGTGTTTGGGAAGTTCATATTTTGGGAACCAATGTTCCAAGTGGACCTCAATTCTTCTCCGTTGCCGTAAGTGCTGATTATGAACTTGTCAATTTGACCAAGGATGCTGACTTTGACGGAACTTTGGATGAAGATGACCAATGTGCATTCACTTTTGGAACCTCATCCATTGACAGAAAAGGATGCGTCGACACCGATGGAGACGGTTATTCGGACCCAACATTCAACTGGACCATCGCTCAAGGAGCTGATATGTTCATCAACGACGCCACACAATGGTTTGACCAAGACGGTGATGGTTATGGAGACAACGCTGGAGGAAACAATCCCGACGCTTGCCCTTCCGTAGTTGGAACATCAACCGGTGACCGATATGGTTGTGTAGATTCGGACATGGATTCCTATTCAGATGCGGAAACAAATCTTGGAGGATGGACGATTGCTCAAGGTGCTGACGCATGTCGAACAGTGCCTGGAACCTCGAACGGCGACCGGAACGGTTGCCCAGACGAAGATGGAGATGGTTATTCAGACCCTGACCCAAGCGGAACCAACGGCTCGGTATGGTTGGTAGCCAACGGTGCTGACGCTTTCCTTGGAGACAGTTCACAGTGGAACGACACCGATAGCGATGGATACGGTGACAATCCACCTCCTGCAACATCGGGTGACGATTGTATCAACAATGCCGGTACTTCAACTATCGACCGTATCGGATGTCCTGACACCGACGGTGACGGATACTCGGATGCGGACGCCACCGCTCTAGCACACCCGGCAGGAACTGCAGATGCATTCCCGAACGACAACACTCAGTGGTTGGATACCGATGGCGATGGCTACGGAGATAACCAAACGGGTAACAACCCCGATGCATGTGTGAACGACGGATTGACTGCTGCTGCCCCTCGCTCATCGATAGACCGACTTGGATGTCCTGACAGCGATGGTGACGGTTATTCCGATTACGATGCAAATTGGCCAGCACACCCCGTTGGTAGCGCAGACGCATTCCCACTTGTTGCTACGCAATGGAACGACACCGATGCCGACGGATATGGTGATGAAAGCACGGGATACAATCCAGACATGTGCGTCACCACAAACGGAAACTCTTCACAAGACCGACATGGATGCCCGGATACAGATGGTGATGGATACTCTGACCCTGACCCGCTAGGAAACAACGGCTCGGTTTGGACGGTTGGGGATGGTGCCGATGTTTGGCCGAATGAACCAACTCAATGGGCTGATTCAGACACCGATGGCTACGGAGACAACCCAGCGGGTGTGTTCCCAGACCACTGCCCTTCTATCAACGGAAACTCAACTTCTGACCGCTATGGTTGTACGGATTCCGACGGAGACACCTATTCAGACCCAGATTCCGGCTTTACAACAGCAAACGGTGCTGATACGCACATAAACGACCCATTGCGGTGGTCGGATGAAGATGGTGATGGATTTGACAACCAAATCGATGACGATTGTCCACTGTATTGGGGCGATTCAACCATCGATCGTAAGGGATGCCCCGATACCGATGGCGATGGTGTTTCGGATTCTGACCCGAATTGGACACCAACCGACAACGGCTCTGATGCTTTCAAGACCGACCCGACTCAATCGACAGATTCTGATGGGGATGGGTTCGGTGACAATGCTTCAGGCAACTTAGCTGACGACTGCCCGAACGAAACGGGTGATTCATGGCAAAACAATGTTCTTGGATGCTTGGATTCCGACCAAGATGGTTGGGCAAACATCATCGATTCTCACGTCAATGACTCCTCCCAATGGTCCGATTCGGATTCTGATGGATTCGGCGATAATATCGGTGGAAACAATCCTGATGCTTGTCCAAATCAAGCTGGGAATTCTACCAACGGTGGTCGAATGGGTTGTCTTGACACCGATGGTGACGGATGGGATGATGTGTTGGACCAACTTCCGAATCTGGCCTACCAATGGCTTGACCAAGACGGCGATGGGTTTGGTGACAATGCCAGTGGACCACAACCCGATGCGTGCCCTGGTGTAGCCGGAAACTCAACAATCGACAGATACGGCTGTGTCGACGACGATGGTGATGGAATGTCAAACGAGAGCGATGCTTTCCCGAACGACCCTACCCGAACACAAGACTCTGACGGCGATGGATTTGATGACCTTGAGGATGACTGTATATACTTAGCAGGAAATTCAACCGCGGACAGAAAGGCTTGTCCTGATACCGATGGTGATGGATACTCCGACCCGACTTTGCCGCTCAATGGCCAACCGGGATGGAACGCCTCAGACGGCGCTGATGCTCTACCACTTGAACCAACACAGTGGGCTGATCAAGACGGTGACGGCTATGGAGACAATCAGTCTGGATTCCAACCCGACTCATGCCCAACCGTTGAAGGATACTCAAACATTGACATCTTTGGTTGCTATGACGAAGACAACGATGGCTCGTCTCAAACTGGAGATGCATTCCCTGATGACCCAACACAATGGTCTGACATCGACGGCGACGGTTTTGGAGATAATCCAAACGGAACTCAACCCGATAACTGTACGACTCAAATCGGAACTTCAACTCTCGATGTCTTCGGATGTCCTGATGAAGACGGGGATGGAGCCAGTGACACCAACGACCTTTGGCTTAACGACTCATCGCAGTGGTTTGACAGCGACGGTGACGGATTTGGAGACAATGTTGCTGGAACCGACGGAGACGCTTGTCCTCAAGAATTCGGTCTTTCCTCGCTCGGAAACAACATTGGTTGTGTTGATTCTGACGGAGATAAGTACGCCGATAACGAAGATGATTTCCCCGACGAGACGACCCAGTGGGTTGATGTTGATGGCGATGGTTATGGAGACAACAACTCCGCAGGTGCTATTCGGCCGGACCATTGGCCTGATGACCCTGCACGTAATGCTGCTGAAGGACACATCACGTGCACTCCGGACGAACTCGAACTGGACCTAGCGGCTGAGGACTATTTCTCATTCAGTTGTACTGTTGTCAGCGTGCTCTCTGGAGTGACAATACGTGCTGAATGGCAACCGATTTCCTCCATCATTAGTTCATCTCAAGTCCAAACCTACACGTTTACTGAAACCACAGGAGACACACAAATAGCGTTGTTTAACGGTGAAGGTCGTGCAGAAGGTGAATACCAGTTGTTCGTAACCATCAAAGAACCTGGAGCCGATATTGCAATGGATTCTGATTCTGTTGTTTTGAGGGTCTTTGACTCTCGTATTGTCGATGATAGTGAGCTGGTAACGGATGAATCAAGTGCCTTTAACGAGGTTATGGAAATGCCAATTGTGCAGGCTATGATTGGTGCGTTGGTATTGTTCTCGCTCATGGGGATGCTGATGATTCGTGGCAATGCTGCGAAGGCAAGACTTGCTGAAGAGCGAACAGAACGTGCACGTGAAGTGCTCACTGCTCGAATGAACCGACTCAACCAACCTCCGGCAATCCGAGAAGGATTTGGAGTTGACGGGGAAGTGCCCCCACCACCTCCACCGCGACCGCCGACACCCTGATTGGTGAAAGTGAGACCGATTCCCTCAAAGAGGAGATGCTTCTGGGATGAACATCACATCGTGCGGATATGGTGTAGTGGTAACATAGGAGGTTTCCAACCTCTTGTCGCGGGTTCGACTCCCGCTATCCGCACCTCTATCATTGAATGCAGGTTGTTGCGTCAACGCAACCCTCATTGAACAATTACGCTTGGATGAGTCTATGTGGACCGAAGAGCACCGCAATTGGACGGATGCTGACTATGGTAGTTTGAAAGATGGTTCTGCATTTCCGAAAGAATTCATGTGGGGTGTAGCTACTGCCTCGCACCAAATTGAAGGTGGAAACACCAACAACTGGTCCGCATTCGAACCCAATTCCAAAAGTCAACAACTCAGTGGCGATGCCTGTGACCACTGGAATCGTAGAGACGAAGATATCAATCTGATTAAGAATCTTGGAGTTTCGTATTACAGGTTCTCTATTGAATGGTCGAGAATTGAACCAGAGCAAGGTCATTGGAATGACGATGCGCTCCAATGGTACAGCGATTTAGTCGACGGTTTATTGCAGCAAGGAATCCAACCAATGGCCACACTGCATCACTTCACTCAGCCACTTTGGTGGGATGAAATGGGTGGATTTGAAAAAGAAAGCAACATCATTCACTGGGTTGAATTCTGTTGCAAGATGTTTGAATTACTGAGCGACCGTGTTGATTGGTGGTGTACCATCAACGAACCGGCAGTTTATGCTACCATGGGGTATGTGTTAGGGGAATTTCCGCCCGGCGTTCGCTCGTTCAAACGGACACGTATGGTGTCGCTCAATCTCATGAGAGCGCATGCACAATGCTACCGCAAACTCAAGGAGATGAAGAACGGTCAACGATGCCAAATTGGGCTGGTGAAAAACATCAATTTGTTTGACCCTTATCGCAGGTGGAATCCTTTGCACTGGTTGCAAGCCAAAATCCTCGATGGATTGTTCAACACCTGTTGGCTCAAAGGATTGTCAACAGGTCGATTCAAACCTCCTTCTGCACTCTTCTCCAAGCGTATTCCCGGTCTCAAAGGCAGCAGCGATTTCATCGGAGTCAATTACTACACCCACTTGCTTGCAACACCATTCATGCCCACAAAAGTAGAGATTGACCCACTCATTCGTCCATGGGAGCAAAGAACCGATTTCAGATATCCGATGTATGCAGAAGGTCTACGGCGCGCTTTTGACATGGTAAAAGGACTCAATTTACCGATTATTGTTACTGAAAACGGTGTTGCGGATGATGATGATGATATGCGACCGGAGCATATTCGAAGGCATTTACTCATTACATCCGAGGCAATAGCTGACGGACTTGACATTCGAGGATTTTACCATTGGAGTCTGATGGACAACTTTGAATGGGCGGAAGGATATGAGCAAAGATTTGGTTTGTACCATGTTGATTTTAGCACACAAAAAAGAACGCTCAAGGAAAGTGGATACGAATATGCTGGAATCGTCAAGGCACATTCTATGCCTCAACTTGTCGTTATGGCTGGAGGCTTGGGTACACGCCTTGGAGACATGACCAAAACCATTCCTAAATCACTGATTCAAGTCAACGGCAAAGCAATTTTGCATCACATTCTGGATTGGGGTAAAAAACAGGGTTGTACGAGTGCCCTCATCTTAACGGGTCACCTGGGTGAGCAATTCAACGGTTTCCGTCATGAGGGTATGGCACTTACGTTCCATCAAGAAAAACAACAACTTGGTACAGGTGGAGCACTTTGGAANGCTCAGTCTTTGCTTGAAGACCGGTTCATCATGGTATGGGGAGATGATTACCATCCGATAGATTACAGTAAATTGCTTGAAACACACATTGAGCAACAATCTCCACTGACCATGACCGTAACGACGGAACATTCCCAAATGAATCTGCAATTTGAACATCAAAAATTNGTCGCATACAACAAACAAAACAGCGATGACAAGAACCTGAATGGTTACGAGNCTGGCACGAGTATCATCGAGAAATCAACCGTTCTTCAACACGGTAAAGATGGTACGTGGAGTTGGGAAGAAACAGCATACACTGCTCTATCTGGTCAAGCAGTCGTCCATTTGGATTCAACTCAATTCTGGGACATGGGCACGCCTGAAGGTCTTGAATTACTCGAAAATTTCCTCAACGAATCCGCCTCTTGAAGGAGAATATGTTCGCAATTCAGGTAACACATCATTGGATTCTACCAACACGAGAATCATTCCACCAAATCCACCGCCCATCATTCGTGCACCAATGACTCCGGGTGTGTTTTGCAAAATTTCCACTTGCNGATCGACTTCCGGAAGGCTTACTCCTCTCTTTTGCAAAGATGCATGCGATGCATTCAGCAGTGGCCCCAAATGACGGGCTGTTGCATTCAAAGCACGCTCAACACGTTGATTTTCTGAATCGACATGGGCGGTCTGCTGTTGCGAATCAACCGATGCAGAATACGATGATTGGCTCAACTTACGGTGTATTTTGGAATCGACAAGTTTGAACATCCAATCACTCGGAACCGGTACCGTCGTTGAACGTAGAAGAGTGAAGTCGAGTAGACTCGCACTCCCTTCTTTACCAAACATCATCGCCATCTGGTCGAGAAGTCCGCAGGGAGTCTTGAGGATTTCATGCTCCAGCCTCTGTGCTTCTTTACATGCTGCAAGCGGTTCCATAGAGCCGTTGACACACAACGTTACTGCCAAGCAAAGTGCCGCCGATGATGACATGCCTACGCCTATTGGGATTGAACTTGTTACCGACAAATGAGCGGGCCATCCCCCGGCCGCTTGCCACAACTCAACAACAGTAGGGTCACCTTCAAATCCGGTGGCAAGCGATTTTGCATCAAGAATCAAGTGGACATCGGTTGCAAATGCCAACGACTTACCACCGGCATAATCGGTGTGCTCACCAATGATGTTGATTCGAGCAGGTATGGTTGCCCGCCGGTGCATAGTTCCAACTCAATCGATATCATCCATTGGTAATCAGATGGTAAATGGTTCGAACATGGATTCCAGTTGCACCGTTACCAACCATGGAATTTGTCTTTGCGCCCCAGTAGGTTCCAGCAATATCCATGTGAGCCCAAGTGATTTGCTCTCCATCCTTTTCNTAGCCTCGATTCGGTACGAATTGNTTGAGGAATGCTGCAGCTGTGTTGGCTCCACCCCAGCGACCAGCACCCAGGTTTCGTGTATCTGCGATTTTAGAATCCGTCATTTCCTTCTCAAATGCTGGAAGCAAAGGCATTGGCCAAGCAAGTTCATCGACAGCATTGCCAGCTTCGTGTATACGGGTTCTGAAATCGTCATCGTTGGACCAAAGACCGGTTGCTTCGTGACCAAGAGCAACGACACAAGCACCGGTGAGGGTTGCGAAATCGATGATGTATTCTGGGTCATATTCGCCAGCCTTCCAAAGACCGTCCGAAAGCACAAGACGCCCTTCAGCATCCGTATTCAACACTTCAATGGTTTTTCCGGAGAGTGTCTTGATGACATCGCCAGGCCGTTGTGCATTCGATGAAGGCATGTTTTCAGCCATGCAGGTTATTGCGGTAACCTTGCCGTCATATCCGGTTGCAGCGAGTGCTTCCATTGTACCGAAAACGGTTGCAGAGCCACCCATGTCGTACTTCATTTCGTCCATGTTCGCTCCAGGTTTGAGAGAAATACCTCCGGTGTCGAAGGTGATTCCCTTACCAACAAGCATAGGACCTCGTCCCTTCTTATCCGAATTCATTTCAAAGATAACCATACAGGGTTTGCGAGCAGACCCCATNCCGACGGCTACAAGACCGCCCATTCCGGCCTTCATTGCTTGGTCGTAGTTAATGATGGTCACATCGACATTATCGTATTGCTTGGCCCATTCCCAGGCTTGGTCAGCAAATGCTTCAGGATACATATGGTTGGGAGGACAGTTACCTAAATCTCTAGAGAGGTGAACACCCGATACGACTCCTGCACGATTTTCGATGAGNAGATTCANCTCCTTTTCTTGTGCTTCATCGCAGTTAATTCGGACCGTAAGTTCCTTTTCTTCCTCGTCGTCATCCTTGAGTTTGTAATGGTCGTAGGAATAATCACGTAGCATCATACCTTCAACAAAAGCACCCATGGCTTCAACCGAAGCACCACTGAATCGAACAGTGAAATCGGTTCCATGGGCCTTCTTTCGGTTTGCAACTACAGCTGCACCGGCCTTGCGGTAGGCGTGTATATCTGCATCTTCCTCTTTGCCAAGGCCGACCATCATGGCTTTTCCACCCTCGCTACCGATTATCGACATAGTNGACTTCACTTTTCCTTTGAAATCTCCACTGGAGAGGATGCGATTAATCTGAGCCTTGAGAGAAGTATGCAATCCTGATTCAAGTGTAACTGGAACGGATTCNCTTCCTTCTATNAGGGGTAAAATGAGAGTTCCGTCAATGTTGTGGCCTGGGCTTACGCTTGCTTTCATGGGTTCACCTAAATGCNCCTAAGAGATGAGGCACTTGAAACCTCGCGTAGTGCAACTTGCCAATTTTGCAGGGAATCAATCTTCTCTTCGTTCATGACGTTGAGCAAATGCGGCNATCATTACAAATCCGGTAATCATTGAAACAGGGTTGAACAAACCGTATCCGATTAGGAAATTGGATTCTTCATTTTCTGAAATACTCACTAAAGAGGAGTTAATTGGTTCCGAGACCCAACGTGCGGAATCTACCACACGAACTTGGTAATACAATTGCCATGTTCCATCATCAGCAAGGGATAGATTCGCTGCGTCAAGCGTCAGACTCGATGAGTTGGTGGCATTCACGGTAAAAATGTCCGACTGCCAAATTGCATTACCGTTCGTATCAACGTATTGCAAGGTCGCATTCGATGCGGATGCTTGGCCGTGATTGGTAATGTCGAGTGAAATTTCATCATCCGACACCTCAAGAGATTGAACATCCAATCTTGCTCGCCAATACCAAACATTGGCGATTAAATATTTCATGACATCCATTTCTTCACCTAACCGGTCGTTTAGATTTTCAACCGAACCTGGGATGAATTGTTCATCGTCGGTCTCGAATGTAAATGTCGGGTATCCCATGACGCCGTATCCATAATCCCTACTGGTGCCGCAATTCGGATAGAGGCCTTGATTGGCATTTTGAATGGGGATACTGGAAATATTGTTGTTGACATCCTCGCGAATTTGATGAAACAATTCCCAGTCAGAAGGTTGATCAGGCCATTTACCCCACGGATAAAGCATAATCCAAACGCCTGTATGCATCGTCACATACAAATCAGCATCAGGAACAACTGTATTCATGTAATTTGCATTTGCTTCAGTTTCCGCTTCACTGAATGCACTGCTTCCAGGTTGAGTTGTAGGACATGTGTTCCAGTAGTGGTCGTAATTCCTGTTCAAGTCGACTTGATTGATGTTCCATCGAGTATCAATATCGTTGCCGTCTGGGTTGAGCATAATCAAAATATGGAGTTCAGTGCTTTGGAGTACATCGATCGCTTCTTGATTTCCTTCAACCCATCCATCAATGTACCATTTTGCTGAGAGCCAAGCAAGGGCAGTACCCAAGTATTCGTTGCCATGGTGGCCTCCGTCAATGTAAACAATTTCTTTTGCGCTTCCATTTGCTTTGGTTTCTAAAGACCAATCAGATAGGCGCACGACCCACAATGTCTTGCCCAATTCGGACTCACCAACACTGGTCAAGTCGACGATTTCAGGATAGTCGTCTGCCCATTGGTTGACCTCCAAAGTCAATGCTGCCCAAGTCATGTGTACGTGNTTATCNATAGGTTCTCCNGGCCACGCATCTNCGTCGGCTGAATCCGATTGAGCCGATGTNACAGGGATACTTGCGAGCATCAAACAGAGGACTAAACCTACCGCAACTCGCATAGACNTNCCTAAACTCCAAACATCAAAAACGCTTGCCTAACAGTGACTTCACCAGTCGCTCGTGAATGCATTCGGGTTGGTGACTTTCTCCGACTCTCGGGTCCAAATGGAATTGATGTCGGTCTTACCGCCGTAAATGTCTGCAAATGGGTCAACTTCTTCAGGTTCAAGATTTCGCTGCATGTATGCTTCGACGCGTTCTCGAAGATCGGGTTTGAATTTCCAGTAATGTATTCTCCATTCCCTCCCGTCCCAAAGTGTGGTTTCTTCGGACTCGGTAGTAAGTAAGTCGTAATCTTGGAACATGTAAAACAGATTTCGGTCTGTAGGTTCGAGTGCATTATCGATNATTCGGTTGTAAAAACCGAAGAAACCAAGAGCGTGTTCGGCCATACCTTGAGCGACTTCGGCGTCCATTTCCAAGTCGATGTGTTGTTGAATAGCACGCGTAAGTTCTGATAATGTCATTGTCATCTTGNTTCCTCCCCTCGCCGCTCAATCTCNTCGCAGACAGTATGTTATATTGTCATCCGACCCATATAGACTCATCGCTTGATTTTCATGAAAAACAGAAAAAAAGTGATTTTGCCCTCCCAGCCCCGATGATGAAGGTGCTAAACACCTCCCATACAGACACCCCAGCAGGCCACTTGACTTAAACAACATCAAACAACAGGCTCAAGAACACTGGTGCTAGGGCAAGGTTGTGAGCGAAGACTTCGTTGAGGGAAATTTCCTCGGGTTGCCCGAATCAGGAGGTGACGTCGACGTGGCCATTTTGCAATTGCCGTACGAACTTACGACTTCATACGGACAAGGAACTGCTCAAGGACCTGCGGCTTGTCTTGCTGCAAGCGCCCAAGTTGAATTGTTCGATGACCGCTTAGGAGAAAACCTTCCTGCGGGCTCAACATTCCTCACTGCACCACCTTGGGACGGTGAAGGAGGAAGTCTAGCCCAACAATTGGACAATATTACCAGTTACCTTCAACCGTGGTTTCAGGGCCACTGCTTCCCGTTGACGCTAGGTGGAGAACATGGAATCTTGCCTCCACTGGTTCGAGCTGCTCGTCAGCATCCGCTTGTTGAAGGTGATTTGGAGCGATTGACTGTTGTTCAAATCGATGCTCATGCAGACCTTCGAGACCATCTTGATGGAGAGACTTATTCGCATGCTTGTGCATCAGGTCGAAGTTTGGACCTCGGCATCGGACGCCTACTTCAGGTTGGAATTCGTGCCTACTCAAAGGAGGAGGCTGAACTCATTGAAAGTGACGAGCGAATCACCACATTCTTTGCCAAAGACACACAATCAACTCTGCACGGTGCTAAGCACTGGTCGCAATGGTTGGAGACCTTGTCGGGCGTTTCAGGACCGGTTCACCTCACCATTGACATCGATGGCCTTGACGGCAGTTTGGTTCCAGCCACTGGAACTCCAGTCCCTGGAGGTCTNACTTACTGGCAAGTTTTTGAAACNATTCAAGCCCTNTTTGATGCGCCGAATGCTGTTGTNATCAGTGCTGACATCAATGAAATCGTGCCGCAAGAAGGTACGCCTCTCACCGAATTCAGTGCGGCCATGATTGCAACCAAGACAATCGGTGCTCACCTTCTTGCTCGAAGAGAAGGGCGATGGACGGCGACCGAAAAACTGGATAGCGACAACTTAGATACTCAAACGTCTACTTTTTTCAGCGAACTGTTGGCCGATAAGATGGAGTGACTTGTATGAGTGAAACACAGGAGATGAATACGATGCAAACCCGAGGGTCTCACGTTTTCCTTGACTACACCGGTTATCAACCTCAAGTNAATGACGATGGGGAATGGATGCTCAATTTGCTTGAAAAAGCGGTGGAAANATGTGAGATTCGAAACGTNCATGCACACGTNGAGCAATTCGATGGNTCTGTTTCACCACNNGGATATGCTGCAGTGGTNTTGTTGGANGAGAGTCATGTCACTGCACATTGTTATTCAGAAAAAGGCTGGTTAGCACTGGATTGCTTCACTTGCGGAGGAGCCGACCCGAATCTCTTGGCTGATGAAATACACTCCAAGTTAATCCAATGCATGCCCGAGTTATCGCTCAAACAAAGGCATCATGTGTCAAGATTTCTTTACGAAGGTGAGTGAGATGTCCGTACGAGCATTTGTCGACGAACATTACCGGCATTTCAATGCAGGTGCACTTCAATCGGCTGCTGCATCACTGACGGATTTTCTTGAGTCTGGCGGCAAACTGTTTGTTACACTTGCTGGTGCGATGAGTACTGCTGAACTGGGCCGAAGTCTTGCACCAATGATTCGCTCAGGCCATGTTGCCGGAATCTCGTGTACTGGAGCNAATTTAGAGGAAGATGTATTCAACTTGGTTGCACACANTTCCTATGTCCATCTCGAAGATTGGAGGAACCTTTCAGCCGTTGATGATGCTGAATTCTTGAAGAGAAAACTCAATCGGGTGACGGATGTTTGCATCCCCGAAGAACAAGCGTTTCGAAAAATAGAGCACCACATCATGTCGTGCTGGGCGGAGTCAGAACAACAGGGCGTGTCTCGACTGCCGCACGAATTCTTCTACCAGATGCTTGTGAATTCTTCGCTTGAATCATCATACGAAGCCCAACCTGAACATTCTTGGCTTCTGGCTGCAGCTGAAATGGAATTGCCTTTGTTTGTCCCAGGATGGGAAGATTCTACACTTGGCAATATCTTTGCAGCACGATGTTTAGAGGGTAAATTCAAACCCTCCACCGTTCGAAACGGCATCGAATACATGATGGAACTCTCCCAATGGTACGAATCGAATCAAAACCAACTTGCATTCCTGCAAATTGGAGGTGGAATTGCTGGAGATTTCCCTATTTGCGTGGTTCCAATGCTGAACCAAGACCTCGAACGAGAGGTCCCGATGTGGAACTGGTTTTGTCAAATCAGTGAGGCTTCACCCTCGTACGGTGGATATTCCGGGGCGCCTCCAAACGAAAAAATCACTTGGGGAAAACTGACCGAGGACACCCCCAAATTTGTAATTGAAAGTGATGCAACAATCGTGGCACCACTTCTGTTTGGATACATACTGGATTTGTGAAAATCAACAGTAATTTCTAAGCAGATAGACACAAGTCTTGAAGAGGAGTATGCATGAGAACACTCCATGAGCATGCGAAAGCCAACCGTCGCATTGGTGTTGGTTGCAATGATGGTTTTGCCAATAGCAATCACCGCATCTGCAGACGAACAACCCCTTCCACCAACCATCAACACATCGTGGTTGAAAGGCATGGACGGCCTCAATGAACACGCGTATACGGTTACNTTTGAAGACAATGGCTCCTATCAAAGTAACATTTCTCTAACCCACCTACGAGGCGGTCAAACTCTCGAAAACACCGTTTTCACAACATGGTCTTCTGTTGAAGGAAAGCGTGTTGCTCGAATTGTAGCCAATACTTCGCTTGAATGGGGCGATGAAATCACCGTATCAGTATCCATCACGTCATGGAACGGTAATGCATTGCAACAACCGCTGGAATCAGACCGTTCCTTCACAGTGGGGACATGGAACCAGCCGATGGCTGACCACGAAGTCCTGCTAAAGACCGGTTGGGATTTGGATCAAACATACTTCAACGAAGAAGGCGAGCAAGGTTTCGCACTGAATTTCAACGGTCAAGGATGGCAACTGCGAGAAGGCAATGTTCTCAATTCATGGGAATTGGGTAACGGCACNTTAACCACGCTTGAGAATACCGAAGACGGAGCGACCAATTTGACTCTAAATCTCGAATCTATTTGGAAAAATGAGACCGTTCAATCGGGTGTTCTCACCTCTCAAGTCTTTGATGCGAGAGGAAACGGTGTTCTTCATTTGGTCACCTTTGATGGCGAATCAAGAAGCACAGTTACCGCCAATGTATCAGACGGTTGGTTCAATCGTTCGATGATTGATGGAAACCTCGATGAACGTCTTCGAATCGAGGCCACAGGTGATTTGAGCATCATTGAACAAAACGATGAGGGTGGCGAATCATTGAATGTGACAGGTGAAGTAAGCGTGTTCCTGTTGGAAACATGGGATGAAAACGGTGTTCGACGACTTCAGCACACGCAATTTGAAGCGCTCGCAGACATGCTCATGAACGATGACGATTTTGCAATGGAGGTCTCACTGGACGGCCTTACTGTGCTTGAACGCTGGGANGAAGGCGTTCGGACCGAGCAGAAAAACGAATTCAAAGGCCAAGGTACTTTTGGATTGAATGAAGAGGATGAAAATTCCAGTATCATGATCAACGGAACCATCCATGACCTTCACTGGTTGACTGAAGACGGTTTGACCGTTACCGANGATTTGCATATGGACGGCGTCATTACCGGAGATGCCCAAGGAAGTTTTGGAATCGTTCGAACCATTGAAGAGACGGGCAATCAAGCCAACGCAACGCAACAAGTGTTCCTCGTGAACGTCATTCATCAGGAGACTTGGTTCAATATCACTGGGATAAACGGTGGTAACTTTTTCGATGGCCAAGGGGTTGGAGCGAATCACAACCGTACATGGGATTACCAAGTCGTTCAATCGGATTGGGAAAACAGAACTGTTCGTATGGTGTGGGAGGAAACCGGAGCAGACCCATCTAGTGGCGATGAACGCCCTGAAAACAGCCCTATTCAAGTCAATGCAACACAGCCAGAATCTGAGGATTTACTCGGCAATATCTCGATTTCCAGAGAAACCGGACTGATGCCAATTCCAATGATTCCAGGCGACACATTACGGCTCGCAGGACAGGATGAACTTGCGCTCATTGTTACAGCTCAATCGACTGGAAACGACCCGAGAGACGGATTCAATCTTCATGTCGTCAACTGGACCGGGCAATATGAAAATGTGGGAACTGCATCAGGTGCTATCATCGACCAAGGACCACTGATGGGACTTCTCTCGAGTGTGTATCGTGTTCTGGAAATTCCTTACGGTGAGGAAAATGAATCCGCTAACTTCACTGAATCTCAGGTTGTCGACAGAATTCTTTCACCTTCGATTATCACCGCCGAAAACAACACTGCCCCGCAACTTATCGACATATACTTCGAAGAGGGCATTATCTACGGCGAAGGAGGTAGTGCTGCAACCTTGGTTGCACACATTGCAGACGCTGAACTCAATGTTGATTCGGTGACTGTTGACCTTACACCGCTTGGCGGCGATGTTACCGAATTGAACGACCGAGGTCTTGAAGGCGATTCTACCATCGGTGACAACCGCTTTTCCACTCGAATCCTTGTCCCGGGACTTGAAACTGGAAACATCACGCTCAATGTGACTGCTACCGATACATGGAGCGTATCCAGCAGCGGCAGCGGCAGTATCGAAGTCATCAATCTCGGCCCTCGATTGCTCGATTTTGAAATCCTTCCTGACACCGGACCTCGAGGCACTCAGATGATTATCAACACCAGGGCTTACGACGGACATGGAGTGACAAGTGTCGAACTGGATTTGCGAGATGTTGGTGGGCAAATGGAATCGTTTGATTTGGTCGAAGGAGTATGGATTGGAAATTTCACTGTACCCAACTCAATGG
>NYZH01000038.1 GCA_002687075.1 Methanobacteriota archaeon
AGAGGGTCATGCAATACGCCCTTGTGAACAAATTTGACATGTAGATGGGTTCTCTAAGGGCCATATTGATGCGTAGCCACTGAAAAGACCCACTGCTACCCCTTTGATTTGTCAACACCTGAGCAGTGGGTATTCGGATAGACCGTTTGAATACCTGTTTGCTGCAATTGCACAACTGCAGCAATAGCGGATTTTGCAGTTAAAATTTGATATACAATAAGTAAATCGAGAAAATCATGATGAAAACACGGGAACTCGCAATTGATTACGCGATGTCAAAAATGAAAGATGATGAATGGGTTGATTACTTCGAAATCGTTGAATGGGTTGAACAATCTGCAATTGAACTCGGTATCGATGGTTCAGGTGCAAGGCAATCGGTCAACCTGTTTACAGTTGATTCAAACACTCGCGCAAAACGTGGAAAGAAAAAATGGGGAAATGAAGTGTGGAATAATCCAGAGATTGCCGATGTATTCATCAGTAATGGACTCATCAATGTTGTAGGGAAAAAAGGGTGTAAGTTAAAGCGATATAAAGTCGGTGATAAGCCATATGTTAAGATTGGTTGAAGCTCACTTATCAAAGGGCCCCCTCTGCTTAGACGGGTCATCAAAGGATAGAGTCTGTATCGGTCCACTGAATCCCTTTTGTATCGGAAAATAAAACGCAAAGGGGTTTTGGATAGGCCGTTGGTATTTCCCAATCCATCAGTGTTTACGACTCACCAATCCCAATCATTGTAATCATCAAAGTCTTCATCTAACGACAAGTTATCTAAATCAATGTCCGGATGGTATCGCTCCAATACTGTAGAAATTTCATTCCACAACTCTAAAGATAATTCGCCTATTTCACAAATAGTATTGCAGGAGTTATAGTCAAATTTTTTGTTCAAATTTACAAAAGATGTCCTTTCCAGTCCACCCTCTCCTTGAGGTAACTCAACATATCCTGATTCTCCTCTTCTCTTCGTTTGTGAAGTCGTCAGGAATAGATACTCGCCAACCCGAATTGCGGGGTGCCGTCCGATTCCGTCAGGTGGATCAACTAATAGAACACTTACTCCACTGGAAGATGATAAATCATCATCCTGATACCAATCATAATCATCATCCCAATTGTAGTCGTCCCAACCGTCATCATATCCCAATATACTCACCTCCAAAAGAGATGAATAACGATTGGGTAATCGTTCGGTCTTTCTTCTCGATTACAACGAGCAGGTATTTTTGCTCGCTGAAAACGTCCTTACTGCTATTAGCGTAAGAAATAGCGCTCTGCAATTCAGTAAACTTAACATTTGGTTTGCCGTAAACGACAATTCTATGATTTGATTTTACTGAACTACATATTTGTTTTATTTTTCTCCTTTTCTTGTATAATTGAGTCATAAGATACCCCTCCTGGGGAATTGCCATTACTTGGCATAGTGTTGCTAACTGAGTTGTCAGCGATTGTCATTCGAGCATGGAACGAAAACGCTCCGATTTTGGTTAATGTATGCATCATTGTATCCCTGTTGATGCTAGCGACAGGTCCCCGTCGGGAGCGTAGACTAGTTCTCATCTGCCAAGAGTCGCTTTCGTCAAAGCTATCTCTTGTTTCCATTCTAATTCCATAAGATCTCTTGGGTCGGTCAAAGCCACAAACACTAATTGAATCAGTTCCAAGAATGGATATTGGACTGTGGTCAATCATGTTTCTCCCTACTCCGAATCACTCGGCATGGAAAATACAAAGTCAACGGTACTTAAACACTACGAGTTTTAATCTTGATTTTTCCAAATACGAAGGGTGCCCCTTAGTACGACCATCAATACTAACGGTAGCGTTGTGTTCCTATACGACTACAAGGGACCCCCTAATGTTCAAGGGTGTTCAGGATTGCTCAAATATTCGGTGGATTGTCTATTTTAATCCATCAATCACAATCAGAATTGATCTGCTGAAGCGCATTACAATTATTAGTACGATTTTTACGGCAGTAAGTATGACCACACTTGTAGTAGGAGCAAGCGGAGCAACTGGGCGGTTACTTGTAGAACAAATGCTTGAACGAGGGCAGCATGTTCGGATAATCGTTCGTTCAACCGATAATCTTCCAAGTGAGGTTATCAGCCACAAAAATTTGTCCATAATTTGTGCAAGCATACTCGACCTTAGCGAAAGTGAGATGGCGGAGCATGTAGGCGAATGTGATGCAATAGTATCGTGCCTCGGGCATAATCTGTCATTCAAAGGAATATTTGGCAAGCCGCGTCGACTTGTTACTGATGCCACTCGGCGACTATGTAATGCAGTCAAAGAAAACTCGCCTAATAAGACGGTTAAGTTCGTACTCATGAATTCGACAGGAAATAGTAACCGAGATCTAAAAGAAAGGATATCGTTTGCTCAGAAATGTGTTATTGGACTACTCCGCTTATTGGTGCCACCTCATGCCGATAACGAAAATGCGGCGGATTATCTGCGCACCAAGATTGGTCAGAGTGATGGTGTAATAGAATGGGTTGCAGTACGCCCTGCTAGTTTGACAAATGAACCCGAAATAACTCCTATTACGGTCCATCCTTCACCCACAAGAAGTGCTATCTTCAATGATGGTAAGACCAGTCGAATCAATGTTGGTTATTTTATGGCCGAACTCGTCACCGATGAGAGTTTATGGGATATGTGGAAGGGGCAAATGCCAGTAATCTACAATGTTTAGAGTATCTTTCTCAGGATAAGTGTTTATCATCTCTTTACAAGGGTCTATGCTCAAGCCCATGGGTTCAAGTTAGTGTTTACAAGGGTTCGCAGTGGGCTCTATTCGTCGCTACGGTTGTATTCACATACACACACAAGGGGAGCCCATGTATTCATTTACTTCTTTTATCGTGGGTAATCCATGAAGAAGTTGAAATCCTTACTTTTATTTGTGATGATGATGAGTTTTTCCCTTGCTGGATGTCTTGAGGAAAATTCTGCAGATGATACCTCTGTCGTGGAGCCCATATATACGGAATATTCCTTTACAGGTCAAGATTCAGATCCTGTAATTACTTCGTCAAACGACGATGAATTAATTCAATTGACAAGAACTGAAGATACGGGTGACGATTTAAATTGGGCAATTTTGGTTGTGAAAATTTCAATTGATGCCGGTGCTTGGATAACTTGTGACCACGATCAACCGAGTGGTGATGGATGTTTCTTTACCAAAATAGAGTCCAGTGCAGATACCAAATGGCAATTATCTGAAAAAATATCTATCGCAGAGGATTCCGCTAATCTGTGTGAATCACCTTGTGATGTCGAAGTGGAATTAAGAAATGGGGTAGATGATTCTTGGATTTTGGATGGCATGGTTGTGTATGCAAACTAAAAACTAGTTTAGATGTGTTTCGAAGCGAATGCACCAGAATGAATTGGACTATTGAAGGGAATAAGTGGTTTGCTTATGCTCACGAGGGGTTATGCTAAACACCCTTGTGTACAATCTACTCGTTTACAAGGGCTTTCAGTGAACCCATTGATGGGCACTTTTGAAAAAGACCGGCTATTGGCAAGGGTATGGACGAATGGCCGGTTCACTGTTTCAAAGCATACGATATTCGCGGACACGCAAACGGTGATGGAACTGGAGATTTGACGCCAAAGTTCGCCTACCGTCTTGGAAGAGCAATGGCAACATACCTTGAGTGCAACACTTTTGCTGTTGGAAGAGACATTCGTGCTTCATCTCCTGCACTAACCTCAGAACTCATGCGTGGGTTGGTCGATGGCGGTGTCAGGGTTTTGGACCTTGGAATCGTCTCGACAGGTTGTGTCTATCACGCTTGTTGGACATTGCCTGTTGATGGTGGCGTGATGGTGACTGCAAGTCACCTCCCTATGCCAACTCACAACGGATTCAAAATGTGCCGCGGAACCTTGCCTCTTGCGGGTGAAGAAATTCAAGAACTGAAAGACGTGTTCCTTGCCGGTGACTTCCCAGAAGGAGAAGGAGAAATCATCGATACCCCTCACTTGGATACATACCTCAATGCCATTCTCGAATCCACTGGCCCGATTGCTCGCTCAGTCAAGGTTGCCGTCGATTGTGGGAACGCAGTTCCTGGTCCAGCAATGAGCGCTTTGCTCGACCGTATGGGCTGCGAACACATCGATTTGTATTGCAACTGGGATGCCAGTGAGCCAAACCATGGCGCAGACCCAACGCGCCCCAAAAACATGGTCGATTTGGCCAAAGCTGTGGTTGACAACGGTTGTGAATTCGGCCTTGGTGCAGATGGAGACGGGGACAGAATCGGTGCTGTTGATGAAAACGGAGATTTCGTCTACCCCGACCGACTCATTGCATTGCTCGCTGACGATGTTGTTGGTACTGAAGATGGTAAAGATTTGCTGATTTACGATGTGAAGTGTTCGATGAATGTTGAGAAAGCAATAGTCGCTGCTGGTGGCAGGCCAATGATGGCCAAAACTGGACATTCGTTCATGAAGAGAGTCTTGGCAGAACACTCCGATGCTTTGATGGCAGCCGAAATGAGTGGTCATATCTTCATGGCTGACCGAGGATGGTACGGCTTTGATTGTTCATTGTACAACGCTGCTCGCATCATTGAGTTGTGGTCGCGCACCAATGGAGTGACGTTCAGTGATGAATTGAATCGTTTGGCACCAAACCTGCCAACCACAGGTGAAGTCAAGGTACCTTGCCCAGAAGATAAGAAACTCGAAACTGTGGCTGCCATTCAGGGCGCCTTTAACGACTACGATTCCTCAACCATTGACGGCATTCGTGTTCGATTCAACAACGACACAACCGGTGAACAAATCGGATGGTATTTGGCACGAAAATCAAATACCGAACCAATCCTTGTGATGCGTGTTGAGGCTGTCGATGAAACGGTGCTGAAAGCCCTGTTGAGTATGATTCAAGAGCGAGTATCACCAATCATCAACATTGACAAATTGCTTGGATGATTATTCAATTGAATCCCAGAAATTGGTTTTCTTTTCTCCACTCGACCCATTGAAAGCCGACTGTATCTTTTTTGCAGAATCTGAAGACTTTTCCTCGGTAATTTCGAAATCCAAGCGATGCTTGAGGCTATACCCAGCATCTTTGAAGACGCGGATGCTCCACTCGCCTGCAGGTTGTCCCGGTAATGTGGCGTTGTTCACATCAATATCCCTCAACCAGCTCCATCGACCACCGTGGTCTTGATCATCAGCACTTACAGGATAGATGCCTACCCATGCATCTCTTCCCCAACGTGTTCTGTTGATTGTGAAGCGTACCGGCTGATTTGGCGCTGCGCGCCCAAGAATCTCAATTGGCTCTTTCTCCTCTTCAAACACCTTTCTCTTTTCTTCTTTCAGTGTCAAAATTATTACTACAACGCAGACAAGAGTCAATGCACCAATGCCTACGAAAATCGAACCAAAAATTGTCATGACTGTAGAGCCGACAAGCACCTCACCGTCTTGAATCCACATTGGAGCGGGGCTAAGTTCGAAGGGGGACGAGTAGTATTCGGCTGTGATTGTTGTGTTTCCTGCCATACACCCATAGCAGGCACGTCCAATTTTCACCAACTGGGTATCATTCTTCCATTTTTCCTTCGGCCAGTGTTGTGCATCGCAGCCACTACCCTCATGAGAAATTTCAAGTTCGAATACTTCCCTTGTTTCATCCGCTGCANTCGGTGTTGANTNNGCATTCCATGGACTGCTCATCCANNCTCCAGAATGTGTNGCATTCACAATNATATTTTCACAATAATCATGNATGCCATTGCCGTTGTTGTCACCNGGNGTNCCTTTGACGAAAATGATGAAGCCCTGGTCGCCTAACATATCAATATCNTCGATTTCTAAAGTTGCAGTTGACACGCCATAGTGTTCGAAATCTTCAGCTGCTATTCCGCCCAAGATGAGAAACACTACACCGGGAATCAAGAGGAATACAGCAAACACGGGTACAACCTTGGTCCATCGAGGTACGGGCTTGCCGGTTTCAGCATACGATGTAACCCACGANGAGATGAGNACAAACATAGCGCCCCCTGCCAAAANAAATCCAACAGGAAACGCTATTGCGCCCGGAATATACATTCCGAGATTCACCTCTCCTGTTGGGGCTTGTCCTCCAATAAATAGAGGTAAACCGATAATGAACAAGAATATGCCAATCACAAGTGCGATAAACGCTGGACGCGTGTTTGACTTTGCATCCNTNACGTTGGCGCTTTGCTCCTCACCATGAGCAGAAAATGAATCTAAATTCACAGTTCATCCTCGTTGAAGACTGGAGCAATTGAATAATCAAACACAATCAATTCCACNGAGAAGGTGACTTCTTCCCCGTTATCNGAGCGNCTNCANNCNNNNGGAGCNTTNCCTGCTTCNGCAGAGACGCCAATTTCAGCGGAGTATGCGCCAAGGCCAGCACCCATCGAGTCGATTTGACCGATGATTTCCGACTCTGACAGTCCTGAGACTTCTGCGCCTACCATTGAGGAATTAAACCATTCAACAACAACCTCATGATTACCACTACCGCCGTTGTTTTGTCCATCGGCAGTGCCGTTGAAGCCAGCATGCATTGCCGTTCCAGAAATAGTGTCTGCTGCGGCTTGACCTTGAGTAAGCGGAGTACAGGATAGACCTTGAGCCTCTTCATCTTCGCCGTAGGACATCAATACACGCACGCCAACGATGTTCATATCTTCAGCATCATCAATGGCGTCGGTGTGAAGATTGTCAATCATCAGAGTGTCGCCATCGGCAATGTATTCGATGCCATCGGTCAGTTGGACATACGAGAGGTTGCCGTTGATTTGATAATCGCCCACACCACGTGTTCCAGCAACTCCAGATGCNCCGTTTGCAGCAATAGAGAAATACAGAGGGAATGCGATGACGAAAAAGGCAATGCAGACCACCGTAATTTGTGTATCACGGTTGGTTTTCAAATCCTCCAGAGTAATCATTCGGCTCGCCCTCGTACCAACGGACGAAGCGAGAACCTCTATGACTTTCGGTCAAATGTGGTGTGTGATGTACAGGAAATTGGATGAAAAGTTGTCGATTTACTCCGATTCAGAATCCACCCAAGCATCTCTAGGTACGTTTGGCCAATCGTTTTTACCCACTGAAAATCCCAACTTTTCAAAGCTCCTGCGGGACCTTTTCCAAACCGGTAAGAAGTATCCGATTTTCGAACGCTCACCAAAACTCCAACGCCATGGACAACGAGGCAAACTCGAGACCCAGTGTTGGAACAACGAGCGGGTGAGAGGATTGTCAAATCCGGTAGGAATCAACCATGAGACAACATTCAGTGAGCCTGCTGAGCCTCGTGTCTCAGACCAACTGGTGACTTCTAAACCTCGAAGTGGTCCGTCAAGCACTCGAATGCCAAGTGTGCGTGCAGTCTGCGTCATCGGCATAATGATGGCAAAACGGTCAACCATTCTGGAACCTTCATGGCGTTCCATTGACCAACCTGCTTGCTCAGCAAGTAATCGAAATGCTTTGATGGATTGAACAGGCGATACGCTGACTTCAAAATCATGGGTTGCGCGCCTCACCATAGACATTCCAACCATCAATTCAGCATGAACACTCCGATGAAAATTCATTGCAAGCCTGTCGGCCGTATTGCAATAATCAACTCAAAGTTTGATTCGCTATGTGCACGGTGTTCCCACAGTCCGCCCATTCAGGCGAGGTTTTCTGCAGGGGACCGAGTAGGACTACCGTGCCTCACTTGACGCGAGCATGTCGCGGGGCAAGTGNGCTCGGCGGAGCTCGATACCTGTTTCAACCGAAAAGGGAACCAAGACCGTCGAAACCGCCTGCTTCTTCTTCTTCCTCTTCCTCTTCAACAGGGGCAGGGGCGTCAGATGAGCCAGCAGCAGCTGCGGGAGCAGCGGCAGCAGGGGCGGCAACAGCCTGGGTCATTGCATCAGCGATGTCAACACCAGCAAGTGAAGCAACAAGTGCCTTCACTCGGGCGTCGTCAGCGTCGACTCCAGCGCCCTTTAGGACAGCCTTTACCGATTTTTCGTCAATGTCTTTTTCAGCAGCGTGCAGTAGCATTGCAGCGTATACGTATTCCATATTTTTTCACCTCATTATTTGGTTCAACCGAATAGATCTCCGAGTCCGCCGAAGCTTTCCTCTTCTTCCTCTTCTTCCTCTTCTTCGGCTTCGGTTGGTGCCTCAGAAGTGCTGTCTGATGAACTTGCAGCGGATGCTGCAGCAGATGCTGCTGCGCCCAACATGTTGGCAAGTTCTTCATCGAGTGCGTCGCTGTCAAGCTGTCCAGCAATGGCCAAAGCGCCGCTGTGTGCTCGTCCAACGAGATGTGGNATGGTGTCTGCAGTTGCAATTGCAGCCTCCAATGCAACGGCCATAGCCTCTCGGCTTGCCTTTGCAAGAATTGTAGGCATGGTTTGACTTGTAAACCATGTAATGTTGCATGCAAGGTTGAATGCACCTGCTGCGTAACTGATGAGGTCGGTCTCGAACTGCTCGTAATCAATGTCAAGGGTACTCGGAGAGAACAAAGTTCCATCTTCGAGCGTTCCGCACAATCGTAGTCCAGTTACAATTGGGTTGATTCCAATCTTTGAAAGCATCATACCCATGTCACCTTCGAAGACTTCGCCTTCTTCCAGAACAACGGTTCGCTTCTGGATTTGAACCGAACCGCCCATGATTTTTGCAGGAATTCCAACAGAGTTGAGTTCACCAACTATTGGGCCTGGAGGCATTCCAGTATCCATCTTTTCGACGACGATTTGATGAGGAGCGACATCGCCCTCTTTCGCAGCACGTCCTGCTTCGGTCTTCTTGAGTTCAGTAAACATCTCAAAAGAATTGAGTGATGAAGACGAGACCAAAGCGGGTTGGACAGAGCCTTGGAACAATTCGTCAAGGCTTGATTGTTCAAACCCGGCGCGCTCCCAAGCAATGGACATCAGGCGCTTCTTAGCAACTTGAATATTCATGTCTGTTCGCAGTGATGCACGCATACCGAGCATTGCTCCAGCAGGAACCCCGTGGATATCAATGACTGCAATTGTGTCTCCACTCTTCAGCAAATCCACCAAATCGTTGACGGTGTCTTTCTTCCAAGACATGACCTTAGGAATCAATTAATCACCTCGACCAGTTGAGACGGACCCATCGTTGTCTTGATGTAAAGAGAACGAATGTTTCCTATTCCACGTTCAAGTTTGGAGATAACACGGTTGTAAACTTCCATAGCATTGGCATGAAGTTCGTCCTCGGATTGAGTTGCAGTTCCAAATGCGATTTGGAAGGTCATTTTGTCACCGGACTTGATGACGACCGTCGATTGAAGACCTGCAGCCATAATTGCTGGGTCAAGAGTTGGTGGCACTGGACGAGGCATTTTACCTCGAGGACCAAGAACGACACCGAGGTAACGTCCAATCAATCCCATGTGAGGAACTTCAGAAAGGAAAAAGTCGTATGCATTAGCGATTTTCTTTGCTTTACCCTTGTTTCCACCAAGTTCTTCTATTTCTTGAGGAGAAATCACGTGCAAACCNGCTGCTTTTGCCTTGGATGCGGCTTCACCAGCTGCAAACATTGCGATTTTGAGTTCGCGACCTCGCCCTGAAGGGAGTCGGATTTCCTCCTTGATACGATTGTTCGGATTCTTCAAGTCGACATCCTTGATCGTAAATGCGATATCCAAGGATTCAACAAACTTTCTTTTTGGTGCACTTTCAAGTGCCCCCTTAATTGCCTGGTTAATTTTTTCTTCCATTTTTAATCACCTCTGTGGTCAACGAGGCGCTCAAAGACACCTCTACCACGGCTCGTGAGTTTCAATTAAACCGCTCGTCCCATTCTCCTTTGTTTATGATTTCGAGGGCGTCATTGGCCCAGTGACCGTCAATCTTGACACGCATTGAAACACAGGTTCCAATGATTTCTTTGGTTTGTGCCTTGAGATCGGCTCCGGTCAGGTGACCTTGACCGTTCTTGTCTCGAGCAACATCCATTGCTTTTTCGAGTGATAGGTCTTCAGTCGCGGCTTCGAGACTGCCGTTGCACTTCTTAACACCAAGAGCTTTCTTGATGAGTTCGGATGTCCAAGGTTTCGGCATTGTTTCAACTCCATTGCTCACTATGTGGGCATTCAGCCGACAAAACACCCCTATATAATCGCGCTGTGCGATGGGTGTTCATCGTTGAGCCCGAGAAAATCACTCGACACGCTCCACGACACGAACGTGGTCGCCACGCATGTTGAGGGTCATTGGAATTGGTTGTTCGTGCAATTCCATACGGACCTCTTCCTTTGATTCTGACACACTGAGGACACGAGCTTTTTCGCCCTTGAATGCCCCAGTAACGATTTCAACAATACATCCCACTTCGATTCCTGAAGTCACAGCCTTTGGTTCGAGGTACGGCAGAATATCTGCAAGAGGCGCTTCTCCNGGGAGTACAGTCTTTGCATTCTTGAGAGGTGTTTGGTTCAAACCTCGGCGCGCTGCTGGGTCACGACCACCAGAACGACCTATCAATTTCTCAACATGGTGCAGAGCACTGGATTCAATGAACAAGTAGCCACGCATTCCTGTTGGATGGAGAATCGACATGATATCAGGCAGCAAAGCGGTCAATGAACCGCTGCCGTGTAAACGGTTGTACATCTCATCAGCAACACGCTGTTCAGAGCCGATTGCGGTTTTGACGATGTAAAGGAAAGAGCCTACTGAACCGTACATCTCACGGAACAATTTGTCGTTGTTTTCCATGTCGAGATTAGCAAAAATACAGTTGTAATCTTGCATTCGACCCGGATCAATCCATTCGGCCTCGGTGTAACGTCCAGTCGGAGTAACTTCCTCCGTGCTTGAAACTACGAGAACGGGGACAACATCAACCAGCGAGCGACCCATGTCGACACCACGTTCGGGTCCTGAGCCGTGATAGTGAAGTGAATCCAAAGGAATACCAGTGGATTCCGAAACGCGGGCAAGAACTTCTTCTGGAGTGTNTCCCACTCCCCAAACACCATCCCAAAGACCTGGGAAATCGCCATCGGATTTACCGCGACGCAACAAGAGGAGTTTTTCTTCAAATCGAACATATGCTACAAATGCTTCACTCATTTCATCATCTCCGTTTCCGTTCAGTTACCTATGTTGAGAACATCGAACAACCAAGGAAAGAAATTGTCCATTAGGACGAGCATAGCAAACCCAATGGCTCCCAAGACAAACAAACCTATACCGCAAATGATTGAGGTCTGTTTGAACTCTTGAGGAGTTGGTTTTCGAGCCATGCGGATAATACGGGCCCATGAACCTCGAGAAATACGGCGGAATTGGGACTCAATCCAGTCTTGACGGTCCTGAACTCGTTCTTCAAATGAGCGATTTTCTGTCGTTTCACCAGACATGGTACAACCTCGGGCTTTCAATGCCACCTACCCTTCGATTATAACCACTCCGTCGCGATTGTTGGCAGAATCTTGGTTGAGAATTTGATAATTTTCGTTGCGAGGGTTGATGTGGGAGTGGCGCAGAAGCAGGGCCGATGGCGAAGCAAGACCCGTATTCAGTTTTGGGTGTTGGCCGCAATGCGAGCGATGTGGAAATCAAGCGGGCTTTTCGCAAGAAAGCGCGCCANTTCCACCCAGACCGTAATCCCGATAACGCTGGAGCAGAAGCGAAATTCAAAGAAGTCCAAGAGGCCTACGAGAAAATCGCCACTGCCAAAGACAGAAACGAATTCGAACAGCAACAGCGCATGTCATCCATGTTTGGCGGCCAAGGAGCATCGTTTGGAGGCGGTGGAATGGAGGACATCCTTGGTCAGATGTTCGGCGGAGGGCGGCAACGAGGAGGTAACCCGTTTGGTGGAATGGGCATGGGCCAACCACAGCCACGGCGTTCTCGTCCCAAAGGTGCAGACATCTCGGTCAGCCTTGAGTTAACTTNAGAACAAGCAGAAAAAGGCGGTAATTTCCCTTTCACATTCAAGAGACTGAAACCAAACGCAATCGGAACTATGGAACCGAAATCGGTTACGCTACGTACCAAAGTCAAGCCTGGAGTTAAACATGGTACCACTTCACGACTCAAAGGACAAGGGCATGACCATCCTGAAGGTGAGCCGGGCGATGTCATGCTTACCATACGCATTCAATTTGGCGAGGGGCGCTTTTGGGATGGGAACATTCTGGTTCAAGAAGTGCCAACACCGTTCAGTACGCTCATGCTTGGAGGGAAAGTGAAAGTTGCGCTACCGTCTGGCAAAAAAATCATGCTGTCGGTGTCTTCCGAAACTATGGTCGGTGACCGTTTACGAGTTCCTGCAGCTGGATACGACGGCGGGGATTTGGAACTGGAATTCGTCTTGCCCGATTACGAACAACTCTCAAAGGAACAAGTAAAGGCGCTTGAGAAACTTAAGGACACTGGATTGTAGGTGAATCCATGGGGCGAGGGAAAAACCACAACCGACGCGGTTCAAACAAGAATCGAAAAGGCCCTCAAATCTCTCAAGCAGAGCGACTTTGGAAGCGTTTAGTGAGTCATTTTGGTGAGCAAAACGATTTGTGGGAGAAAGTCTGGAGCGGGGCCGAAATAGCCTCATTTCTGCTGCAAAAAGAAAGTCAATACCTTGATGTGACGAGTGATTCTCGTTCAGAACGTGCTTTTCGAAGTGAAATTGAAGAAACTTTAGCNCACGCCAGAGGAAAAAATGAACACTTTGTTGGAAAGGAAAACAAGCAGATTCGTATTCGGAAACCGGATGAAATTCAGCGCATCAAAGAGGCTGTNGTCGATTGGCAAGCATTCAGCACAGTCCACGCCAAGAAGGGGTCAAAAGGACTCCATGGCCTCCCNGCACTCAACGGTCCGAATGCTCCGGATGGAACCACTCAAAGAGATGTTGAGCGTTACGGAATTCTGGAGGAGGTTTGGCTTGCACACCTAGCAGGCAATGACTATCCTGCTTCATTTTCCCTTCTTTCNAACGAAATTGTTCGCTCGTGGGAATCCTTCGATTTAGCAAAAGAGGCTCGCTTCATCGCAAAACGGCGTTCTGGCCTTCAGTTTCGTGATGCAGAACCGAGTATGGCGTTGCTGTTAACCGAATCTGGTCGTTTNAATGCACGGACACTTTTGGATTTNCGGCTTGAAAACAAGCGAAAAGGTGGATGGAATCCTTTTCCTTCTGTATACGACAAAGCCCTGGTTGAGGCTGCTGAACGCCTTGGAGAAGTTGATGGAGAAAAGGAGATTTCCTCGACCAGAACAGACTTGAGGCATCTTCCTTTTGTCACCATAGACCCCGTGGATGCAAAAGACTTCGATGACGCTGTTTGTCTTGTTGAAGAAAACGGCATACGAACGCTTTGGGTAGCCATTGCTGATGTTGCACACTACGTGAAAATTGACAGTCGCCTTGATTCTGCGGCACGGGCAAGGGCGACATCGGTGTATTTGCCTCACACTGTCCTGCCAATGTTACCGCCGCGTCTTGCTGATGATTTGTGTTCGCTGCGAGCCGGCGTTGACCGCCTTGCCATGGTTGTGGCTATGGAGATTGACAGTGACGACGTAATCGCCGACTGCAAAGCATACGAGGCGGTGATTCAGGTTGTTGAAAACATGGCATATGAAGATGCGCTGGACAATACTCAATTTGAGGAAATGTTCCAACTTGCCGCCTCATGGCAGCAGAAAGAGCTCCGACTCAACATCCAAAATGCCGAGTTACGTCCCCGACTGCACGGCGATCAAAACATACGTGTTGAGGTGAAATGGCCAAACGCTGCAACACAAATGATTGAATCGTTTATGGTTGCAACAAACGCATCTGTGGGCCACCTGCTCGGTAAACAAGGAGCCCCACTCCCTTGGCGATGCCACACTCCTCCCGATGCGGTCGAAGTTGAGGAGCTCAATTCAAAATTATCTGCGTTGGGAGTGGACATTGAACTGCCTCTGCCAAGGTATCGAAAACATGGTCAGTCGGAAGAAAGTGAACTCTCTGACCTCTTGGCGGGGTGGGCTGGAGGTTCTATCGATATCTCGGGCATGACCNAGCAAGGCGATGATGAAGCAGACAACACGCCAAAATATCTCGAAAATGTCCTTGATTCTGAGGCTCGCCAAGAAATCCTTGACGCTTTGGATAAAGCACAAACGCAAGCCTCTGAACTGAAAGGGCCCGTGCGCAGAGTGGTTGACCAAGGGTTGTTCCACCTCATGCAGCGAGCAAATTACAGCGAGGAAAACCTTGGGCACTTTGGTTTGAATCTCGATGCTTATGTTCATTTTACCAGTCCAATTCGTCGTTATCCAGACCTCATGGCACATCGACAATTGAAAGCCTATTTGCGAGATGAACCTTGGGTTCATTCTCTTGAAGAAACGGCAAAAATAGCCAAGCATTGCAGTGAACAAGGGCATACCGCAAAACGATTGGAATGGGAACTTGTTGCCAATGCCTACCATCTGCATATGTTGCGTGGTGGAGCGATTGGTGGCGAGAGTTCTACCGATTCAAAACCTCTTGAACACGCTTCATGGGCAGCCAGAATCACCGGTTTACGCACCCCTTGGGTGTTTCTTGACCTGGCAGATGATGGCTCAGTACACGGCCGAATGCATCTTCGACAACTNGGTGGAAAAACTCAGATGAGTATTGATGAGCATGGACTTGCCGTGATTCCCGCAGAACCTGACGTACGCGGTGAACAAAATCCGGTGGTGAAGCTTGGACAACTNTTCCCTTGTCGGATTCGCGGAATGGACGTGTGGTCCGGCTCCCTTGATTTGGTGCCTCAGTAGTTTTGTAGTCAAAACCAAGCGTTTATATTGACTACAATAAACGCCAAATCATGGCGCGTATCAAGGCTGAAATGTGCGATTTGGGTTGCAAGATGAAACGCCTCTACACCCGAGCGGAAGGTGGAAAAGGTTGGAACCAAATCGGTTGGATTTGTACCTGCGGATGCGGTTGTATTACCATGGATGAAGGCGAATGGAACAGCGATGGCTGCAAAGACAAATCGTGTTGTTAATCAGGATGTGATGATATGTCAGGCCAATCGTTCATCCTTGAAGTCACAGGCATGAGTTGTGCTTCGTGTGTCGCATCGGTTGAAAAAGTGACTTTGGGTGCTGCAAAGGTGGAAAGCGTCGCTGTAAATTTGCCTTTGCAACGTGCTGTTGTGAATTTATCGATTGATGCAAACATCCCTGCTGCAAAATCAAGCATTATCTCTGCACTTGCAAAGAGTGGTTATCAAGCCAAAGAACAACGTGACAAAACAAAAATTGTTGAAAAGGCTCAGCAAGAGTTGACAAGAAAATCCCGTAAGGTGCTTCTCGCTTTACTCATGGCCCTGCCGACACTGTATCTCAGCATGTTTGCCAATGACTTTGGTGAATTCAATGGTCTGAATTCCCGGCTCTTCTTAGCAATGATTGCAACGACTCCGGTGTATTTTTGGTCCGGTTGGGAATTCCATTCAAAAGCATGGAAATCACTGCGCTCCGGCTCTACGAACATGGATGTGTTGATTCATTTGGGCACCACTGTTGCTTTCCTGTGGTCGAGTCTGGTTACACTCGCCCCGATTATCGATGTCTTGCCGCCAATGTTTTCCAACGCTACGCATGTGTTCTTTGATGGTGTTGTGTTCATTATCGGATTTGTACTGCTTGGAAATTGGTTGGAAGCGGGAGCCAAACTGAAAGCGACCGATGCTGTTCANGGTCTCATGGATTTACAGCCTAAACAAGCCCGTTTGGTCACTGATAAAGAGCATGGACACACCGAAATGCGTGATGTTGATGCTGTTCCAATCGGTTCCATTATCAAGGTTTTACTCGGAGAAACCATTCCTCTGGATGGTGTGCTGCATGAAGGTAAAGCAAGCATCGATACTTCAATGATGACCGGTGAGCCTTATCCAGTTCGAAAGAATGTTGGAGATGCTGTCTCGGCAGGAACGCTGGTGCTCGACGGAACTGTATTTATCCAAACAACACACACTTCCACCGATTCACTTCTTTCCAACATCATACAATTGGTTGAGGATGCTCAACTGGGCAAGGCTCCGATTCAGCGACTTGTGGACCGAGTCGCCTCAATTTTTGTTCCAGTTGTCGTCGTGCTTGCACTGCTTGCAGCGAGTTTTTGGATGCTGTATTCAGGCTCATCAGCGTACAATCCAATGGGTTCAAACTCTGAACTTGCGATGATGGTTTTGGTCTCGACATTGGTCATTGCCTGTCCATGTGCACTTGGTCTTGCAACACCAACCGCCCTTATCGTAGGCACTGGAGTCGGAGCGAGAAATGGTTTGCTCATCAAGGGCATAGAAGCGCTGGAGCAATCGCACAAAGTCGACACACTGGTGGTCGATAAAACCGGAACCCTGACCTCTGGAAAGCCTCGAGTAAGTCACATTGAATTTTTTGATTGTGAAGTCAAAGAAATTCTTTCAATCGCTGCATCTCTTGAAGCTGAATCTACCCATCCTCTGGCAGATGCTATTCTCACTTCATGGTCGAATGTCACATCAAAGCGCCCACAACTTTCCGAAATCAAAACAATGCCTGGTATGGGGATGATTGGAGAACACAACGGTTCTCTCGTTGCAGTCGGTAATGAAGATTTGATGGATGAAATTGGAGTTCGAATTGAACAAGATGTTCTTGAAAACATACAACAGGCTGCAGCCAAAGGCGTCACAATCGTCTTGGTCAGTCGAGGACTGGAGTTGCTGGGTTGGATTGAAGCAAAAGACCGGATTCGTGAATCGACCGAAATTGCGGTGAAACGGGCAAAACAAGCCGGCTATGATATCGTGATGTTGACCGGAGACCGTGAAGAGGCTGCAAAGGCTGTGGCAAGCGAAGTCGGAATTGAAACCGTTGTCGCAGGTGTGAAACCGGACCAAAAGGCAGCGCATGTTCAAGATTTACAGAATCAAGGCCGTTCTGTGGCCATGGTTGGGGATGGTATCAACGATGCTGCTGCGCTCTCAATGGCGAATGTCGGTATCGCCATGGGGGCAGGTTCGGACATTGCTCTTGATGCAGCCGACTTTGTATTGCTCAGGAACGATTTGATCGATGCTGTCTCTTCACTCGACCTTGGAAAAAGTACCATGCGTCGAATCCGAACAAACCTAAGTTGGGCATTCATCTACAACATCATCGGCATCCCTCTTGCAATGGGTGTTTTGCTCCCCGTCACTGGACTGTTGTTGCCGCCGGCTTTTGCCGCAGCTGCAATGGCTCTATCTTCTGTTAGCGTGGTTGCCAATTCACTGTTACTGCGATGGTGGAGTCCGTTTCGCGAATGATTCAGTCGAACAAAAGAGTTGGTTTTGAGGCATCTGCTTCAAGCGTTTCATTCAAATCCAAGAGGCGACGCCATCAGTCTGCGCGGGGGTCGCCCAGCTTGGTCAACGGCGGTGGGTTTAGGTCCCATTCCTTATCGGTTCGCAGGTTCGAATCCTGCCCCCCGCACTCTTTCGAATCGGTGAGGGAATTCGTATTCAAATGATTGATTGAAGGAATTCCGGAGATTTATTTTTATTGTCAACATCATGTAAAACATCAATGGTTGGAAATGAAGGGCCCAAGGAATCTTCGCCCCCGCCCAAACAAGTATTGCTTTGGGAACATGTACCCGAATCCAACACGAAACTCTCTGAACAAAGCTTCATTGTATCGATAATTACGGACAAAAAACTGTATGTTTCAGGTCTCCTGTTTCTACCTCTTTTGATTGTTATTGCAATTGTATCAGGTATAGAAGCGGAGGAAGGTAATGGAATGAAATGTGAATCATCCGGCTGGCGCTCTCAAGATACCCTTGAAATTGAAGGAAGAGAATATTCACTTTATACCTTTGAAAAAGACTATTTTGAGATGATTTCCTCTTCATACATTCCTCCCGGAACGGACCTCACCTGTGATGTGTTTACCGATTGGGACCTCCAAAATGCTGACCGATTTCACATTCAAGTCCATGTTGATAAATTCGGTGAAATGCACGAAAATTGTTACGGTGGCATTGATAGATGCGATGTAGCAGTTCAACAAGATGGAGACGAATGGATTGAAGTCAACCCGCGTGATTCAAACCAGATTGGTGCATATTTCGCATACAATGATAGAGGTTTTTTCAAGAATGGACAGATTACCGTTGCAGTTGATAGTGAGAATACATTCAAGGGAATTGAAGTGACCGTTCATAAGGACACCACCATCCTATCTATTTTCTCGTTCATTCTCGTACCTGTCGGCGGTACTGTAGGCTTTTTTCTCGCCAAAAAAACCGGGTATGACGACTTCGCTCGAGGCATGGTTTTCTCGATGAAATCTTTGCTCGGGATTGGTTTAGCCGGTCTAATTGTATTGATTTCCTTGACGATATGGCTTTTCATGACCTGGTAAAACACGTCGTTTCAGTTCGAGAGGTCTTTGACTTTTTCAACCAAGTCCATTCTTCGAAGACGCCAAACTCCGAAAGGCGTCATTGCCACTGCGATAAAAATCACTCCTGACATCAATTGCCAAGCAACACTTGGAACAATAGTCACTGGCACGAAAAATTGCCAAGATGAGAACGAGGCTGCTAATCCAACCGCCCCTCCATAGGCAAACAAAACGCCCACGATGCCGCCGATGATTCCAATGAGAAGACTCTCAAACAGAAGCATCGTCCCAAGACTACGCGTAGATGCACCAAGAACACGGAGAGTTGCCAGTTCAAAATCACGCTCAGCCACATTCATAATCATCGTATTGAACATAACGACAACGGTAAACAACAGTCCAAGATACATCATCGTCTGGAATATCTGGGTCTGCTGGTCGAGCAAACTGTTGATGCCATCTAGAAGTGTCTGTCGCTCAACAATGCCCATGGATGCTTCACCTAAAGCAGAATCAACCTCAACACCTTGTGGGAGGTCAAGATAGACTGAAGTCGCATTAACGCCCAAAATACCGCTCAAATCATCACGTAGGAAATACATCGTTCTCGCCAATTCTGCAGCCGATGTAGCAACTATCTTGACTTCGGTATCAACGCCGTTGAGATTGACTGTTTGCTGCTCTCCAACGCTCCAACCAAGGAAAGTCATACTCCCTTCATCCATCATCACTTGCGTTAATCCAGCAGATGAAGTTGGAGCAGTTCCGTCCAAAATTGAAACTGAACGCATGCCGGATTCAAATGAATCAAGGCCTACGAGCGTGAAGGTTCGTTCTATTTCGTCAGCATCAGCAACCGAACCAAGTGGCATTTCAATAAGCATCTCGTACTCTGCTGAATAATTGTCTGCCCAATCGATAATCGGACCTTCTGCATCCGGCATGATGTAGACTTGAGCATCCCAAGTCTGGTCGTCCTCAAGTGCGCCGACCATGGTATCTTGCAAGCCAGCCGACATCATTTGAATCGAACCAAAGAGCATCAACGAAATACCAACGGCGAGAAAGGTCATCGATAGACGAATGGGTTTGCGAACACTCGAACGGATTGAAAGGCCAAGCGTCGTTGGCATCCATGAAGTGAGTTTTCGCAGCAGGTTTGACCCCACTCGCATTTCGTTTTGACCGCTTAATACTGCTAAAGGATCAAGACGACTTGCCTTCCATGCCGGGAAAGCACCCGAGAAGAACACCACAAGCATGGTCGAGCTAATCACAGATACAATCACCGAGGATGGAACTGTTCGTTCGACAATCGGAACACCAACCAAATCTTGGTAAAAATCCAACATGCCATTCATCCCACTTGGACCTGCTAATGTTCCTAGAGCACACCCGATGCCACCAATGACCAATGGAGCAATGAGATAGCCGGTCATGAGTGATGAGCGCTTAACACCTAATGTACGCAGTACTGCAATTTCTTTGGCTTGACTTTGAACCAAGCGTTGTAGACTCAAGACAATCGTGATGGCTGCAATTGATGCTATCATCACGGTAAACGGAACGGTGGTCCGCTCGGTACCCTCCAAATCCTGCCGCATGACTTCTACAGGTTCGTTTTGACCTCGGTCACGAACTCGAGCGTCTAACTCAGCCTCTGCAAGAGCCGTTTCGACAAGTCCTTTCACAGCGTCAATGTCGGCGCCTTCATACTCACTGGTATCGGGTAAATCAAACGAGGGTGTGCCTTCAACATCCAGCAGAATGGTATTGCTAGCGCCAACAACTTCACCAGTGAGACGAGCCATTCCAGCATCAGAAAGGTAACCTACGACATATTGACCTGGTTCAGGAGGGAACAGCGTTCCTTCAGGCGCCATAAGCACATGCAGAGGATGGTACCCCATGCCGACCAATGTAAAATCAGCGGTTGCATTTCCGGCTCCAATACTCACCGTATCGCCAAGATTGAGTTCGAGGGCTTCAGTAACGTGAGCATCGATGACGATTTCATCGTCAGCGACTGCAGTTCTTCCTTCTGAATGTCCTTCAGGCATCCATACGCGGTCGGCATTGGCACCGTCAGGGATGCCGTGCCACATGGAGTTAATGATGTGCTGGCCGGTATCGTTGGTGTGGAACATCGCGCCTTGTGTTACCGTTCGACCTTCACAGGAATCAAGAGATGGAGAAACGGTTGAAGAACTCCAAGCCGTTCCTAAAGCAGCGCAGAATGAATTGACTTCTTCCGGAGTCCATAGAGCACTCCGGTTGTCAATCCAAAGGTCGGCAAGATTCGCCCCGGTTTCATCGTCGGCTTGCATGGTATCGTACATGCCACCGAGATTGTGAGCATAACCTCCAAAGGTGATACCAGCAAAGACACCAACAAAAACCATCAGAACCACAGCCAAGAGTCGTAATTTGGTTCGCCATAGGCTGCGAGCCAAACGCTTATTGAGAAGAGCAGACATGGTAACACCTCACTCTAAAGACTCGTTGTTCGTTTGCTCGTCAGAGACAATTTTTCCACTGTCAATTCGAATAACTCGGGTGGCATACTTGACCAATCCCTCGTCGTGAGTAACGAATACTGAGGTGATGTTTTCTTGCTTGCATGCACTCACCAAGGCCTCCATAACTTTGTTTGATGTCTCAGTATCAAGATTACCGGTGAGTTCATCACCGAGCAAAAGCGTTGGACGCTTTGCAATACTTCGAGCTATGGCCACTCGCTGCTGCTGGCCTCCACTGATTTCACCTGGGAAACGGTCAACCTCAGCCTCAAGACCGACGAGTTTCAACAATTCCTTCGCTCGCGCTGGGTCTTTTTTACCCGCCAATTCTTGAATCAAGAGGATATTCTCGAGAACAGTGAGGTCTTGCAGGAGATTGAAAAATTGGAACACGTAACCAATGTTCTCTCTTCGAAACGAAGTCATTTTTTCAGAATTGTTTCGCGGAACTGAATCCAATCCCTCTGTTTGATTGGACATGAATGTGTATTCTCCACCGGTTGGACTGTCAAGGGCTGACAGGCAATTGAGAAGTGTGGTTTTTCCAGAACCAGAGGGGCCTAGAAGAATGACTCGTTCGCCTTCGTGGATTTCGAAACTCACGCCATCAAGCGCTTTGACTACGCCAGCAGGTGTTTCATAATGCCGTTCAAGATTTTCCATTTGCAATAATTTGTTCATTTTTTCACCTTCTTGTTTCAAAGAGTTGTTTAAACATCTCAAAGAATTTGTCAACCACTTGTTGTTCATTCAAACGCTCTTCCTGCATTTCTTGCATCAGCCACACCTCGTATTCGGTGTTCATACGAATGAGCACATTGAGAGGAACATCATCACGGACCGCCCCGATCTTCACCCCATGTTCAAGAATGCTCATAATGTCACTGTACTCGCTCAAGCCCTCACATTCAGCGTTCAACTTACGGAAGATGGAGTGGTCAGTCCCCAGTGAAACCAATTGACGCATGAGGGACATGAACAGCGGATGCTGAAGAACATCATTCCATTGCTTTGTTGAAATTATCTTAATTGAATTCCAATATGCTTCCTCGTCATCCCCAAAGGAGAATGAAGCGTAATCAAAACCAAAACTTCCTGTTGCATGTGCAAACGCATCTAGAAAACATGTGATGAAAAGGTCTTCTTTGTTTTCAAAGTAATAGTACATTGAGCCTTTTGAGATGCCGATTTTCTGAATGATTTTGTTGTAGGACGCTCCGTCATAGCCATGTGTGGCGAATTCCTGCTTGGAGACATCCAGAATCCTCGTTTTAAGAGATTCGTCAATGGATTCATAGCGAGCGAGTGGCATTCGACCGGTTGGTCCGACCGGCCGGTCGAATATAACACTTACCAAGTTTGTCTGCTCGTATAAAATTTAACGGTCGTCAACGGATTTAAGTTCTCAAGCGGTATAGGCAACATATGCGAAAAATTGAGAATACGAAGTTTATTGGATTGTTGTTCACCTTGGTAATGGTTGCAGCGTCCACTGCCCCACTGTTGGCGAGTGCGTCGCATGATACAGATGCTCGTGCGACTGGCAATGAGACATTGTCAGTGAGTATCAATGAAGAGGTTTACGACCGTGGTACAGGAATCGCAGTTTCTGTCATCGCCTCAAATCTTGATTCGAATACAGAGTACAGCCTTGAATGGGAATTATGTTTGGTTCAATACAACCAGTGCAATATCTACGATCAATATGCTGCAGAAGGCGGAACGGACCCAGCAGAAACAGAAGGTACAATCGACCTTGGTTCTGGCAACATGCTAACAACATCGACATTCACTTTTACGGACCCTGGGTTAATCACTTGGAGCCCACTTTCTGGTATTGGCAACGACAGTTATTTCTTCAATGTTGAACTTGTTGTTCAGGGAGTAATCTTGGTCGAGGAGAAAAGCAGTAATTTCGTCTACGGCGGAGAATTAACCTCGAATTCTTACATCTCTCAAATTGACAATGTTTTGAAGAATAATGGAGTACCGTTTAACGGCCGAGCTTACTTCGATTTTACAAATCTAAATATTTTGCAATTTGACCTTGATTGTGGCCTTTATGAAGACGGCTCTACTGCACCTGAAGACACACATTCTTGGGAGAATTTTAACGCATGGAGCAATTATTTCATATTCCAATCCAACGGTCAAATCAATGCATCGACTGGAACTCCTGAGCTGTTTGCTGCAAACCCAGGCACATACCGAATCGAGTGTGACGTATTGAGGGACCTCGATGATGAGTTGTTGGGTACAATTGTAAGCAACAATTTCCAAGTTATTGACGCTGATGTGACCGGTCTTGAAGCTATCGATGTCGCTGATTTATCCTCTGTATTCTTCGACCGAGTCGATACAAG
>NYZH01000039.1 GCA_002687075.1 Methanobacteriota archaeon
CGAGTGCTGCGAGTGCTGCGAGTGCTGCGAGTGCTGCGAGTGTCGCAAGTGCTGCAAACCAAGGAAAACGCGAGGCCTCTTCTGCTGCCGCAGGAGAGCCTAGTAAAAAGAAAAGTAGAAAAAAATTGTACGAGATGTTACAAGATATAAAATTAAGATTTTAGTTATTTTGAGTGCCGTTCAACTCCTCTTCCTTTCTGGCCTTTTCCAGTGTGTTGAAGAATTTGAGCAAATCAAGTTTTGTGCGACTCAGCTTGTGCAGATCATTCACGGCCTGGCTGTGCAGTCTTTTCTCATCGTCGTCGTCTTTGGAACAGAGTCCAGATCTTCTGAGCGTACGCTCAGCCAGCTCGACTGTATGAATATCTTCAGCCACGGAGCGAATAACATTGACACAGTGATTCCTGTAATGAAGTCGTATGATTTTCTCGTTGATGTTGGGAATATCTCTACCCTCTAAACGCAGCGGTTTGACTCTGCGTTCAAAAATTTGCAACTGCATATCGGTAATATGCCTGTCTCCCGCCTTCCCGGCTAATTTCTCCATGACGGAATCCATGGCTTTGACCAGAGACGACGTGGCCAATTCGCAAAGAGCACATTTTACTTTCGGAGCGTTTTTTCTGCGCTTCCATTTTTTTGGCGGAGTTCGTGTCTCCGCTTCGTCCGTGTCGCTTTCGTCTGTATCGCTGAGTTCGCGTGTTCTTTTTGCACCTGATGTTTGATGTGCGTCATCGTCGTCGGACTCCTCCTCTTCTTCGGAGCTAATATCATCCCCCGACATTTTGCAAAATTCTTTGTCGTAATCTCCTTCAGCTAGAAACGCATTGTCAATATCACCGGCTTCCACAACGTCGGCTCCCGCTTCCTGCAATCTTTTGCGGATACGACTGAATTTGACCGATGGAGTTGAGCTCTGCTCCGCTCCGTCCTCAAACATAATTCTGTAAATAACACCTGTCTCGTGTATATATACACGACAAGCGTCGTGACAAGAGACACAATGCTGTCCTTTCCGTTTGCCTCCTCGGAAACAATACCTGCGACACCTCCCGCCATACCCTTTGATACTCTAGTAGCGGCCGCGGAGACTGTGAGAGAAGACGGTATTGTAAATCAATACAAAAAAGTCGTGGAAAACGTGCAAGATGAAGACGCAAAAGAATTGGTGCAGGCGCTTGTATTTCTTGCCACCCGATCGCACGAGACTCCCTCAAGACCGGTGGCGCACGTTTCCGAGTTTCCGCCTGTCCCCTCTGAGACCAAAAATCGCGTCTCTACTCCCCTGCTCGATTCTCTTTTAAAATCTCCGCTCAAACGTTACATGTCGTCAGCTTCGTTGGCCACTAAGTCGTAGTATTTGTTCCTTAAATCTATTGTGCGCTGATCGGTGATAGCCTTAAAAGCCTTGGCGTGGTCTAACGTCGTCACGCATTCTCGCAGCGTGGCCTGAATTTGTTTCTGAATTTTCGTCAAGAAATTGCGCTGCGGTTGAGCGGGACACGCCGCGTCCGGGTACAGTTTGTCGACCACCTCGGACATGGAGCGAAAGAGATCTTCCGTGTCGGTAGGATGTGGCAGTAGTATGCGCATGTATTTAATTTTGTATATGATTTCAAAGTGGTGTATGCGCACTCCCTCGATCATGAGATAAAGCACGGCGCAGGCGAACATGGGAAACGTTTTGAAGAGACCGTTGCACAGGTCGTTGATTGTCTTGTACAAAGACACGACCATCGGCGCAAGCGTTCGAAGCGTCGTCTCTTGATCGTGCGCCTGAAGTACTTTTTTATACGTGCACGAAGAGAAATAACCTTGTTGAATGCCTATGCGCGTGAGTTCTGCAAGCATCACGTACTTTCCCTGTCGAATCCTAGATTTAGCGTACTGCTGCGCCTTTGCCTTGACGTTCTTTTCCAAACACATTTGTTGATGTTTGTGAATGGTGGACCTCAGCGGCGAGAACATGCAGTGAAACACAACAAGTCTCGCTGACCTCACCATAGCTTTGTCGTGCACGTTGCACATAGTCTGCTGGTCGAACCGCTGCGATACGCCGGGATCAAAGTGTCTGACGCCTCGGCTCGCATGCGATCCCTTTTTGGCCTCCTTCCAGTTGTGCATCTCTTGCATCTGCACGATGTTGCCGCTGTACAAACACACACAGTTTCCCTGCGCGTTTGTTTTGTACATCCCGGACTGAATGCTGTCGCAGTAATCACCGGAGCACAGATGCAAGTGATGTTGCTTGCAAACGAAAAAACAACTGAATTTCTGCACGATCTGGTACATTTGCCTCGCATCTTTTGACGGTTTTGAGTACTTCCACACAATGCGGTGTTCCCCCGTGACTTTGTGTCTCCACAAGTGAACGGGTACGGGTGCTCCCCTGCAACCGTGGTTGAGACACTCCGTCGTGCACGCGTCTTCTATGTGCAATACACCGGCTTGTTTTGCAGTCTGTACCAACCATTTGTACACCGCCACCGGATCGCGCATTTCGGACGCCGCGTCGGACGCCGCGCCGGACGCCGCGCCGGACGCCGCGCTGGACGCCGCGCTGGACGCCGCAGCTACGGGTTGTTGATATGGGAGCATTTAAAAAAACAAGGGTAATTTCAAAAAACACGCGTTTTGGCGCGTAAATACGCGACCTTTGTTTCGAGAACCACACACCACACAGACTCCAGAGGTGTGTTCTAGTTGAAATCACCCATGGACCAGGACGAGATCTTTCCGTTCGAGTTGAACGACGCGGCGGCGACCCAGACGCACAGCGCGCCGCACGACTTTCTCGGCGGTTTACTCGAAGACGCGCTCAGTGCCGATTTTTTTGACGAGACGCCGCGCGACGGTTGTGCGCACAACAACGAATTCAGCGAATTCAGCGAATTCGGTGACCTCGGCGAGCTTGGCGAGCTCGGCGAGTTCAGCGAGATCAGCGAGCTCAGCGAGCTCAGCGAGCTCAACGAGCTCAACGAGCTCAGCGAGCTCAACGAAATGCTTTGCGGTCCAGACAATCCTCCCAAAAGACTGGAAGGCTCATCATCGTTGGATATGTCAGCTTGCCAAAAAAAGAGTCAGTACGATTCGGACTCGGACGCAAAAGTATTTCCTCTGAACGACGACGAGACGTCGAGTTCTAGCGACGACGCTTCGAGCGATACTTCAAGCGATGCCGACAGTGCGCCAAAATCGTCTCCAATTATGATTACGAGAAAACGGTCGAGCAACATCGAGGTTGCGTTTTTGCCGTCGTCGCCGCCGGCGTCTCCTGCAATAACTTTGGCGACAGAGGGTAAAGTGGATTGGTCGAAACACAGTTTTTTGACGCGAAACAAACAATGTTTACTGAACCAAGTTTTCATGAACAGTCAAGGTCCGGACTTTGAGCGGGTGCAGAGGATATGTCAGGTGCTGGCCTAACACTCGGATTCTCTGAGTCGAACGTGGTTGTGACGCGAGCGGCAGATGCAGCAGCAGTCGCACAAAAAACATTTGACGCAGAGATAAATGGGTTTGACGCAACAGTGAATAAAAATAGCAAGGACCGCCAAGGCGATTCCCACAATAATGTATATGTGGTAGTCGTGCCAAAACCTCTCGAAAGATTGCTCTGCGTCGTCTATTTCGGCAAAAGCCTCGGATAATTTATGTAGTGTAGTCGCGTTTGTCATAAAGTAAAAAGTTTTTTTCTTTTCTTTCTCATATCGAGTTTGTGTTTGTAATATAGTGAAAAAATACCCTTGATTGTTTGGCGCATGCGTCGTCGCGCGTATCTTCCCGGCGGCGTTTGAGAGAGATTGAAGTCGTGTTGTCGGCTTGAGCTTGACCGGAAACGTCCTCCTCCTGAGACTCACCGCCGTCTTCTTCGTCGTGCACGGCCAGCGCGTATCCCGTCGCAATAGCAAAATCTCGTCTTCTCTCGTAGTACTCGTCGTCGTTCAGGCACATGCATACGAACCGCGCTTTGAGACTGCCGTTGATGACGGTCAACCACTCCCACCACTTCTTTGTGTGTTTCTCCAGACCCCGAAAGATACGCAGAGCCGCTACGACATCCGCCTCAAATTGTGCGGCCTCACCCTCCTCTTTTAGGAACGACGCCATCTCGGGAGATACGTTCTCTTTTTCCGCAAGACCGGCTTTGAAGGTGAGCTCGACGTGGAACCGCGTCCACAAGCGCTCCAGCTCGTAGTAGTTTTCCTCGGAGTAACGATTTCGGGACATTTCACTTGCGGGGGGACGAGTGGTGTATTTCACCGTGGTTTCACCGTGATTTCCAGCGAGTGGCTCAAAAATATCCCGCCAAAATTTGAAATGTGGTGGTGTATATATACGGGTCTGTCACTTTGAGTGAATATCAGGATGTTGGCAGTAATTACCAGTGTGCTGCTGGGTTTACTGGTAGTCCATTCCTGGGAGGGGGAGACGTCCGGCGCGGCCGTCGCGCAGACGAGTTCGGTCGTCGCCACGTTGTTTAGTTCCCTCGTAGATGTAGTACGACTGATCGTAGGCGCCGTCGTCGGTCTCCCCGTGTACGTCGTCACGAATCCGCTCTTCGTCTCGCGGTTGGCGGGTCTTGTGGGTCTCGCTCTCGCCGTGCACCACTGGCACGTCGAGTTCCTAGGAGTCATGGACGGTTTCTGGCGAAAAGTGTTGAACCCTACGGTACACTTTATGTACTCGTTCACTTTTTTGCTCAGAGTACCCTACGAGCCTCTGTCTGCCGTGTACAACTGGTGGGTCTCCGTCGGCAGAACAGCACTGTACGGCACACTGGGTCTGGCCACAAAATGTTCCATTGAGTTGTTCAAAACCACAGCCGCGGCGCTCGTCGAGGTGGTGGTCATATTTTTTCGTTCCGTACTTTTCTTTTTTGGCGGTGCCGGAGGATCGATTTTCGAGAACGATTTTGACATCACAGAGATGGTGGAGGCCATACAGACCGTAATAGTAGTGCAGCGCGAGATATTTGACTGTGCCTGCGAGGAGCTTTCCAGCATATTCAACGTCGCCGTGGCGGTCGTTCGACCAAAACCGCTCGCCAAGGCCATGAATCACGGACTCAACGTGTTCGTCTCTTTGCTGCAGGAACTTTTCAAAATGCTGCCTCGCTGGGGTCAGTACCCTACGCTGCGCAAACCGTTTTACCACGCGTCCGGGTTCGTGCATAACATAGGTTTNTGGATAGACGAGGCCATGCTGTCCAGCGTGTCGGTGGCCTTGAAAGACGTGTTCAAACTGGAACCTATTTTGGAGAAGGACCGTCCGGCAAAGTTTTTGGGTTCTGCCTACATGAGTCTAGTGCAGTCCGCGCTGTATACTTTGTACTTGGGAGCTCGAGCTACGGTGCATCTGCTCATACCTTTGCGTCTTTCAGATCCAAAGTACGTTTTTCAGATGCTCAGCGCCAGAGAGATCTTTGATGTGCACATGAGAGAGTCGGTCAACGCGGCGACGCTCAGCGTGCATTGGGTGCTGGACTACGCGTACAATCGACTGAACAACAAACCGGCGCCGGCTCCGGTGCTCGAGTGCAANACGTTAGACCCTGCCTTTTACGGCGATCGCATTTTCAACTCTTTCTTCTGCGCGGCTAGAAATATCGGCCGTTCGCTGACGACCGTGTTGGCCGTGGCTTCGACGCTACCCGTGGAGTTTATGGTGATGACTGTGATTGCACAGGAGAGGAACGGTTTTCAATTGCTTCAGCGCTACGACGGTCCCTTTCGCAACTTACCACTGGGTGCCTCCGCCTGCGAGGTGCGTGAAAAAAGCGATTGGGATATGAGCACGGACGTATCTTTCTGCGACTGCACTCTGGACGAGGACATAGCAAGACCCTATCCAAAGTTTGATGAGAACGTGTGGTCGAGTTTGAGCGGAGATAAAAGTGTGTCGTGCGCGCAGCCGCAGTTGCAGGATGCCATTCTTGAGTTCAAGGAGGCCGTGAGACACAGCAGTCACGTAATCGTTCCCTTTCTTGCTCCATTTTACAAAACGTACTTTATCACCGTGTCCGACGCCGTGAGCGTCGGACTTCGACTGGCGTTGTCCTCTTCCGATATTATTAGCGGAGATTTCTTCCAGCTTCCACTGGGTCGCGCTGGGTATGGTGCCAGAGAGGATTTGGCTTTGGCCAAATGGGTCGAGGAGGGAAATCAGATCACCTCCGCCGGGTGCAAGAAGGGTCAGATCAAAGAAACGGCGTTGCCTTCGAGTCCTTGCATGTCCTTAGATAACGTTGTAAGACTCCACGACGCAAGAGTTCAGAGATTTGACGGAGGTTCTTTGTGCCGCACGACCAACAGCCGAGATAACTGTATGTGCAATCCCGCGCTGGAAATATCCGAGGATAGTCGCTGTCAGTGCATGTTCGTGTTTCCGGACGACGAGAGCACGGCGGCCTACTCGTACACGACGGCGAGGTTTTACTCCGAGGACTTCCAAATGTTTGGATGGTGCGGGTCGCAGATTCTAGAACCCATCTTTCGCGGGTTGGAGCAAGAGAGCGGGGACGCGCTGAGTTCTCTCGTGGACGCGCTCAACGGCGAGTCCGAAGTCGGTTGGTGCGGTCAAGAGGAGTATCTTGTGATGCAGACCAATATGAACCAACTGACTCGCAGGGAGTGGCAGGCGGACGCCTTTTTGAGAGACAGAGGACTGTTCACGGAAAAGGAGCTTCGACAAAACATTGACGCGCGTGTGCAGCAAAGACTCGACGCGCGGGTGCGCGCGCAGCTCTCCACGTCTGCGACGCAAGAAGTGGATATTGAACTCGAGGAGACGCGCGCCGCCGTGGTGGAAATTCAAGGGGAAAGAGCCTTGGCCGACGCAACCTCATCTTGCGTAATAGAGCAACATTCGGGTCTCACCGTGGACAGTCATGATTTTGACGAAAAAGTGGCTACTACGCAAATCACCTCGTCCTGTCTTGTTGCAAAAACAACCTCCCGATCGAAACTTTTGGCAAAGTGGAAGGAGAACACGTGCTCCGTGTACGGATCTCACGATTTCATGTGCTCGCTGAACGGTTACGCCGAGAGAGCGGCAAAAATCTACATTGGTACCGCGCGTCAGCTTTGGAACTCGGCAGTGGCCTTGCTCAACGGCGACGTGAAGCTCGTCAATTGGGATCTGTCCAATCGTCTGTGTGACATGCAGCAGTCTATAGGCTACCAGATGTCCGTGCTGAGCGGACTGTTCCCCGTGGAAAGAGACACGAGAAGAGCCGTCAACAAACTGTTGTTTTTGGCCGCCGAGTGGAACGTGGAGCAGCTTGGACTCGTGAATTCGGGACTGGTTTTGTTGGACGCCACGGTGAAGGGGGAGCTTTTCACCTCGAGCACCAAGGAGGGTCCCATACTGGAGTTCATTGAAAAAATCGCCGGGACGTACTTGGTGTACGGTGCCAACGTGCTCAAGGCAACAAGCGATCTGATCGAGTCTTTTAACGGTTCAGGAGAATTTTTGGACAGTCTTGCGGACTTTATGCTGCAATTCAAAGATATTTTGACGGACCAGTTGGTGAAAATCGTGGTTTTCTACATTGAACTCGTGGGAGAGTTTGTTGCCGTGGTGTCTGGTAAAACAGAACAAATTCCAGCTCTGATCAACTCTATCATAAAATTTTTGTCACACATTAAAACGCTGATTCCTCGCCTCGCCATGCAGCTCATGGGAATTATTCTGGAGAGTTTGGGTCCCGTGGGAAAATTCATCTCCAAACTCGTCGGAGAGATATGCAACGTGTTGGAAACCATTATCAACTCTATCATCGCGGCCATTAACGGTATTTCCATGGGATTCGCCAACTTGGACGATTTGGACATGGGTTGCCTGAAAGGTTTTGGCGCCGACGGCGCCGACGCGGTGAACGCGACGTTGGCGCAGTCGCGTCGCGGCATGAATCAACTGCCTCAGATTATACACGAGTTGGGATGGAACGGTCCCTCTTTCTGCGACGGTATCGTGCGCGGCTACAAAGACTTCCAGTGGCACGCTCTACGTCCTCTGGAGCAACATAACTTGGTGTTGTGCCTGAAGCAGCGCTACATCGGGGTCAAAATTGCCGAGCAGACCGGCATCGACGATTTGCAGGCGGTGGTGTACGACTGGGGAAAACGATTCCACGCCGTGAAGAGTCTGGCCAGAGCTCTGTACGCGTACTTTGACGGCATGACTCCCTCGCAGAGCAAACACTTTTTGACGCGCGTGGAGTTTCGACAGTATCTTCCCGCGGTGCAGAAACTATCTACCCTGACCGCCTCGGTCGTGAACGCGGACAACGCGAAGCGTTTGTTTTCAGACGTCGTGACCACGATGTCCGAAACAATGCGATCCGAAGGCGGGTCGTCGAAGCGAGCCGGAGATATTATTCACAACGCCAAGCATATTGCCGAGTCGTTTGCCGATCACTGGTTGCAGAGAAATATGACGCTTGGATTTGGTACGCTGCTGACGACGCCGTTGAACTTTAACGAAACGCATGTACCTCTGGACATACAGTTCGGCAGGGACCCTCAGATCAAGGAGGTATGGATGTCGTCCCGGCGCAAACTGAGCGTCGTGGCGGCGGGTGCGGCGACTTTTGTGGACCAGACGGCCAAGTACGCGTTTGGCGCTGCCGGAGTTCAAAGCGACGTGAATCCGTGCGCCTCGGAGTTTAGTATTGTGTGCACGAACTGCGCAATCATCGACAACGTATTGCAGACCGCGGTGGAGGAGGGTGTGCGCGTCATTTTGTTCTTGAGGTACACTTGGACTGAAATCACTTTGCCTCTCTTCGCCGAGCACGTGAAGACCAGAGGCCTGCAGTTATCGTCAGGCATCGCGCAGGGTGTGGAGGGGGTCTTTAGCGACGTGACGATGCCGCGTCCACCGAATATGGCACAAGCTTTTGATCGCGTGCGCGCTTCCGGCGCCGCGTCGGCGGCGTATCTTGCCAAGTCCATTGTGTCGGGGAGCGGCAAAGCCGCCGACATGCTTGAGTTCGGGTTGAAGTCGTCGTCCAAAAAGGCTTTCGACAAAACCGCCGACAGTGCCGACGCGCTCGGAAGTCTCGAGCAAAAGAACATAAAGTACGATATGGGTAGCGACGGAGTGCAGCACCCTTACAGAGTCATGAGCATCGCCGAAAAGCAGGCTATTGACTGGGAGTTTCTGTGGCAGAACTGGCCGAACTTGCCGGCCAACGTGACGCACTCCAGAGACTACGTGCCGGTGGAAGGGTCGGTGCCTACGATATCTCTCATCAAAGCGTTCGGTCTTTACGTCAGTTTGACGACCGACGAGTACGTTCCGCTGTTTGGCCAGCCGCTGTTTTACAGTCTCAGCCAACCCTTGCTCGAAAAGTGTGATATGAGCCAGACGGTGTACAGCGAGTCGACCACGCAGCAGGAGCGCATGGATCGCATCGATCACGGTTTGTGGATTGTTTTGTGGGGAGGGGTGTTTGTGCTGGTTTTCCAGTACTACGTCGGAATTCCACTGTTTGCCTTGATTCTCTCTCCCATCATCGTATCTGTACTCTTCTACGGATTTATGTTCATTGTGTACAAATTCACGTACAATTGCACTCCGAACATTCCCGTGCTGGCGTTTGCGGACGCGACGGCGTTCATAGGAGATCGCATGCATCCCTATCCTCTTTGCCAGAGATGGCCTGCGCTGGCCGAGGAATGCGACCCACAGACGAGCATGAGCTTTTACGGAGAGACAAAGTGGCAAACGTGTTTCGACGACGAGGCCGTGGACGAACTAGGTTATTTCTTTTCGACGGCGCACTACACTCGCGCGTGGCTGCCGGATTTGTACTCTTACCTGCGCACGACTCAGCCTTTTCGATACTGGCTCAGCGGATTCAAGACGCTGGATCTTCTCGACGAGGAAACGACGCTCAGAGAAAACTGTGCGAGACTGCTTTTCATGGATATGGTAGGAGTGTTTTCGGTGGCGGGTGTGGCGTTGTTCATCGTATTTTCTATTGTGATACCTCCCGTTGTCAGCGTCGTGAGAGCCGCCGTCGCGCTGTCCATACAAATTATAGGTCTTGCCAATATATTGGTTATTAGCGTCTCTAAAGTAGAAGAATAATTAAAAGTATTCATAATTTCTTAATTTCTCACATGTAACGTGCCACCCAAGCCGAATCGCTCGTCTCGCTTTGCTGCCGTCGAGACGCAGATGCTGATACGCGTGATGAGGCAACACCGCGAATTTGTTCTTGAAAAATATTCTTGTGATCGACGAATCGTCAGGCGACAGCAGTTCGAAAATATCTGCAGTGGAGTATCTCAGAGCGTCTTGGACGTTGTAGTAGTGTCGTTTGGGGTCAGTGTGCATCAACACGTGGTAGGCGGACGCGCTGTAATCTTCCACGATCAAATTACCGTCTTCGTCGCGGTACTCGCAGGCCAGGAAAGGTAGTTGTTTTGGCGTGGTGCACTCTCCCGTTTTGATGCGCAAGCCGTGCGTCGGCGGCGGCGCAGGCTTGTATTTCATGAGATGCATGGCAATATCCTTTGCAGACATAGTGGTGTTTTTTATTCAAAAAAGAGCGCGAAATTCTGGGATATTCACAGCCGTTCGTTTTTTTTCAGGTGTCCGATGTCATATGCTTTATATTTGTGGGTATTTTACTCACAGAGTTTCGCATACAGGATTTAGGACAGAATATATGTCTGACCCCCCTCGAAGATCTGCGCGGGTGGCGTCGAAAGCCGCGTCAGAGGCCGCGTCGAAGGCCGCGTCAAAGACCGCGGCAAAGACCGCGGCAAAGACCGCGGCAAAGACCGCGTCGAAGACCGCGTCGAAGTCCGCGTCGAAGACCGCGTCGAAGACCGCGGCGAAGACCGCGGCAAATCGTGTATTTAAAAACAGCGTTGTGGACGTCGCGGCAGTGGCGGTATCTCACAAAGCCAAAAAAAGCAATATGCAAGCATCCTTGACGTATGAGAGTCTCGAAGATCTGAAAAAATCAGCGGAGAACACGCGTACTCGTTTAGCGGGTATTCAAGCGGACGCGGCTCAGGCAAAAAGAGATATTGTGGCGCTACAAGACAAACTGAAGGCGAAACACGCGTTAATTGAAGAGTTACAACAAACAGAGCATCATGTTAATCTGTTTTTGGAAGAGACTCTGCGGCGTATTCGCAGCAAAGAGCAGGAGGTGAAGAAGAAAGAACTTCTTGCAATACAGGAAAAGTACATGAAAGAGATGCAAAAAGTGCGAAGACAGATTCAAGAAATTGATGCGCGATTGGGGTTGACGCCGATGTTGTCGCCTCGAGAACTCACGCAGAAAGAAATTGATGATTTGCTTGGCGACAAGACTTCAGATAACAGATTACAGGTGGTGGCGTCAAGTAAATCTTTGCCGCAGAAATCCAAGGTGACGTACGATAACTCCGACGAGTCCGACGATGCTAACGAGTTGGAAAGCGCTGCGAGCGCTGCGAGCTCTTCGAGCTCTTCGAGCTCTTCAAGCTCGGTAAACGCCGATCAAGATATCAACTCGGATCTTCAGCTTTGGTCTGAAGGGAAAAAATGGCTTTTTGATTGGACAAAGTTTGAGATGGCGGACTTGAAGTGGAAAACATCTTTTGAGATTTCAAGGCGGCTCTTTGAAACCGTCGAGAGAAAAACGTTTAAAGACAGTGTATTTCCGCATCTCAGTTCGGTAATTCAGATACATATTGCGACAAAATACTGGCAGTATTACAAATTATGTCGCGAAGATGTGCGTTTGAACGAAGAGTTTGCTTTGGCAATGATTCGAAAACACGGTCCTGGAATTATTGAGTACATCGATGAACGATTGAGAGGCAATCAAGATTTTGCCACGAAAGCTGTGCAGATCAACGGTCTTGTTCTGAAACATCTTTTAGAAAAAGCAATTGATTACGAAGTGGTACGACTTGCCGTAGAAAACAACGGGTTGGCTCTGAAGTACGCGAACGAAATTGCCAAGACGACCACAAGTATTGTGAAGACAGCACTAGCACAGAATCCTATGGCACTGCAGTTTGCCGCCGCGCTTCAACGAAATAACTTTGACACTGTAAAAATTGCAGTGGAGAAGAACGGACACGCTATTCAGTTTGCGTCTGATTCTTTGAAAAGGAATGTAGATATTGTGACGCTAGCGATGCGAACATCACCCGAGGCAGTCAAATATTTGCCTGAGACGCCTACGTCAGACAAGCAAATCAGTCAAAGCAGAAGTGTATCCCCTTACACGAACAACGAGGGACTGGATTTTCTCTCGTCTGTAGCGGCATCCGCCGTGGCGGCATCCGCCAAAAATAACACGATGTCAAAATCTTCCGCGACAAAACCGAAAAAGAAAAGAAAAGCCGGGAGCGCACCATTTCAATGGCAACTTGGCGTGGAAAGCGTGTACGGAAAGGAAATTTGGAAACAAATTCACGAAATGAGCCGAGACGAGAACGGCAGCGCTTGTCCAGCTTGCAGCAAGTGGAACGGAGCAAAACACACAAAGACACCACAGTGTCTTGCCGCACAAGCAAAAGCACAAGATCTGCGCGAAAAATGGAAAGAAAAAGTTGCAAAGCAAAAATTCGACGAGCAGCAAGCAAAAAAACGCAAACTTGCATCGGCCAAAAAGAAAGTGACGTTTGAGCACTCAAAAGCAGTTTGAGCTGCGCCAAAAAAAATATTAGCTTTTGTAGAATAGATTTTAGCAGTTGTAGAATAGATTTTAGCAGCCGTAGAATAGATTTTAGCAGCCGTAAAATAGATTTTAGCAGTCGTAGAATAGATTTTAGCAGTCGTAAAATAGATTTTAGCAGCCGTAGAATAGTTTTAATAATTTATTATTTACACCGTGATAAAGTGTTGGTACAAAGAGACGATGAACGTGCAGCTCCGTTTGAAACGCGTCGAGACGTCGCAGGACGCTTTGGCATTTGATCCCAAGAAACACATTCCGGATCACTCCGCCGAAGCCGCGCTGTCCCTGTATCTCATAGACGTGCTCGAGTGTCCAATGTCTCCTGCGGCTCGTAAGGCGACCGAACAAAATCTAAGATCTCTCGTTGTGCAGTCTCGTCCCGTTATGCTGAAAAAACTCCACGGCAAATCCGAGTGTACGCTGCGGCTCGCGGCGTTCACTCTCTTGATGCGCATTGCAGATTTCAATCAGACGGAAGCGCGTGTCTCAGAAGCCTTAACATGGGCAGAAATGAACGGACTTCGCGCCAGCGTGCGCGACATCCCCACCACATTATCCGATCTATTATTTTCGCTCGAAGCGCTCATGAGCCAGTGGGAACGTTTGAGCGAAGACGCGTGGCAAGATGCTCCGTATCAGTGGGGAAATACTGGTGCTTGTCTCGAAGGTTACTTGAAAGTGTTGTGGTCGCTGTGCGCCAAACTGATATTTTTAAACAGCAGCGACAACCCCACATCTTTGCTCGACGCGTCCGCGTTTGTGCTGCCGTACGCCTCCGAAACGTCTTCGAGCGGTCACGAGTTGGGTGTGCACACAAAAACGGTCGTGCGTATGTGCGAAATCTGGCGATTCGTGGAGCACGAGAGAAGTGTGGTGTTCGACGTTCTGCCTTCCACTAGTTTCCCAGAGTACGACGAGCAGGTATTTTTGCGAGTGTTTGAGTTCGAGAAAAATCAGTTGAAAGTGGACAAGTTCCGCGAGAACCTGCGCAAACGGCTTGTGTCGCGCTTCCTTTTTGCGGCCGATACTCAAATCACAGAGGGTGAGGAGGGAAAGGAAATGGAACCGGACGCCGTGATGGGAAAACAGTGTTTGTTCCACATGCCAGGCTACATGCAGGTGATCGCCATGACCTGGACGTTCGAGGAAATGCAGGCCTTCCCGGCGGTCCGCGACGAGCTGTACCGCGCCATGGCCGACGCGGCGTTCAGCAATAAAATCGGATTTTCGTGGTCCGATCGATTTTACGTCGTGAGAGACAAAACCACACCGCGTCTCGTGCCGACCGTCACGCGATACGCGCACGCCTACATCGTGGCACACGAGAACAAGGCCAAAACATACCCCGTCCCCTTTGCCACAGCCTTTCGTGTGTGGTCTAAAATGGTGCACAGTATAAAACCCTACAACGTAGATATGTCAGACATCACGAAATTTTTTTAAGTGTGCACATATAAAACAGCTAGTGCAGAGGTAATAAAGAAATGCCATGTCCTGTATGCTTAGAGACGTTTACGCTCACAAAAGTCATAGAGTTTGAATGTGGCCATTGTGTTCACGAACAGTGTTTGGTAAAGATGCTCCAAAAAAGGGTAAGAAAGTGTCCTTTGTGTCGATATAAATTCAAGTGGTACTACTCTGCACCAAAGCAGACTCTGATGCAGTCCTACACAGTCACGCCAAAACACCAGTAGTCATATTATTTTTTTATTATAAATTGACAATATATGAAGCCTGTGGGAAACATGTGCAATATTTGTTGGTATGAAAGACGTACAAAACAAGACCAACACGCTTGTTTCAAGTGCCGCTGTGTCAAAAGTGTGAACCGTAAAGTACCCAAAGACAAAAACTTTTACTTTGCGGCCGACGGAGTGCCTCACTCGTACTTAACGCGCCGTCGTGTGTCCAAAACAGCTAGCGGCACCCCTTCCTGTTCTGGATGTGGAGACAAAATGGTGTATGTGGGACCTCACTTTCGTGCGCCGAAAGCAAAAAAAATAAGGGAGTGGCAAAGATTGGCGCAGTATACCTGGCCTGCACTCTGCAGAAATTATCAATCTAAATCGTAAGTAAAGGTGACACAATTTTTTTTTAATTATAAAGAGTACTGTTCGAAATAGCATGTCTGCAGCATGTCTGTAGTTGGTCGCCAGCCGCGCATTGATTTTTGTGTGAAGGCGCTTCCTCCATCAAAGTCATACGGACTACCACTCGGTAGGAGACTAAGGACTCCAGGAAGAAAAAGACTTTTAAAAGCGACTCCTCCTCAAGTGAAACATTTTGACCCTGTGCAGGCATCTCAATTCACACAACCAGAGGTGGACTGGCGTACCTACCATCCCTTCTTTAAGTCGAGCAGCGTCTTTGTCAAAATGACACCTGATGAATTTTTAAACTTGTGCCAGGATTTTAACACAGCAACAAAATACGAGCGTGAAATAAGACGCGTTTCACTTGTGCGCGAAAATATGAAACGTTTGGATCAGAGCGAACAAAAAATGTTGAAGGATACCGGAGGCGTAATACAGCTCATTGTAGAAGAGATTAGCGACAAACCGATAGAGTGGGTGAAAAAGATAGTGAGTCCAGACTACGTTCCAAAATCCGCGGGGAAAAGACTTTTATTGGTGACGAAACATTTCGGAAGACATCGAGCTTTGGATTTTAAAATGCAGGGTGAAACTCTTTTGGGTGTAAAAGTCACAGTCGTAAAATTTATCGGAAAGCAACAGTCACTGCCACCAGAAAACATTACTGCTGGGGACTATTTGTTGAGAGAACCGAGCGGTCAAGAACAGAGGGAAAAACAGTATACACCTAATTATGTAATGAGAATAAAACCCAGTTCAATCTAAATCGTAAGTAAAAATACTCTTCTCCGCCAAAAAATTAGCCACGGCGAACGTAAGCGCGTGAATATTGGCACGAGACGCGTTCGTGTTTAATACCATATCTTTCATAGACGCAAAGAAAGCCTGGCACACTTCTGTGGTATCGCGTTCGCCGTCAATTTGTTGCAGGAAATGAGCGAGCAATTGAGCGATGGTGCAAATACCGTTTTCTTCAAATATTTGTTTGAGTGCGGGTCCTACCCCTGGAACCTCTGTGAGGCTATCGTTGGCCGATATACTATCACGCTGGCACCAATCCACAATCGTTTCTGTGCTCAAACCGCTGCGATGTGGATCGTAAGACATTTGTTTTTACACAATACTTTTAATAAAAAGCTTATAGTAAGTTATCGTTACGCCTCTACATCCGTGTCTTCGTCTGTATCTTCGCGTCGCTCTTCTTTTTGAGGAACCACGTCCTCAAACAAAGTGTACTTCACAAGAGGCGGCAATGTCTGATTGTGCACCACAACGCCGAGCATATTTCCTCCTCTGGACGAGGCGTCTTTCGACTCCCACATCGACTCTACGACGACGGTGACGAGAGTCCCCGGCTGCAACTCTTCGAGCGTGTGCGGCACAACGCCGTCGAGACTGCCGTCGAATCCATGCCTCAGCCGTTTGTTTTCGTCCCAGAACCATACGAAAGGCGGCGCCTTGAGTTTGCCGCTGAAATCTTTTTGCCACTGCGAGAAAGAGTAGGCGTCGTATCCAAATAAATCTCCAAAACTTACCTGTCGCACGTAGGCGTCAAATACCAGTTCGTCGTCGTTGACCGTTAAGCGCCAGTCTTCGGGAAGACCAAGGATATGCGCGTCCGGGTGCGCTTGTCTCAGTTCTTGCATGGTAGCGTCCTCGTCGAACTCGTCCCAAGGCACACCCTCGTTCAGATCTTCCCCTACCCGCACGTGCACGCGCCACTTCCCCTCTCCGTTTGTAATAGCCTCCACGCGCACTTCTGGCGCGGCTGGTCTCAAATGATACTTTCCAAAAGCCAAGTGAGTTCCCCTGCGCAGTTTGAACGTGGGTCCAAAAAACCAAGGCACGGCGTGCAGCGCGTAGTCCTCCATCGTCAAAATCTCGTCGTGCTCCACGCAAAAGCTATTGTACTGTTGCACCATATCACTCATGAACAAAGGACAAAGATCCGTGGGATCGGGTCGCTCAAAATCGATTTTCTTGTGGCACAAAGGCGACTGTTTCAGCAAATCCTCCATGATACGCTCCGGCGTCGGCGGTGTCTCCAAAGATTCTTCTGAAGTCAACTTGGTGGATCTGCCAAACACGCGCTGGCAGGTTTTGCTCAGTTTCGTGAATCCCTTTTTGTTGGCTCTGCCTCCGCCTTGGCCTTGTATCGCGTGACCCGTAAACAACTTCATCTGTTCGTTGAGCTGCACGACTCTTGTGTACATTCGCTTAATTTTTCTCATCGCGTACCCCTGCTCGTTGCCGCCGCTGGGTCCCGTATCGATTTCCGCAGCGAGCAAAATATCCGAGACGGTATCCGCGTAGGCCTCGTCCAAAGCGTAGGGAGTATGCTGCACTTGAACATCTCTCAGATCCAACGCCATGGCGTCCCTGGCAAAATCGCTGGTGTATTTTGCAAGTTGAAACAGCGCGCGCTGAAACAGCGCGCCGCACAGATGCGCCGGTCGATCGTACGGCACAAACCAGGCGTTCAGTTTATTGGCACCACGGCTTCCCAGCACCGCTCTCCTCGCGTTGACGCTGTACATTTCGTAAAACGTCTGCTGCGCGTAGCAGCCAGGTAAGGAGGTGTAGGCCTTGAAATGCTCGGATCTTTTGCAGAAAACCACCCAGTTGATCCTATCGTCGTCCATGCAAAGACCGTGCGTTTCCGGATCAAACGACGTGGTGGACTCCAGATCACGCGTGGCGGCGGCAACAGCCTCCTCTATGGGATCGTCTGCGTAGTCTTCAAGACACAGGAGAAACTGCTCGGCCAAAAGCTTGCACTCTTTCTTGCACTTGTCTACTTTGCAAGTAGACCCGCACTTGAGCTCTACGGCAATTTTTTCGGAGTAAAGAACTCCCTTTTTCTCAGAGTATAACAGAATCTCGCCGTCAGGAGAAATCGCCGGACGAAACGAACCTTGGCTCAGCAAAGCCGTATACCCCTCGGCACCCCAGGACGTCGGCATAGCGTCGAGAAGATCGTCGTAGGCGTCGTCCTCGTGCTTCTGTCCGTTTTTCATGCGAAATTTCGCCAGCGCGTTGTAATTGTCCCCCGTGCGCACAAACCTGAAACTCTGCAGCGCTTTTGCCACAGTAGGCGCCAGCGAAAACTTGTGAAACGTCCAGCTGCTGAAACTGCTGCCGCCGTGGCTTCCGAGTCCGCGCACGACCTCTAGCCACAGGGGATTCTTCTCGTCGTCGATATCCTGCTGCACGTAAAATTTCCTGTAGCCGCAGTCCAAGTCCGTGAAGGGAAGTCTCGCATCGTCGTTGTGGTACCCCGAGGTTTGAATGTGTTTCAACACACTCTCGTGAGAGATGCGGCGCTCCTTTCCCGTCGTGTACGACCGCAGAGCGGACTCAATGGCCTGCACGGCGCTCGTACCGGCAGACTCGGACCCAGCGCTGGATCTCGAAAACGACAGCCGCTGCTGCTTTTTCGGCCGCCTCATCGAGCGCGAACGCTTGCCTTTGGCGCCGCGTTTTGAGGTGCGAAGAGTACTCCCTGACATTTTTCGCAGAAGAGCTCCTCCTCCGACGTAAATACCGCTGCGTGACCGCACTGCGTGCACACCCAGGACCCGTTCGACGAGGCCACGACTTCCGTGGATAAGACCCGGCGTTTTTTGACGGGACCGCGATGCGAGAGCGCGCCGCGCTTCTCTCTCTGAGGTTGGTTGCGGCGAAACTGGTGTCTGTGCCAAGGGGGGACGAACATACGCAGGATGAGTGGTGTATTTTTTTAAATGAACTGCTTAAATAATGGCTTTCATATTCAGTCAAATTGAATTTTGGCGCCAACCACCGCATAGGATATTTTTATTTGAAAACACCATGCCATCCCGCCTGCCTCACCGCAAGAGCAAAATCTACCGGCGCCTCCGCTTCGAACGACCGGTTCCGACGTCCATTGAGACGGCGCGCCAGCGCCTTCGAGAAAGAGATAAGTTTTCCGTGCTCTTTGGAGGTGTGGAGATTGTGCTGCGCGATCTGAAGACACCGCCGCGCTGCGCGCGCTCCAAGGAACAGTGGGATGGTATTCGAGAGGGTGCGAAGCTGGTCATTGCGGCCGTGAGAGCGAGCTACGGCAACAAGATCAGCAAAATTATTTTGCACAACGGCGCGCTCGTTCAGGTATTTTCCGGTAGCTCCGTGGCCAAGCCGATTCCGCCGTACGCCAACCACGCGTCTTCTAAAGCGTTTGTCTGTCGCACGAGTTTAGGTGGTCCTCTCAAAACCAAAGACTCACGAGAGGAGGAGCACTCAGTCGGGGTCTCATCGGATACCTTTGTGGACAACACGCCAAAGGCCGTGCAGACGTTGGATACGGATTCGTTGGATTTGAAGGAGTTAACACTGTCCGAGTGGGACAATATGGATATATTGGAGGAAGAATTACCTTCGTCCTTACGATCGTCTCCGTGCGCCTCGCCAAAAGCTGCCAACGCGGCGGCGCTGTTTTCAAGCGAAAAAGAATCTGAAAACGGACTCATGGAGAATACGAGGGACGGCGTGTTGTGCGGCGTGGACGATTTGGTCTTTGAAACCTTTGCAGGGGACGACATAATGGATATTTCCGAAGTGTGTGTTTAGAGCAAAGAAATAGTATCTTTTTTTTACGTACGAATAGCTTCTTTTAGTTCTTTTATTTTCTTCTTGGCCTTCTTTTTCAATTTCTTGTAACCCTTTTTGGCTTTCTTCCATGTGTCCGAAAGCATACCCGTATCCTCTATGTTTACCTCATAGTCGACGCGCGGTTGTCGGGTAGGACTCGATTCCAAGTAAGACATAGTGCAACACATGAAATCGCGGAGTAGTATGTATATACGTTTAAAAAATTATTTCACTCGTCGCTTCCATTGGGTAGGAGTCCGATCGTCTCGATCGCGTCAATCGCGTTGATCGCGTGACTCGATGGCACACGTGTTCTTCAGGTCTTGGCGTGAGATCTACTTGAGTGCGACACACGGGACATTTTCTCGGCAAGTGTTTCAACCATTCGACAACGCAGTCTCTGTGGAAAGCGTGATCGCACTCCAAAATGATCCTGTTGGCTCTGTATCTTACCTTTTCCATGCAAACAGCACAGTCGTCCGCGGGAAATTCGACTCTTGCGTTGGACAACGACATTCGAGTAGCGCACTGCCTCAATCTTCTCAGCCGCATGAATCTGCTTCTTTGCGTCAAAGTACGCACTTCTGTTGGCGTCAGCTCGGCCTCCTGCACTTTGTTTCCGCCTTCCCGAAAACTCCTGTCCATAGCCACGTCCACGGCGACGGATTGTGGCAGCATCATGCTTACGGAAGCTTCGGTGTTTCCCTGGAGATCTTGCGATTCACTCGCAAACAGAAGATGCCTCACGTCGTCGTCGGAGGGTATTCTTTCGCGTCGAATCAGTTCCGTGACGGCGGCCTCGACTCTCTGCGGAAAATTATCGGCGATGCGATCGGGGAGATTTTGAAAGGCGTACTGCACCACGACCTGGGGTTCCTGTGGTTCCTGTGGTTCCTGTGGTTCCTGTGGATGCACCACCTCATCCTGAGAGTCTAACTCGGATTCACTCATGACACTAAAAAAGAACCAGTATATATTATATAATCGCGTTTCATCGAATCACGACCCTGGAGATATGGCGAAGCTTGTGAAGTCAATTGTGGTAAATTTACAAACCAAAGAGAAAAATTTTTCGGGTGAAAGCGTACTTAACTCTTTAATTTCCGTCAAAAAAGGCAACAACAAAACAGTAGAAAGAGTTCAGGATAGATGGAATTATCTCATGGCCAACAAAGAAAAGATAGGATACGACGATAGAGATTTTGAGTGGTTCAACGAAAATATTTTAAAGCGGTCTGACTTTAATGAAAAAGTGGCTGAACTGACCGATTGGTTAAAGAGGCAAAACTTTAAAACCACCGTGAAATGGGAATATAAAAAAAACCCAAACCCGACACCAAAGTTCATATCTATTTTTACTGAATTAAAAAATCTCTTTCATGACGGTGCTCCCGTGTACGACTCAAGCGAATTTTATAATAGCGGTCCATTTAGATTGGATAGTTATGCAGGAAAATCTTCTGTTAGAACAGCAAAAACTCGGGAAAAGAAATCCAAGCCTATGAAAAAAGCGAACAACGGTTTGAGAATGGATGAGAGTTATAATATATATAACGTTATTGGCGAAAATGAAAATATGGGTACTTTCGGTGATTTTTTTAATACCGATTTTAGTGAACTAGAACTAGATAGTGGTGATATTCGTGAACTAGATAGTGGTAATATGGATCTTACCCTCTTAGATGATTTAATTTTGACCAAAGGCGATGTCGAAGGCGATGCCGAAGGCGATGCCGAAGGCGATGCCGAAGGCGATGCCGAAGGCGATGAT
>NYZH01000040.1 GCA_002687075.1 Methanobacteriota archaeon
ACTGCAAAGTCCAAATCTTCTGCCTTTTCAAGATACGAGGCATCTGGGAACAATCGGCTTGTGGCCATTTCCCATCGAGTCCATTCCTTTGCAGCAGCTCGTCGAACTTCAGCCTCTGGACTTGTAAGACGTGCATGATAGGCTTGAATTAAATCATCCTGTTCATCTGCAGGAATGTGTTCTCGATAGGCGTCAAAAGCATCTGGAAAAATATGACTTGCGCCATCTTGGTAGAACCAATGCAGTTCACTTTTTCGACACATGAATATTCCGCGCAACATCAGACTCCGAACACACTCTGGGAACTGCTGTGCGTACACGAGAGAAAGTGTTGAGCCCCAAGAACCTCCAAACACATGCCATGTTTGAATTCCAAACTTTTCTCGCAACATTTCAATGTCATTGATCGATGCTTGAGTGGTGTTGTCTTTCAATTCAGCATGAGGAGTAGATTTACCACAACCTCTTTGATCAAACTGAATAATGTTGTAAGCATTCGGATCGAAGTATTGACGATAACTGGGTTGTCCTCCGCCGCCAGGCCCTCCATGTATTACGAGAACGGGCATTCCATCAGGATTGCCACTTTTCTCCCAAGCGATTGTATGCAGTTCAGAGACTTGAAGCATGCCTGTTTCGTACGGTTCAATAGGAGGGTAGAGAACTTCTTCAATGGTGGTGGATACATCGAGCATGATTCTTTCAAGAGTCGGTAGGAAAAGTTCTTTTCGCAATAAACACGTTCTTGTAATGTCTCGGTTCGAGTGAAATTATGAGCCTTCGAGATGCGACAGACCTGTTCAGTGAATGGGCAGACAAAGGCAAAGATCGGGGAATGGAAAAAGGGCATGCTAATTCGGTACATGAAATGCTAAAAATTGCCAATTTACCAAGAAAGTCAAACTTCACAGCTATCGATGTGGGATGTGGGAATGGATGGGTCTGCAGACTGATTGGAGAGGATGATTTTTGTTCACGCATTGTGGGAGTTGATGGCTCTCAAAAGATGGTCGAAAAAGCCAAATCTTTAGACGCGGATGGTGAATACTACGTTGCAAAACTACCTCATTGGAAGCCAGATACTGCATTCGATTTAATTCACAGCATGGAGTTCCTGTACTACCTCAAGGAACCAGAAAAGATGCTCAAAATATTCCACGATATATGGCTCAAAAGTGGAGGAATGACAGTCATTGGTATCGACCACTACCTCGAAAATGAAGACAGTCTTGACTGGGCGGAGGCTCTTAATGTCCACATGTCAACTCGAAGTGAAAAACAGTGGGAGAAAGCAATGCTGGATGCAGGGTTTGTCGATGTTTCCCTCCATAGAGTTGGTGTCAAAGACGGTTTTGTTGGCACATTAGCAATGGTCGGTCACAAATCATAATCCCTTTCTTCATTGTTCCCAAGAATATCATCTCCAGAAAGACCCAATCGGATGTCCCCCTTCGAAAATGGGCACAACGCCAAAACATCTTCAGAGGAGTCTTCAACTGTTAACGGCTCCGGAACTGTTTCAGGCGCAGCAGACAACTGAGCCATCCAACGAACATGCTTGGAAAACAACTTCTTCGATTCGTGATAATCTTCAGATGTCATTTGAACTATTCTGCCAGATGCACCTATGAGAAGCGAAGGCGGGAGTACTGTTCGGCGTTTTGATTCAGGCTTTTGTAGCTCAATTGATTCGAGTGCGAGGGAATACAACGTAAGTTGCAGTTTATGTTGCTCAAGGATTGTGGCTTCTGCACCTGTTGATGCATGAGGGTCAAGGAGTTCACCTTCATACCGTTGTAAAGAACTACCTCGGCTGGAATCATCCGGGTTGAATTCATCTCGGCATCCTTTGGTTTTCAAGTCAACAACTTGCAAAAATCCATTCCCGTTGTCATCTCGTAAGGCGAGTACAAGGTCTGCTCGACCATCAAACACAACGTCCACATGACTGATTTGAGAGAGAGGTACTGGTCCATTGACTGAGAACCCCGTTCTGAATAAATCTGAAAAATTCACCTTGTCTACATAATAAAACGGTAATTCCGTCCTTAGTCCTTCCACCACGTATCCATGATGTTGTCCACCAGCAGCATACTTACCTAGCAATCCGATGCGTATCAAGCGGCCCAATTCAGCCAACCTTTTTGCAGTTCTTTGTGCTATGTCATCGCTTGATTGGTCAACGCCGAGACCTTCTTCTGCCATGACGCGTTTGATGGTTTCATAATCATCGAGTTTATCTTCTCCATCGTACACCCATGCCGAAGGTAAATCAAGAACTGGTGGACCGTTTTGAGAAGCTGGATTTTGAAGTCCGATTTCAATAAGTCTGTGCATGAGAGTTCCAAATACCGTGGCCTCCGGATAGAGAGATTTGGGTTTCATGCTCTCTCCACCTTGGGTTGAAAAGAAGTGGAATGGTTCCGGCATCCATCCTCGAACCTCCGTCAACCAGTGAGTTCGTGGATTGTTGAAACTTGAGTCGAGACTGTGTGCTGGCATCCTTAGAATTTGATGAACTGATGGAACAACATCCTTGTCGGTCTTGTGTCCATCGGAGAGGCCGATCATACGCTGCTCAACAGCGTACCATTGTTGGAGAGGAGTTTTGTTCTGCAAATTCGGGAAACATTGTGGCCCATGATAGATGTTAATGCCCCCAAGTGAAGGGATTCCAAGCAGAGAAGTATTGGATAATTCAAACGGATCTAATTCCAGCATAGTTTCGGTAAATGATGAGAGCGGTGATGCGAAATCATCTCCATCCAATAGCCACGGAGAATCCACTATCTGATTTTGATGCGAAAGACTGCGTAAACCATCCACGAGCATCCCTCCCATGGTTTTGAGAGATGGTTTTACTCGAACCATCAATTTCTTGGTTTTCGAATCTATTTCTGCGGTTCGAGATGGAGAACCGGATAAAATCAGATGATTCTTCACCCTCGTCAAAGCAACATAGAACTCTCGACGTCGTTCTGCTTGGCGCTGAGCATGGTCGATACACTTGGTGAATTCCCAAAGCCCGTCTTTTGGTCGTTCGCGGGAACTCCATGGATTTATTCTGCCGGCAATAACTTGAGGTGTAACAAGGACATTGTTTCTCGCTGCTAGTGCTGCATCAGACTTCCCGGCATGGAATAATCCTGCAACGACAACGACCGGCGCTTGAAGCCCTTTTGCACCATGAATGGTCATGATTTGAACTGCCCCACCGGAAGGTGTCGTAATAGCTGATGGACCTTGATTGCCCAAATCTTCAAGGTCAGTGAGTCGATTAAAGATAGCAGAAGGCTCGTGACCCAACTCATTGCCTATATTGACCATCAAAGCACATATCGACTCGGCATTTTGACGAGAAGTATCATCAGGATAAGCCACCAAAAGGTCAGAATGGTCCAAAATTACATCAAACACATCGTGCAATGCACCACACTGAACAAGTTGTTCAAGATGATGGGCAAGCTGACGGACCGAATCATTCGGGGCAAAATGCTGTATTTTTTGCCACCAATTTCCTTCAAAATCTTGAGTCATTAAACGATGAGATTCTGCGTCATTGAATCCGAAAATTGGGGAGCGGGCAAGTGTTAGTGCAGCGTGACGAGATGTTGGATTAGCAAGAAGTTCAAGGCATGAAAGTAAGGGCAACGCGATTGGTTGTGAGAGTAAAGCGCCCTGCCTGTCGGCCATGACCGGAACCCCTCTGGATTGCAATCGAGTCATCAAATCTGGAATATGTTTTCGAGAATGAACAAGCACCAGAACATCTTCAGGCTTCACCTCGGTATTATTTAGAGGGATTTCGGTGTAAGAATCCTTCTTCGAATTCCAAACTTGTGTTGGCCGATGAGAGAGAAGTGCCTGCAAGCGTGCTGCAATTAACTCATTCTCGAGATGATGGTTTGAAGCTTCAAGTGCACTGAAAGTATCGAAGTACTCGTCAAGTTCTAGGCTCGGATTCTGCGCATCAATTTGAAGCGGTAAAAGCCATTCAATCTGCCCTTGCTGTTTTGAGTCACGTGCTGCCCGAAGATGTTGATGTTCTGCGTGCCAATCGCCTGGGAGAAGATGGTGTCGTGGAGAAAAAACATCTTGGAACATACCGTTCATCATATCCATTAGATTCGGTAATGTTCTGTGATTCGATGTGAGGTCAACATGTCCGAGGGAGCGTCGATGCTTATGTTCCTCACCAAGAACATTGAATGCGCTCTCATCGTCGTCAAATCCAAAACTGACATGCTCCCAAGGTAGAGATGGTATTGACGAACCTTTGACCTCCGTACCTACAATGAACGAACCGGTTTGACCACCAGCACCAACAGGCCTCGGGTCACGACCATGGCCGTCCTTTCGCAGATGGTCTAATCGAGAATCCAACAACTCTGTTTCATTGGCAAGCTTAATCGCAGATACAGTCCTTCGCATGACGGTTACCTCTGCTTGACGGAAACGGTAGATACTCTGCTTCATATCTCCAACTACACAAATTGTCGGGTCCCATGGCCCGAGTGGTTTCTTTGGCTCATCAATATTTGCATTTCGATGACCCCATAACCGAGCAAGAAGTCGGAAATGCGCAGGGTTCGTGTCTTGAAATTCATCGATAATAAACGCTCGAAACTGGCGTCGAATCGATTGCAAAACAGCGAATCTCCGATTTAAATCTTCAAAACATTGTTGATCATCCGACGCTAACCGTATCGCCCTAGCGATATGACGGTCAGACCACGGCTCTTCATCGAAACTATCCAATGCCTGAACCACTTCATGAGGATAGATATGACGGACAATGTCTGGGCAACGGGCAAGGGTTAAATCAGCCGCTAATCGTTGAATGTCGTCATAGTCGTGAACCCCTTCTTGGGCTTTCATCAATGTCAGAATGTCTTGACATCCACGATGGACAAGTAGTAAATCGCTGAGTACACTTGTTTGCAACTCACTGGAAATTCTGAGATTACCTGAAGGAGCTAAATCTTCAAATTCAATACCGACGGGTTGTGGACGCAGTTCACACTCATCTGGCATGTAGGGAAGATTAGATAATGGTTGAAACAAAAAAGCGCATTTTCCAAGCAAGCGAACAAGTCTTCCTTGCCGTGAATTGAGATGGCTACGTAGACTTTCAGCCAAGAGTGCGGCTTCTGCATGGAGCGTATCTCGAACCCCTTTCGACAATGTTGTTGCTGCAGATTTTCCGTAAAGCCCCGGATGCCATCCATTTGAATGGTTCGCTTGTGGTAAGCCGCCTTTTGGGAAGAAGTTTGGTTTGTCCTGTCCCTCCAACTGACTGGCTGAAGTTGAGGCAAGAGCCACTTGCCAAACCCACTGAATACATTCAATTGGATTCTCAGGCAACGGCTCTCTAGCTAGATTTGTTAGATGGTTAAACCGTGTAAGCGATGTTTCGATTTCCAATTCACATGGTGCAACATAATGTGTCGAATACACCAAGAAATGGTCTGTCCATTGTACGAGTAGGCCTTGCAAAATCTGAGTGTATTCTACGGCAATATCACGAACGGGTTCCAAAAACATATCCATGAGTACTTCATTGGGCAACGGACTTCTTCCATCCCAAAAATGGCCGATTGATTTTGCTCGCGACCCCATTGCGCGGTGGGATTCTTCAACAAACAGCGATTTTCCAAGCATGCCACTGAGAACCACGGCAGCTCGTTCTTGCCCACCAAGAAGTATCGCCAGCCGATTACGTGCAGAAATGAATTCCGCAACATTGCCTCGAACACCTGCCTCAAGAGCATCTGAAACCGTTCGAATTCTCCATGCGGACTGTAAAACCTCGCGAGTTAACAATGGCGAACGTTCTTCCGCAATCTGTTCTCTGCTCGGATGAATGGCAACAGAATCAAGATGCGGGGATACAAGTTGAGAAAGAAATGCGTCAATTGTCGAGATTGGCGCCTCGTCCAGCGATGAAAGAAGCATTTCAACATCGGCTTGGTCACGAATTCTTGGGTCGAATATCCCATCGACATCTCCTGATTGAATTGGGCTGGAGCGTGTTTGTGCAACTCTTGCTCGGATTCTTGATTTCAATTCAGATGCTGCTTTTTTGGTAAATGTTATGGCAACCGTTTCACTGGGAAGTAAGGCTTTCCATTCCTTCTGACTGGTGCGCTGTTTTGGGGGGGCGCGTAAGGAGCCATGGCCGTTCAATGGCTCTCGCGGGCCCGGAGGTAGAAGCAAAGTTGCTCTTTGTTCATGAGACAGGAGATGTTGGACATAACGTTCTGCCATAACCGTGGTTTTTCCAGTTCCGGCTCCGGCGTCTAGGGCTATATGTTTATCCAGGTCCAAACCTAGGCGCTGACTACGATTAAACCGTATCATCATGCATTCCCTCCAAATTTACTTGGGTACACAAGGCGTATTGGACTAAACGAATAGTGGTGCCCGGGTGTTGAGTTAACATTACCAGATTTTGCTGCTAAAATTGCACGGTTTGATGTTCTTAGTCGTTCTGCAATCAACGCTCGCAATCCAATATCCTCACTCGATTTCGATTCGAGATATCGATGTAATTTTTGTGAGTAATACGTTCGTTCCCCTATTTCTGCATCATGCAGATATTTGCTTACAGACTGGTCCATCTCAAGGTAATGAACAGTAGATTCTCCTATTTCGGTTACTCCGATGCCTACAACGCGATCGCCAGGGAACGACAATTCCCATGCCCTAGCGTACAATGCGAGTTGCACTTCATCGAATAAACCACGGCGATGCCGATTCCCCTGTTCATTGATTTTGGGTCCATTGATTGTCTTCAAATCTCGAATGACAACCAAGCGATTCGCCGGCGGAAGTGGGCCCGGCCCCAGAGTCATCGGTTCTGAAACGATGGTTTCTGAAAGGACGCCGTCAGCAATTGCTTCCTTCCTTTGATTCTCATCAAGTACGATTTCGTCAACTCTGTCGATTCTTCCACGGATTTTGAACGGTGAAGAATTTCCTTTGTCATCGCAGGCATCCAATGTAATTGCAGAGTTCCCGTCGAGTCCGATACCATATTCACATGCTAGCGGCGCAGCATGATTCAGTGAATAATCCGAAAGGAGCATCCTTCCTATCCGGCCTCCAATGGAAATTTGCCCCTCTCCTTCGAGGTAATTTCGCCATATGTCTGGAGTGACACCAAGCATTTCTCTACAACGATGAACTGCAATAGCGTCGTCGCGTTTGAGCCAAGAGACCTCATCCATGAGGAAATCGAGAATCGAAAGCCAAAGTTGTTCCAAAGGAGTTCGATCGAGAGGTCGAGGCGAAGTTATCGGTCGTGCTGCCGTTGGAACGCCGTGAAATCGCAGTAAAGAGGCCTCAGCATCGTGCAGAATAGTACCGCGAGTCCTGTGGTCCAAATCTTCAGACTGCGATTCTTGGGCTTGAGCTTTAAGATGGTTTTTCATCCATGCTAAACGCGGACATTCAAGCCAAGATTGAATTCGGCTTGGAGACCACACATCGACTTCAATTGGAGTGGAATACCCCATAACTGAATTGAGAATTTCACTCTTCATATTTTGTGGAGGCAAAGGACGTGGGTCTATTGCAGGTCCGTTACTCCTCGAACCTTTCATGCCAAGATTCGGCCAAGATTCGTGTTGGTTACTGCCAACTGAAACTTGACTTTTCTTCGGACGCAAATTTAGCCCATCAACACTGAGTAAATACTTTCGAAGGTGCCAGGGAAGATATTCGTTCTTCTCTAAATTTTTGTGGCTAGGCTGACGATGAAACCGGTCAAGTTGAATGGGAACTTCATGTGCCATCGCCACTGAACTTTTTGAGAGTACATTTCCGCTAGGTTGGAGGCCATCTCTCAATGCCAATCCGAGGCGTTGCCGCTGGTCACGAAGGCGATGTCCTGCGCGCTCGGCAAAAATGACTCCATCCTGAACAGACACAGTAAACGGCCTTGGTGTTAGCCATGCTTCACCGTGTTCATCGGTAGTCCAATGCCAACTTCGATTCAAATTTCCAGTTTGATGGGATGATTGAGGGAGAAAACTCGGAGGGTTTTGAAGCAATGAAAGCTCCCCACTTTGGCGCAACTCAGTGAACCATTCGGCGAGAGGAGCACTAGGGCCGCCCCCTTCTTCTTTTGTGCTATCAAACACAATTACGGTTGTTGCAGAATTTAACAAATGGCGCAGATGATGACGGCCTTTGCGAATTGTCAAATCGGAATGAAGCATACCTAATCGGAGTTTAGATTGTGCATCGAGCCAGGGGACTCTTGGAGACTTCATCGCCCATGAACCAACATCCAATCCAACAAGAAGAACGAGGTCTGCCTCCATCCCTTGAGCCTCTTCAGGAGTTAAAATTTGTATTTGGTTTCCTTTATTTCGCGTACGTGGGACGGTTGTGTTTTGAATTAAATGATCGATATAATTGAGAAATTCTTGGCCGGTTGACGGAACTTCTAAGTTCGCTTTTTTTAGCGTTTTTTGAGTGGTTTCGTGTGATTCGCGAAGGTGCTGTAATCCTGCGATAGAACGATTGTGGCCAACTGTTAGGTCTTTCAGAGAACCCCAATCCAATTTCGAAAGCAGCATATCCAGCCACTGGAAGCCGTCTTTGGGGCGTGGGGGCATTGGAAGTTCTTCACCAGACGAACAACCGATAATTTCAGTCTTCAATACCTCTTGAGAATATTTATCGAGAAGCGGGTGCCATGTTTGAGCAATACATCCAAGCCACCATTGGGTTTCCTCAAGTTCTTGTAATGCCCTTTCTCGCTCAATTCCAAGTTGCGGAGTTGCGTTTGAAAGCGTAGAAAGCCATCGATGAAGTGCACCTAAACCGCCTCGGACATGAAAGGTACGAGCAATGTTTTCCAAAATGTGCGGATGGGGGCGAGGGGTCCAATCTGTTTTGGTAGGGTGCTGCAAACCTCCTACCCCTCCATTCGGAAGAGGAAGGCTTTGATTTTCAAATAACGATTTTAACTTATCAATCGACCAAGCGTCTAAACCATCACCAATCCTCATGAGTTGAGCAAGACTCGCAAGAGACGGTATTTGTTCAAGAGATTGTTTTTCAAAACCAGTAAGGTAACCAAGCGAACGAAGTCTGGAATTCCACATTCTTCTGTTGTTCTCAGCAGAGCCATCTATGATGAGTACCTCTCCATTCTTCGATTTACGATACTCATGAAGGATTTCAAAAGCGGCATCGATACAATGTGCTCTCCGGTTAACAGTTATTCGATGATACGTGGTCTTGCGTTCAAGAGAAACTGGAGACCTCCACGAATTTATGTCGTCAAAATCCCAAATTTGGTGTTTCGGAATCCAGGAAGGCAAGGTTTCCTCATTCACGTATTCCCAATCACCCTCAAGCAAATGTGAACCATGATAACCAAGTCGAAAGGAACCCGGGACGCACAGTTGATGTATTGGCCGTATACCTCCAATTTGCTGAAGGAAAGTTCGTTCAATCTCAGTATAGTCTGGGGCTGAGTCTAAAACAAATAGACCTTGAACATCATTGAGTGTAAACGGTACTGAATCGTTTTCTTTGTAATGTTTGATCAAGCTTGTAAGCGCATGATGGGGGTGAGTTCCTCCCAATTGCTCACAGACCTTTCTCAAAATAGAATCGAACTCCTTTGCACCTGGGTCGTTATCCCAATTCCAAGGATTCTTCAATTCACTTAACGAGCGATGCAATGTAAGCAGTCGTTCGGTTTGATATGGCGACCATTGCCTCTGATTTTGAGGAGAATACATCAGAGGTAAATCGCCGGATTCAGCAGCCTTTTTGACATGGGCGTGGATGGATAGAAACAATCCCGAACTATCTTGAAGAACGGGCGGCAATCCTGAGTCAAGAATCATCAAAGAAATGAACCTGCGCAGTGTGAGGTGATGCGTTGTATCAATTGGAACATTCAATTGTGCTAATCGATGCAGGATTTGACTCCTGCTACCTTCGTTTGGATACAAAAAGAGATGATTGTCACACACTCCATCGCATATGCTTTGGAGGAGCCATGTAGGAATATTATAGCCCGAAGGAACTGCTTCAACAGTTATCGCTGGCATACAATTTGCGTTCATAACGTTCCCCCAACAAGGGCACAGATGTCGACTGTTCTTGAAGGCTCTCAACTGTTTTCACCGAATCAAGAAAGATACTGTGCGCACAATGGTATTGATTGATTGTTGGTTATATAGGGTGGGGCATTTTTGTTTGCGCAAAGCTTTCTTTCCTTCAATCATTTATATACTGTCGAATTCAATAGTTGTTGTTTGTCCAAACATGAAAGGTTCATGTTCTGTTAATTTAGGTCATGATTTGAGATACATTAAAATAGGAGTTCGTATATACTAAGTATGGTGGCCGCCCAAAAACACCCCGCTACAGGGTATTTGCCTCGGCCAATCAGAACCTAGCAACAGTGATTTTGGGCACACAATGAGCAAACAAGAATGGAGTTGAAAAATATGAGCAAAGATATGAAGATAACAAAAAATGAGTTAAACGAATGCGATGATTGCGGTAGCAAGAATCTAGAACGAGTACCACAAAAAGGCGAAGTGTGGTGCAACGATTGTGGCCTAGTACACAACAACCAGGAAACCGATGCCAAGGACAACGGCGCCCTTTTGTTTGGTGAAGCAGCTCACTACCATGCTGTTCGAAACGATGTAGACCGAAACAGAAACTTGGGCGGAACAGGTCCAAAAATGCGTTACGGGTCTCGAGGCGTAAACAATCCGAGCAAATACTACCTTTTGGAGAAGATGGACCGTAGTTCTGTTCGAAACCCTCACCCATTCGCCAAGCGCGTTAAGCGAAATATCGAGAAACTGTATGGGCGACATGCCCTCCACATTTTGGAGTTCTTGGTCGAGATGTCATGCAAGCCACTCACTGCTGAACAGGAAGCTATCCGAAAGAAGCAGAGTAAGTCTATGGCTAAGCGACTCGGGATGCCAAAGCAATCCATCTGTCGAAAGGTGAAAGGTATCAAGGGTTCATCAGAAGAGCAAAACGCAGTCATCATTGCTGCAGCAATCGTTGAACTTGCAGGTGAGATGGGACTTATGCCCAAATTTGACCGACGTGCCACCATGGAGCAAGCAGGCATTAGCCCAAAGCAAATCATGAATGCACGCATTCGAATTCTTAGCCACTGGAAGGCCAAAGTCACAATGGGGTGGGAAAAATTGCCTAAGCGCAAAAACGCCGACGACCGAAGAGAAGATGCCATTGACCAAGCAATCTGGCACATCCTCGAAGGACTAGAAGTTCACTTCAGCGCCGAGGAATTGGAGCTCTTGAGTTACGAGACTGAGGCCCGTCTAAGTCTACTCAATGAAGGTACCAGCAAAGCTCTCTCAATCAATGTTGAGGCTCGAATGATTGTTTGCGTCACCATGTATGCAAGCATGAATTACTTCGGATGGCAATCTGGAGCAGCCGACCTTTTGGCAGACGTCTTTGGCCTAACCAGTAGCGGCATTCGTTCTCGATACGACGCATTAGTGAAGGAATCTGAAGCAGGAACATTCCACGACAACGGAGCATTTGATGCTTCAAATGCGTGCTACGACCCAACAAGCGAGATTCACAAAAAGAATGCTTTGATATCCAAACAGCGTCTCGCCAAGATATGCGCAAAGCAATCCTCCTCATTGGAATCTTAATTTTGACAAGTGTTGGACCGGCCACAACCGTGGCCGCTCCAGCAACTCAAACAGAAGTTGGCTTACTTATTGGGGGCCAATGGGCATATGCAAACAGCACTGGTAACTCCACGCTTAATTTGAGTGATTTGCCACCTGTTGTAGAGGTCTACACTGCGACTTGGTGCTCAAACTGTGTTGACGTTGAGCATGCCCTTGATGCTATCGAAAATGATTCCGGCATTCAACAGTACCACATACATCGGGCAATCAATGAAGTCCAAGACCCTCTTGGGAGTATTGAAGTTGACCAAAGATTCCACGACAGGTACGGTGTTTTCGCACCACCTGTGGTGATATTTAACGGTACAATCATCAAGCCAGGAAGCGTCACGAGTTCAGAATCTCTGGAGGTTGAATTTACCCAGCACGCACAAGAATCACTTGAACATGCAGGAGATTCTCTGTTTGTGTGGTCACCTACATCCAACACATCTGGTACAGTGGAATGGGCCTTGAACATTGAGAGTTTAACAGCACCGAACGGAAGTTCGATAGTTGCCCAAGCATGGATTGTTGAAAAGTCGGCAAACTTCGAAGAGGGGACAAATGGCTTGGAAGATTACCCTCATGTAGTTCGAGGAATCCTTGAACTCGGGCAGTTGGATGTTAATGGCAGTCAGATTTCCATGTCGGGTAATACCAGCATCACTCTTCCGCCTGCATACGACGGCAACGATCTATCTGTTCACCTACTTTACCAGTTGAATTACCCTGTTGAAGATGCTCCCGTAGAGAATCAAACCTCTGACGAATTAGAATGCTTGCTTCCAGAAGGGTGCGATGAAGATGAAGGGTCACTACCAGGAATCTCAATGATTTCAAGTGTGGGCATACTCGCTGCAGTCGCCTTGTTACGTAACTCGCGCAGAGAAGATTAACGATTTCTTGGAACGCCTTTACGCTTGCTGTCTCTCAAGTCTTGCTCGAGTTCCCAACGAAGAGCTGGTATTGCCGTTGGCGTTTTTACCACTTGGGCATAATGCCAACGCCATGGGGAGGTATTTACAGCATATGTATTCCCTTGTACACGGTCTAGAAAGGTCGACAAGTCTCTGAATGCGGTCGTTCGAGCATGGTCTCGACGGACAAATACCATTCTCTGCCCAAAGGTTCCATTTTCAACAAAACCGAGTAAATTTGCGAATCGTCTGATAATTCGCCTCTCTTGTTGGCCTCGAAGAGGTACACCAAGGTGGCAATGCTCGAAAGTCAAATCCCCGCCGTCAACAACACCCATGCGGAATGTAGAGCCAATTGGATGGTGCATCATCGCCTCCCATACACGAGAAAACACCTCGCAAAACCGGCGCTCTCCGTTTCGTATATCTCCGGTTGGTAATCGATTATTCGTTGCTATTGGAGTCTGCGGAGGAACTATTTCTCTAAGCATTCGTCGGTGAGCGTAATTGTTGTGCATATGACCTTCTTCCCCTTTTTCCAGTGATTCATGCCAAAGTTCAATGAATTGGGGATGAGGCAATGCAGAATCGGCAGCAAGAGCATGCTCAACCAATGTGTCGCATCGTGATGTTCTTGGCCTCCTGTGATTATCGAATTGCCACCTGTTGCGGTTGAAAGCAATGTTTCTGCGGAAAAGATGCATCATGTTCTGTCCTTGGATTTGTTCAAATTCATTTTCATTCTCTCGAGGTGATTCCTTCAACCATCGAATACGGGAATCCCGACTTTGATTGACAATCTGCTTGAATTCAGTAAGGGTCGAGGCATTGAGCAATCGTAAGTGTCCTTCATGAAGGAGACGAGGGAAACCTAGCGGAGGGTGATGGCAAAGATATTTCTGAAGACTGTCAATTTCAGTAGAGGTTTTAACATCATCAAGAAGTGCAAGTAACACAGATACAATGGTATCGCCCAACGGCACCGACGAATGGAATGAGCTGTCGTAAATGCAGAGCGGAGTCGATGAACGAGGTTCAAGAGAATCGATTGAGTTGATAATGAATGGAGCGCCGTGGGCTCCGCGGCCAACTTTAATCTCGAAGAAATGTCCCAAACGGCCTATGACAAGCATGTACTGTTCGTGAACGAAAATTCGGTCCGAATTGCCGTCAATAACTTGACGAAGAAACTGTATCGAGCGTTTGATTGGAGATGAAATCGATGAGACGGTTGACTCAGTATTGGTCCAGTTGTACTGGAGCGCATACAGTAAATTTCCAGCTTCTGAAGATATCGGGGAATAGATGTACGACAACAGTAGAGCCCATAGTGCAGGATTATCTGGTATCGAGGTTTTTCGTGAGGCGTTGTTTTTCGACCGAACAATCAACTTCAGTTTTTCATTGACAATCTGAAGCGGCCATGGCCGATTTATGTTCACTTGGGTTGGAGATTTATACGTCATCCAACGGGGAATCCAAGGGAACTGGACAAGACACTCGAGAGTCGGAGGGTGATGGACAAATGCCTCTTTCAAATTGGTTTCAAAAGTTGAACCATTCGGTGTGGTTAAACATGAGCGAACATCCCGAGACCATGCTCCTAAAGGATGAATCAAACAATGCTCAGGCGGGGATAAATGATTTTCAGATACCCATTCAACCCAAGAGAGAACGGCTGCTGCACCTGGTTTTTGTTTCGATTGTAAAATGTGGTTATGGCGCATGAAGCGTCTGTGGATGTGATGAGGCAAGGTTGCTGAAATAGCGGCGGTATTCATTGAGCCAAGAGCGATGAATAATTTTTCCAAATCCCAACCAATTCTCGATTTTTTTGAAGAAAGTAAATTGAGAACCGAAAGAAGCGGAACTTGAGCCGGAAGAGAACTTCCATTGATCATCATCTTTCCTTCTGCAATTGAAACATGCACATCCCCCACGAGTTGAAAGCCTCGCTGCAATTGTTGCTTTTGAGGATTTGAGAGCCTCTGACCGTTTGAAATTCGAATCTTTATTTCTTCCAATTCTTCATCGGTGCATGGTGAACAAAGCACGGGATCTTTCGAAATGTCGGACAATCGTGCCCATTGAACATCCTTGGATTGTGATGTGATTTGAGCAATAGATTTCCATCTTTTTTGAGCGGATTTGTTTCCGGGACCAAGCATTTTGATTGCTTCATCATGCGAACCTTGGCTCACCTGGCAGCCCCATTGCTGTGTTTTATTCGTATTGATGATTGAATCGCACAGCAAACACGTACTGGATGATGACGGGTGTTCACAAACCGAACAAATCGAGGCATTGCTTGTATTCCTCATGCCCCAAAAAATTGGCGACATGTATTAAACTTAGAAAGAGGAAAATGCGTCTATAATTCGCTGAACATCCTCGTCAGTAATGTGAAGATGCACCACAATTCGACAAGCGTGAGGTTGGATATCCATCACATCGATGCCGTGAGACTTCAGTTTCTCCATCACCTCAACAGCGGGCACTTGCGAATGGAAGTACACCATGTTTGTCTCAACAGTATTGAGATCGACATCAAAATCATCCAACTCGTTTATTGCGTTGGCTAATGTTCTTGCTCTTTGGTGGTCTTCGACCAAACGTTCGACATGATGGTCCAAAGCATGAAGGCAGCCCGCAGCAAGAATTCCTGCTTGCCTCATGCCGCCCCCAAACATCTTTCGCCAGCGATGTGCACGAGCAATGAAGGCTTGAGACCCGACCAAGACCGAGCCCACAGGAGCACCCAAGCCCTTGGAAAAACAAATCGAGGCTGAGTCAAAATCGCGAAGCATTCGCTCGACCGAGGTATTGGTTGCAATGGCAGCATTGAAAATTCGGGCACCATCCATATGTGTGGCGCAATCGTTTGCTTTTGCAACAGCAACTATTGAATCAAGAGTTTCTTGAGGATAGCAAGCTCCACCCCCCCGATTCGAAGTGTTCTCAACACAAACCAATGAACCATCTGGATAATGGGACAGGGACCCCGCCTGCTTCCGAATGGCCTGCTCAACGTCTTCAGGCCGCATGAGGCCGTCATGAACATCAACCAAAGCGATTGAAGCACCGCATAAAGCGGCATATCCTCCGCCTTCGTAAAGATAGATATGACTGTTTTTTGCAGTGATAATCTCATCTCCTGGGCTGGTATGTGCTCTTAGTGCAATGGCATTGGACATGGTCCCAGAGGGTACAAACAGGCCAGCCTCTTTACCGCAAATCTTTGCAAGTCGCTGTTCAAGAAGTTTCACTGTAGGGTCATCTCCAAGTACATCATCGCCNACAGTGGCGATGTTCATGGCTTGACGCATCGATGGAGTCGGTTGAGTGACNGTATCGGAACGCAAATCAACACGGTCGGAATCGTAATCACGCATAGACAGGCGAAGAAGGCCCCATTCATCAAATCAATGGAACTCAAAGTAACTTTAATTCACCAGTAATTTCGTCGAGAATGTCGTTTACATGCGGTCCCAACGCCAATACGGTTAACGAGCCGCTCGGAATTTGAGTGTGTCCAGCATCATGAACAAGTGTCGTCAAAATTCCACCACTATCTGCCNAAGTTTGTAAATCAAGAAGATGGGCGGCGTCTGTTCCTTTAACGCAAACTTTCTTTTGCCCCGAGGCTAACCATTTTTCAAGATACATGGGCTTTTTCTCACCAGCCTTCATGGTCGCAAGAACGGCGCCATGTCCGACTTGAGCAGCGATTTTCCCTTTGCCCATCTTTAAATCGTGATTAACGACAAAGACCATCTTACAATCTCCGTTTGGAGATGGGCCACTCGGATGCGGAGCGGTAATTCTGTGTAAGAAGGAACGGAAACCCATGCTGAACACCTAATACGGTTTCAAATCGGAAACAAGCGCATCGATTGAACGACGAGGAGATGGACCAATGCCGAGTACAGTAACTGTGCCAGGCGGCAATTCTGTATGTCCGGCATCTTTGACAAGAGTCGTTACAAGTCCTGCTGCTTGAGCCTGTCCNATGAGTCGCTGAATGGTTTCTAAATCATCTGAACTCAAGCATATTTTCCTTGCTCCTGCATTTATCCATCGCTCAACCAACCGTGGATGNCTCTTTCTCGCACTTAGAGTGCAGGTCACTGCGGCATGAGAACATTGCACGGCCAATTTNCCTGCNGACATCTTCAAATCTTTNCGAGCGATAAGGACCATTGATGGTTCTTCAACCGTCGATGGCATGACTGTTCACCACCNCAAATTCAACCTCGTCAAGAGTTGTTTCTTGCTCAAGCAAACCAGCAAACCAGCCACCAAGCCATACAACAAACGCCAAATTGCCGGCNATNTGAAGGAGGTCAAATGGCAGACCATGGCCCAAATAGATGAGGAATTCACCAAAGCCAATCGTACCATCTAGGATTGAAAGAGAGGCGACCAAGTCAAACCACAAAGCGGCAAAAGCAGATGCAAAAATTGCACGTCGTATGTTCAAACCTTCTGANGTAATNAGGTTTAGTCGNGAGCCGAATACGGCAACACTCGCCCAACCTGCGGCTTGAAACAGCGTCCACCAACCGTTGCCAATGAAGAAATTAGAAATCATCGTAACGAGCAATGCGAATGCTGCACCTCGTCGTGCACCAAGCTGTGCTCCAACCAGCAAAGCGGCTACAGTAACAGGCTGGATATTCGGCAGAGGTTGCATGACAACACGGATTAAAGAGACGGATAAAACCAAACTTGCAAAGAACAGCATGTTGGCAATCGGCCTCTTGNTTGGTTTAGCCAGCAACAAAAAAGCAGTTGCCACTAAAGCAGCGTCCAAGAACATACTCGCAACAGGAGAGAGAGTGGGCCCGTGTACGCCCATCGCTTGGAACATACTCCGACCCAAGAGGGCCGATGATTTGAGGCTTACCTAACTTACAACAGAACCCAACGGACTCTAGTGTCTGATTCAGCGGGTGATTTGTCTGCTGAAACAACTTCCTTTTTCCCATCGACAAAGTAGTTCCATCCTTGCCCTTGACGATCGTCTATTGAAGAGACATACCACCCCAACTCCGATTCCTCTGCAGTGAATTCAAACTCAAGTTCATTCGCTGCTGCTTGAGTAAGAGAGAGGACATCTTCATGACCGGTTAAACCACCAACAGTGAATGTTTGACCTTCAATCTCAAAGGTAACAATTTGAGTATCAAGCCATGCGTCTGGCCATTCGTCATTCCAATCCTCGTCAAAACTGTTCTGAGGGAATTGCTCATCAAAAGCCTTCGACCACTCCGAAGATAATTCTGGAAGTATGAGAAGTGCAATCATAAGCATTAACGCACTCGAAGATTTGAGGAACAAATCCTTGTTTCTGTTGAGGAAAAATATCGCCGACATTGACAAAAAGACATACATGACGAAAAGCAATCCTTGTTCACTCCAGTCAAATTCATCTTCATTCTCTACCAAATCCCCTCCTGCTGCCGGTTGAAGCGGGGGTTGCGAATTTTGTGTCCCGACCTCCCGAAATACTCGTAACAGAGATTGGTCGTTTCCAAAAACGGTGTAATTGATTCCATCCAATGAAAACCAGAGAGGGGACGAGGTGCCGTAACCATAGATTCCGACATCAATTTGTGAATACGATGCAGTTTGGTTTTCATCATAAGATACTACACCCCAATTGGAGTNTGGAATGTTGGTTGGAACGACAATCCAACCTTGAGGCGAAACGCCAATTTCGCCGTTGGTATGGTGCGAAAATGTATCGGTTAATTGGCACGTGTTGTTGCACGAAAACATGTTCAAAGAGGACGAGTCACCGGTTGTAATCTTACCATCTTGGAGTNAAGGAATTCCTGGAGANGGGCCNGAGGGNAATTCCTGCAGGATACTGCCGTCTTCTGGATGAACGAGTGTTACGGTGCTGCTCNATGCGTATTGCACGTGAACCAAGAGGCCTGCATCGGTTTGAATTGGAGCATGGCGTATTTTACCTTCAAAAGATGAAAGAAGCATCGCAGTTCCTTGAGGNGNTACTTTCCACAAGTTACCAATTTCACTACCAACATAGTAGCCTTGCGAAGATACTGTTACTCCATTTCTCCAACCTAAATCTGTCTCAACCCACCATTGCTGATGGCCATCTGCAAGACAATATTGACCAACTCCCTTACGAGTAGGAACAACTACACTATCCTCTTCAACAGAAAAAGCACCGGTNATTCCCCATCCAGCAACCTCTGTTTGAGTCGNCCAATGAACGGTACCGTTGTTTGGGAGAATGGCATCGATGGTGCCGTCGGTCCATCCAACGAGAATCATTTCAGGCCAGGAGCCACAACTTCCTTGACCCGCTTGAACATACACCAATGGAGACATGTCGTTGCTCATTGTTGATGGATTCGAATATTTCCAAAGGAGTTCTCCATCAACACTCAATGCGGTTACGGCAGGTTCACTGATTCCTGAAGTTCGGACGAAAATTTTCTCATCCTGATAAAGCGGTGCTGTTGAGATATATCCTAATTCGAAATCATACTCCCAGACAAATGAGTTCTCTTGCTCCCATGACGATGATGTGCTTTCAGCAGTGGCTGTTGATACGAGGAAAAGCAGTAGCAAGATGTACGCAACAAAGCGTCGACCCATCTCAATCACTCCGAAAGTTTCTGAATTGCCTCTCGCAAAAGGGTGCTGACAACTTTCCCGTCTGCAGCACCGACTGCCTGCATGACCACGCCCATAAGAGGGCCCATCGCACCCATGCCCCGTTCTTTGACAAAGTCTGCTCGTTCTGCAACAATCGATTGTATTATTGCGCTTAAATCGCCTTCATCGGCGGGTTTGAAACCGTTTGCTTCTCCATATTGAGCGATTTCTTCTTTCGTTGGCAGGTTCGAATCGTAATGCTCAATGATTTCATTAATCGATTCACGAGTAATTAATCCGGCCTCTTTCACCTGTAAAACCGCAGCGCACAACTCAGGATTTGCAGTGTCGTTTTCCAAAAGGACACTGGCCCAACCTTTGTGAGGCAAATCGTTCGCAAAGTGAACGAAGGTGTCATCCAGTTCCCGTGCGAGAAGTTGCTGACCTTGGTCATCCGATACATCATAACTCGAAAGGCGGAGTTTTCGTTCATCGTCCGTCATTGGCATGTTGTCAACAACACTCTGCCAACGCTCATCGGTTAATGCAAAAACCGGGACATCCGTTTCAGGATACATACGCGCCCCGCCTGGCAATGGACGCATGGGCGATGTGGTTCCATCCTCCGGGGCGCCTTTCTTTACCACTACATTTCGAACTTCTTGCGCGATTCGATGCCAAGCCATACGCGCTCGATCAAGTACGCTTTCAAGTGCAAGTTCTGCTTGCCATTGTGGCGCTAAACAGAGAACAAACCCGTCTGCATCATCCAAAGAAAGTTGAGTGCGAACCAAGTTTACTTGTTCCAAATCAATGCCATAGGCAGGCAATTCATCGGAGTGGAANACGCCNTTGACGCCGGCCANCTTCGCAGCACCTGCTAATTCGCGTCCAAGCCGGGGCAACTGTGCACCTTCGACATCCATCGCTTTTACACCAAACTTTCCAGATAAACCTGGGAGCGGTAAAGCAAGCATGACTGAACCTTTGTCAAGTCCGCTTTTGACCATTTGAGAGTCACAAGCAGCAAAGCATTCGCTGACGTCTTCAAGAACGAGTGGAAGGCGCTTATGAACGGACAAAGAAACCTCTTGTTCCACAGATGGGTCGTCAAGACGGCGGTCTGGCGGAAGTGGTGGCAAATCCATGGATTGGCGTAATTCGTTAGCCANNCGATAGAANTGGAGTTGTCGAGCCATTTCCAAACGAATGATTCTTGGAATCCANGAGAGGTCTTGACACCCTTTGATTTCAACTCTGTCGCCGCAAGCGAGAGANACATTCAGGTCTTGTCGAATACTTCCAAGACCTCGACGGACNTTNCGAGTNTGACGCAGGCANCTACCAAGAGCTTTGGATGTCTCTTGGGCNTGNTCNGGNGAAACCACATCCGGTGACGTGGCAATTTCAATCAATGGCAAGCCCANACGGTCNAGATTGTAAATGACTTTCTCACCGTTTGCAGTCGAGACAGTGTCAAGTTTCCGTGCGCTATCTTCCTCTAAACAAAGCACATCAATGCCAACAGGTCCTGTTTTGGTTTGCAANACTCCATCGACNGAAATGAGAGATGTCCTTTGGAATCCACTGGTGTTNGAACCGTCNACAACGGTCTTTCTCATCGTTTGAAGCATGGTAACTGGTTTTGCTTCAAGCAGAGCTGAGACGGTTAAGGCAATCTCAACAGCATCNCGGTCATGAGGCAAAGGCGGTTGTTCATCCAACTCGATAAGGCCTGCATTTGGCGATTGAACATAAACAAAAGAACGGTTACGTCGAGATTCAAATCGAGCGGCGATATCAATTGCCCCTCCTTCGCCACGAGCTGCTCGTAAACGGCGTTGAAAACGAGGCCATAGGTCGGGAACCGTATCGATAGTCACATCATAAAGCACACCGGGTTGACGAGAGTGAAGTTTTCCAGTAGCCAATTGCTGATGGACTTCAATGCCACACATGAATCCCAATTCGTTAGGAGAAAAGGCACTCGGGTTGTCGACATCACCAACCGGTTCGGTGACAATTGGGTCGGCCATACCACAGCGGAGTCGTTCATACTTCAAGACTACAACCCTTCACCNTCAAGCAATTTGAAGTGTGTCGTAACCTGAAGGACGAAGCATTCGACCGTGCTGACAAAGTTTCTCAATGATATCTTCGGCGGTTGCTCGGTCGATATCGTATCTTTCCGCTTCATTGAACACATCAAAGAGTTGTGCAACACCGCCGTTGTTTGCGGAAAGAGAGGCGACAATTTCCATGATTGCTTTCTCTCTGTGGCGAACTGAACCTTTCTTTCCAGTTACTAGCGTGGTCTCGTCGAAATTACCGCCCATCAATTCTTCTCGCCACAAACGAGTCATACGTACGGCTCTTTGAGCGTCTTCAAGAGTTGCNACTTGGGAGAGTCGAATCCTTGCACTGGCTTCTGCAAGCCGNGCCAGTGCCTCCAAAGCACGGGCAGTGATGGCTACGCTGTCGTTTGAATCGCCTGTTTGTTTNCGAGTCTCGACATAAAAGCCAACCAAGTGGTCACGCGCCTCTTGTTCAAGGGTAGGATGGACTGTTCGCTTGGAATAGGCGATGTACTTGCGAATAAGGTCGCGAGTCAATACTTCGCCGAGTTCGTCGTTTTTATCGAGCCCNGANCGCGAATTGGACTTCGTGGGGTCAGGGGCGCTGCCTTCGTTGACAAGCAGTTCGCTTGTTCCCTGCAAACGGTTGCCAATGATATGGTGTGCGATTTTAGCGTCTTTTTCGAGCTCAGGGTCGTCGGTTAACAGCCAAATGATATCAAATCGAGAAATCAATGGGGGTGCGAGATTAATTTGGGCAGTAAATGGCACCTCTGAAACCGGCTCAAATCGGCCGTTTTTNGGGTTNGCCGCAGCAAGAACTGCGCATCGGGTTCGAAGGCTTGCATTNATTCCCGCTTTCGAAATTGAAATTTTTTGCTGCTCCATAGCCTCGTGCATACTGGAGCGGTCCCCCTCGTTCATTTTGTCGAATTCGTCAATAGCCGCCAATCCTAAATCAGCGAGAACCAATGCTCCTGCCTCGAGCGTCCATCGCCCATCTGCTGCTGAATCCTGTACTGCGGCAGCAGTCAAACCGGCTGCAGAAGCCGATTGTCCGGATGTGAATCTTCCGCGAGGAGAAATCGTTGACATGTAACTGAGTAACTGGGATTTTGCCACTCCAGGGTCGCCCATGAGCAAAATATGGATGTCTCCTCTGTTTCGTGTTCCGTCTGAATTGAGTCGCGCAACCCCTCCAAACAATTGAAGCATTAACGATTGTTTGACATAATCCATACCAAAAATGGATGGTGCTATGCTTTTGGTAAAAAGTTCATAGATATCAGGCCGTCTTGCAAGCTCTTTGATTTCAAGCTCCTCATCCTCAGTGATTACAATTTCTTCCAGCGGCACATTTTGTCTTTCTAGTGAGTGAATTCGCAGGAATATATCGAATACCGGTGTGTCTTTTCCGCCTTTCCTTTGCGAACGAATAAACAAGACTCCGTTTGCTTTGACGCGGTCGCCCGGATTGAGTTTGCCGGACAAATCATGTTCTGCTATGCAGATTATTCGCTCGGGCTGAATTCCGCCTTTCATTTGCTCCGGTAATTCTTGAAGTTCCATAAATTGAGAGTTGATGAGAATGGAATCTTTCTGTTGCAATTCGAATCGAGTCTGGCGCTTTGCTCGTCCACAACCACCGTCCAGTTGCTGACACTCTATCGGCTCAATCAATTCTTGTTCATTGGGTTGATTGATGACCATTGTATGGCCACAAGCAACGCACTGAAACGTTGCAGCATAAATCCGAGGGCGTACGCCCGAAATTTTGGTAGTCACAGCATCGATGGCAAGCATCATACCAATGTCATCGGCACGAAGTTGAGACACGGTACGAACTTGGTCGACCGGAAGATGAACGATTCGAACGAATGGATACATATTCGAATGCCCTGCATCCATCAAAAACTGTCGCAATGCTTGATTCGATGCGTGAAAATGGAGTTCAGGATGTTGGACAATGTCATGTGCAAATTCGTGATCAAAGCCTTCGATAACCCGATATGAAACTTCAAGAGACTGCTCATCTGGCCACATCTGAGCAAGATTGTGGACGGATTCGGCAAAGTGGTCCTGAATCAATGATGTCCAACGAGCAGGGAGGTCAAATTCTTGAAGCATGGAGGTCACCTTGGACGGCGGGAATGTCTCCCGACTTTCGAACAATAATGCCAACCGTATTTAGCAATGCCCGAACAAAAATCCCACCCCCTCGTTTCCATTGGAGAAAAGCGGGTCCGACAGTCGTCGTTTTCAGTGGAAATTGATGACCACTGCCTATGAGCGGGAACCGCAGAAAAGATGAGGTATGGTGGAATGGGTGTTCACATGCCGAAGCATGTATTCACCCCAATCAAGGGTCGCATTGAACGATGGGTTTTGGATTCAAAATTGCTGAGCAACAGATTAGGTGACCCAACCGAAAGAGAAATTCTGACACATATTACTCCTGAAGGGCTTGATGTGATTGAACAGGGGGGGAAATTGCCGGTGCTGATTTATTTAGCACCTTTTACTTCATCAGGTCCTGCTCGAGCCGGATGGAAAGCATTTGCAGAAACTTTACCTCAAAGGCACGAACGTTTGGTGAAATCTGGTGAAATGAAACCAGCTGTTTTGGTCATGCCTGACACCTTCACAACGCTTGGAGGAAACCAGTTTGTGGATTCTCCTGTCTTGGGTAAATGGTCATCATGGCTTTCTCAAGCACTCAAGCCGGCAATAATCTCACGCTACTCAACGAATGGAAAATTCGCTTTGGTCGGTAAATCTTCAGGCGGATATGGGTCTTTAGTCAACGCAATGCTCCAACCTGGTGAATGGGACGGCGTCGCCTGCCATTCTGGCGATATGGGTTTTGAGACAATGTTTCTACCTACATTCCCTGAAACACTCACCCATGTTGGAAAATTCGGTGGTGCACCTCAATACGTCGAACATATACGGAATGCTGAACGCATGTCGGGACCTGATTTCCATTCACTCATGATTTGTGCAATGGCTGCATCCTATGACCCACGCAAACCAAGCGATGCTAACCCGTTGGGTATCGTTTTACCTCTCGAATCCAAAACTGCCGAAGTGCACGAAGAGGCTTGGAGTCAATGGTTGAGTTTCGACCCTTTGACTATGGTTGAAGATAAACACGAGGCTCTTCGACAACTCAGTGCCTTGTTTATCGATTGTGGAGGACAAGACCAGTATCACATCCAATACGGCAGTCGACGATTTGTTTCCCAATTGCTCAAGTTGGACATCAATCACGTGTGGGAAGAGTTTGCAGGAACGCACTCCGGTATCGATTACAGGCTTGATTTGAGTTTTGCTTTCTTGACTGAAAATCTTTCCTAACCACAAAGTCACGGAACGGTGAGTTCTTCATCCGCCTTCGGTTGAGTTGATTCATGGCCGAACCTATGGATTACGCAAGTGCTGGAGTCGATATCGACCTTGAAGGTTCTGCAGTTGCATCCCTCATCGCTTCACTGAGTGCCTCTTCACGACCTGCTGGAACGCCTGGCGCACCCGTCCATCTACCAGGAGGGTTTGGTGGATTGATTGAATTTGGAGATTCCCTCCTCGCTTTAGCAACAGATGGAGTGGGAAGCAAACTCCAAATCGCCTCGGCACTGAAGCAATGGGGCGGAGTTGGTATCGATTGTATGGCCATGAACGTCAATGATTTGCTGTGTGTCGGAGCAGAGCCAATCGCTTTTGTTGATTATGTCGCTGTTCCAAAGCCGGACCCCGAAACACATGCGGCGCTGGGCGCTTCGCTTGCAGAAGCATGCAGGCAGGCACGGGTAACTCTCGCCGGAGGTGAGACGGCTTCTCTCCCCGGAATTGTCAATGAGTTGGACCTCTCGGGAACCGCTCTAGGTTACGTCAAAAAAGGTCAAGCAATCACTGGAGAGCATCTAAAGTCAGGCGATGTGCTCATTGGACTGCCTTCATCCGGAATTCATTCGAACGGCTATTCTCTTGTGCGTCGAGTTATGGAGCATACCGGCCATCAATACACCGACAAGGCGCCCTTTAATGTCCCCAGTATTGGCCGTACAGTGATGCATTTTGATGGCAATGACGATCAGCAGTTTACCCTTGGAGAAGTGTTTCTCAACCCCACGCGAATCTACTGTGACCCCATCATCGATATGCTGCAGTATGCTGAAACTGATGGAGCACAATTCCAACGCTCCGATGTTCGTGCAATTTGTCACATCACTGGCGGGGGACTTTCGAATCTTCTCCGACTCCATGAGTCATTAGGATGGCATATCGACTCACCGCTTCCCCCTCATCCCGAATTTGACTGGCTTCAGTCTGTGGGTGGTATTGAAACTCGTGAAATGTATCGCACGTTCAATATGGGAACCGGAATGATTCTTGCTGTGTCCTCTGACAAAGCAGAACAAATCACCGCTTGGCTCGAAGAGCGTATGCTTGGAACCAAAATCATTGGACACGTCCACGACCAAGGCCACAAGGTCACTCACGCCCTTGAAGGCGTCGAGTTTTCCCATTACTGAGTCTGCTCAGTTTACTCGGCAGGTTCTTCGGCTGCAGATTCAGCAACATCGGATGATTCTTCATCATCCTCGTTCATCATCTTGATGGCCATACCCAAACATGCTATTGCTCCAATCAAAAGAAGTGGAGCAAGGTAATCGGTACCGACGTCAAAGTTTGTCCAGTACGTCAACGCCTTTTGATTGGTCGTTACACTGGATGCGAGGGTTTCAGCATCTTCGTCTGAAATTTCAGAACTGGATTCTATTGCAAACACTGCTTGCAAATCGCTTGCAACCGGAGCAGTGTGCTGATCGGTGATTGGGCGCATGTCCAACCAGAAAGTCGATTCAGAAGAACCTGCGATGATTGCACCACTGAGTTGCTCGGCTTGCAAGCTCACTTCACTTCCAAAGTAAACTGGGAGTGCCCCTGGCACTGCATCAAGCAATGTATCGGTGTCCAAGAGTTTTGCTTGGATTGGGCGTTCCAATGGGTCAAGAGATGCTGAACAATCATCAACTGCAATGTCTTTCAAAGTAGAAGTTCCATCGCAAGTGATAGCCGCAGTTGCGTATCCTGAAAGGTCAACTAAGTCTCCATCCATTGTAAGGAAACCACCGGTAGTATCGGTTCGAGATTCTGCGGTGATGAGGCCAAAGGTGTTCTGCATCTTCATTGGGTCTTTCCAAGAGAAGTATGAACTTCCGTCAACAGCCAACATCTCACCCTTGTCGCAAGAGGAGTTTTCACCGGTACAAATCATGTAATCGGTTCCTGTGTCACTGACAACTCCACCAGAGCCGTAGTATGTCGCATTGGATTCAAGGCTGGTCCATCCTACAGTCATGTCCATTGGGTTGCCTGTGGCGAGGAAAGCAACGACCGGGTCGTGCCATCCAAGCAACCAATTGTTAAACTCTTGAGTGAGGTACGGGGACGTTCCAAACGAATCAATGAGATAATCTGGTACGAAATCTGCAAAGATTGGCGAGGATACAAAGTAACTCAGGGCATCTGCTGCGTTTGCATCAATACCGTACAGAGCACCAATTGTCGCATTGTTCCAAGGCATTGGCTCGCCAGCCTCCATGGTCATCAAGTTCACTGGAGGGGTCATGCCGCTCAATTCACCGTACATAAACAGGGTCGCACCTGTTTGAGTGGTTATTCCGAGAGGACCATACAAGATGTTTGCAGCCTGTGTTTGGTTGATAGAAACTGGAGTTGCTCCAGCGTGTCCTGGAATCATACCGCCACCCCATGCGCCACCCATGTTGAGGGAGTTGCTGAGGTAAGGGTCTCCTACGGGGCTCATTCCACCGAACGTTTCGTTGACAAATTGCTGAGCGTTCATGGTACCCGTTCCACCAAGCAGACCGAGTTGAACAGAGGATGCGGAGGTTGCCCATCCACCAGCCCAAGTAGCAACTGCGGTGTATTGGTCAACAGTGAGGTTGAATGCAGCCATAGCATCAGCTACTTCCATGGTAAGGAAGGCTGCAAGACCGAATCCTGTTCCGTCAGCGTTGGTTGCAATCAAACCAGTTGGAGTGTCTGTGAGATGTCCGGCAACCATGAGAGCAATACCGTTGGCGCCATCAAAGTCAACACCCAGGAGGTTGTGAAGTCGGCTGGTGATGTCGTCGTTGTTGCTTGCGTTGAAGTCGGAACCTCCGCCGTAGCCTTGGAAACTTGTTCCAACTGCTCCATACATAGTCCAGTCTCGAACGAATGTCTTGTAGAAATCCGGCATTGTAGCACTGGCCATGGCAACATAACCATAGGTGTTGGCTCGAGCCATCACGGTGGAGTTTGAAGGGTCTGCCATAACTTGGGAGACCAACATTTCTGGCTCGCCCATTCCAATGAAAGCAACAGGGCCAAGCGAATCCATCAATGAAATGTTGAAGTTCGGATCAAAAGGATGGAATGTGCTCATCATTGCTGCATCCAAATCTCCTGATTGCCAATCTCCAGTAGTATTGCTAAGAGTTGAGTCATTGTTCGCCGCCATAATGCCCATTCCTGTAGTGGAGGCTTTCCATTGAGCTTCAGCACCGTTGGCCCATGTATCACATGCAACGGAGACCATGCCGAAAAGAGGAACATCAGCCTTGCAGAGGTCACCGGTTGTAGCGTTTCCTGCTTGTGTGGTGTTCATGTCTTGGTTAATCATTTGAGCAGCAAATCCAACCTTGGTCAAATCCATGATTCCATTGATTGCCATTCCGGTTGCACCAATCACTTGCGGGGTAAAACCGATGTTGAGTTGAGTGATTTGAACGTCACATGGAACTTCGGTGTCTGCTGAACATGCATAGGAGGTGTTCTCATGATAAGTAATGGTTCCAGCATCCGAGTCGTGAGAAGTGAAAGTACGGTCAGAAGTAATGGTGTACGTCACCGGTCCAATCTTTTCATGCACTGGAGCAGTTCCATTGGCTATTACATCGTCAACATTGGTAATGGTCCAACCATAGAAATCTCGTTCTGCTGTCGAAGTAGCCCAGTCCGGGTTGATTTCTGTGCAGTCTGAATTTTCACAAATATCGTCTAACGGTTTTGTCTCAGTCGCCTCAAGTACTGCGTCTTCAACACCACCGGTAGAAAGCACAGAAAGCCCTCCACTCAGCAGTATAAACACAAGTCCTGCGGCTAGCATCGTTTTATCTGTCATCATTGACATAATACTTCAATGCTAACCGATAGCACATAAGTGTTGGCGAGGACACCTAGTATATTTGTCCTATATATGCGCATTTTCTCAATTGCCAAACCGTACTATCGGTGCGGTCTTCAAGTGGAAGCACAACGGGATGACATGGGCGACCGGGCTGGAGCGGATTCTCCTCCTTCTGGATGGCCAGGTCAACTATGGTTGGAAGGGCGAACAATAGTTCATCTGCTGGATGAACAATCGCGGCCAACGCACATGCCAAGAGGGCCTGCAAAACGCACTGGACCTGGATTCCTCAACCCTGCAATGGCCCCAGCAAGAACACGNAGCGTCATGCTGCTCAACGACGCANTGGAACACNAATGGCTAACGCAAGNANACAAATCTGTTCGAGTACTGGACGCGCTGTGCTCTACCGGAGTTCGTGTCAGAAGATGGAGAAATGAAATCCCAGCTCAATTTCAAGAAAGACTGAGAATCACAGCAAATGATTTGGATAAATTTGCCCTTGACTGGGCGCAAGCCTCTCATGNCNCACATCCTCCAAAAAAGGAAATTAATCACCTNCCCGAAGAAGACCGNTACGGAAATCATGCTTCTCAAAACTTCGACAACGGAATTAATTTTCGTCAACTTGATGCTCGCATCGCAATGATTGAGACCGGTTATCAGTGGATTGATGTGGACCCGTTTGGTTCGCCNGTACAATTTTTAGATTCCGCATTGCAAGGCTTATCCAGAGTAGGNGTTCTTGAGATTACGGCAACCGATACCGCTGCGCTCACAGGCTCATCGTCATCCAGTCANGCCAGAAGATACGGAGCAAAAGGCATCGTTGATGTGTACGCGCACGACGATGCAGTTCGCTTGCTGCTGGCAACCGTTGCAACTGCAGCAGCTCGNTTGGACAAAGCAATTACGCCGCTCCTCGCGCTGTTNGATGGCCATCATGTCCGAATCTCATGCCTAGTCAAGACCAGCCGCGAACAGGCCAGCAAGATTGGAGAGAATATCGGATGGAGAATTCGAGAGGATGACGTCCCGTATCGATTTGTTCAGCACCCAACACCTGAACAAGTCAAGAGAGGCAGTGGACCTTTGTGGATTGGACCCTTATGGAATAAAGAGATTGCAAGCCGCATGACGGAAGAAAAAGCAATTCAGTTATGCCAGCCAGATTCAAACGAAGTTGACGCATTTATTGCGCAAGGATTGACATGGGACAAGCATGATGTGGAATACTCAGCCCGCGAACTTCGTCGCAGTGTTCGTTACATTTCTCAAGCAGCAGACCTGATGAGTCGTGAACATTTGCTGCTCAACCTTGATTCTCTTCCTAAATGGGCTGGCGTTGGCGGCGCACCAAAAATCGAGAAATTGATTTCAAGCCTCTGTGATTCCGGATATTCTGCTGCCCGTATCCCGGACATTGAACCGTTGCTCGCTACCGATGCACCCTTCGAAATTGTTCTTGAGCAGGTCNGAGAACACGCATCTTCACCCAAATGAAGGGTCAACATCGCGGTCGTAGAGTTCTTTGTCGGGACCGGGCAAAAGCGTGCGTGAATTCTCCAACACATCTCGAACACTGTCTTCGATGTTTTGGGCATTCTCGAGCAGTTCGCTTAATGGAATTTCGATACCGGTGAGTTCGGAAACNGCCTCAACCGCTAATGCTGCTGCCCTTGCATCAGGATACATCGGACTCGCTTCAGCTAAGAGTGCGGTGACATCAATGCCGAGCCGGTCGCCTTCACCAAGAAGAAAACCGGTTATTCCGGCTACAATTCCTTGCTGAATTGGTTCAATGCCTGCTCGATGAAGGCGTTCTCGAGCGATTTCGGATGAGCCGACACCAAACAAGTCGCCACTGGCAACTTCTTTATTCGATTGAACAAGTCCGTCAATAATGATTAAACGATCGAATCCTCCTCGAGTAAACCATTCCAATACGGTTGATGCAAACATGATGTCTTGTTCGTCTTTGAATTGAATTTCAGATGTAAATACGCCTATTCCATCGCCTTGATACACACGAACTGGGTGTTTTGGAACTTCATTATGAATGAGAGCCACTGCTGGAAAAGCTGAATTCAAAACGGTTCCAAGTTGTTGGAGTTTTAACGATTGAATAATGTGTGAGGCCGCAATAACGCCAACCATACCTGCAGTCGTGAAACCTGCAACGGCAACTCCTCCAGTTGTAAGAGGGTCGGCCCCATCTTGCAAAACCAAAGCATAGCCTTTGAATTCGTGCTCCAAGTTCTCCCCTCCAAGCATTCGTAGAGACGGTCTGTCAAAAGTCATACGGTGAAATTATTCTTCCCAAACAGCCCAATCATCCCAACCTTCTTCTCGGTACCACCAAACGCCTTCTTCGTCTTCCCACCATTCAGTGCCGTCTTCATCGACTGAAATACCGTCGTCAGTATCTTCTTCGGACTCTTCTTCGCCCTCTTCAAATTCTTCATCGGCGCTCTGTGAATCGAATTCCGATTCATCGTCTATTCGTCCCTTTCCATCGACTTCATCAAACAACGAACGGCGGCGTTCAGCAGGAGGTTCTCCTGCAACAAAATCATCTCCTGATGATTTTATTTCATCAAGGCTACGGCTTGACCTAGGAGCTGGCATTGNGACAGCCTCTTCCTCGTCATCATCATCGAATTCATCAAACCAATCATCNTCTTCTTGACGAGGGCGCAAGAGAACAAACGCTGCACCAGCGCCACCCAGCACGAGTAAAGCAATGATTCCACCAACAAGAGCGCCTGAACCCCCTTTTGATTCATCATTGGAAAGTTCGTCATCGTCAGTATCAACCAGGACCAACATCTCGCCGAGCGTCCACTGAATCTCGCCTTCGAAACTGGCGGAAGGAGTGGTCATGTTGGCGCACCGGCTCGTGTCATCGTCAAAACAAGTGAGTTGAAGCACGTATCCGACGCCTTGCATCCCAGGGAATAGGCCGTCAGATGGCCCATTGCGGACTGGAGTAAATTCGAACTCAAGAGTCCCGTTTGCAGGTATAGTGAGAACCGGGCCATTGCTAGGCAACAGAGAGGGCTCGAATGAAATTGGAGGCGGCGTAGTTGGAACAACTTTCCAAGAAAAATCAACTTGCACTTCGAATGGGTTTGGATTGGTGAGAGTGCAGGTAATCGCGGTATCGGTTCCGTTGCCCTCCCACGGATATTGAGCCGTGCTGCATTCAAGGGTGCCGGGTAATGTTGCATCTGGGAACGGAGGTAAAACAGTGGTATTGTCGGTCTGGTTTTGGGAATTGTTTGACGTTTGATTCCCTGTCTCATTCACATGGGTGGCAGCGAAAGTAAACACAATATCCGATATCGAAGGTGAATACCAATTTTGAGAACCTAAGGGGGAAAATGTGAGTGTATCATGCGCATTGGCTTGGCCGGTTAGGGANATTTTNCCAGCTTTCACATCGACAGTTCCCGAATCAGATACATTGCCCGATTGATTTAGCAATTGCCAATCATATACCACATTTGCAAGCAGAACATTTTGAGTTGGCAATTCGGGAGTGAGCATAACCTCTGCGGTGAAGGAGCCGGCCTCATTGAGTTCGAGAGTTGAGGTTGTTTGACTCACTGCAGTCCTCAGAAGGCCCATGCCTGTAACATTTAGCGATGAGGCCAGTGTTGGTTGAGTTGTTGTTGAGGTGGGAGTTCCAGTGTAGGTAATTTCAATCGTAATTTCACCAATAAAGTCCGAAAAAGCTGCAGATAGTTCGGTTAAATCTTCAACTGCTATTGCGTACCACGTTCCGTTTGAATCGGTAACTCCATCCACATTGTAGTTCAAATTCTGTCCAACAATCGACAGAGAAAGGTTCTGAGATGCAAGAGGCGTAGAGTCGCTCATCAAAGAAACATTAAGGTGGAGTGAATCAAGTGCACTCATCTCAAAAGAAGTGGCGTCTGATATNCCTGAGGTTTCAATGGATAGAGATAGAGAAGAATTCCGTACAGTNTTGTTCACAGTGTAGNCGGGNCCAAAGGAGGAAAACTGCGCAGATGTATTGCCATACTCATCGTAGGCTACGACAGAAACCCAGTAAGGTGTACCAGGTTGCAGGAATTCACTGTTACCGTCACTTGCAAAATCGGCGGTATAATTGCCAGTAAAAGCAGAGACAGTAGCAACTTCTGAAAGATTATCTAAAGAAAGGATTTCACTGGATTCGATGAATACTTTGTATTCTTGAGGAGAATCCATCGACGCGTTCCAACCTATCGTAAGTGAACTGCCGTCGTCACTTGGCGTATCTGCAACGGTCAATCCTGTAACTGCAGCAGGCGGTGCTGGGTAGGGGATGGTCACAGTCAATCGAGAAGACATGTTACTGGTAACACCAAACAGGTGAATCGAGCGAACAGAGTAATCGTACGTTTCTCCTGATACGACATCCGTATCTTCTATATCGTTAAATGGAATTGTCATCGTAGGATTGTTGAGATCAAATACATCTCCTGTATCGACTCTAAAAATTTGGAATTCAAGGAAATCATCACCGAAATCGACGACGTCTTGCCATAGGATGCCGACCTTCTCATGAGTCAAAATGTCCAAACTCAAAACAGGCTCTGGTGGTAAGGCAAGATTTGGCGCGCCTGGCAAATAATCCGCATTGAGGTTTGAAAGTTTCATCGTTCCATTTTTGGTTGATATAAACGGCAAATCGATGAGAATATTTCCAGTCCCTGCAGTCTGCAATTGGTTGAGTACATTCGCTAAATTTCCAGATGCCGATGGGTTTGTATCAACCACAAAATCAACATCATAACCTATATTCAAATCGCTCAAATGAAATGAGCCGTTTCCNGTATTTGTAAAATTAAAATGCATGACGTTCATGCTTATGCCATAATCCATGGAAATAAAATTTGAACCAATTGTCAACGGTGAGAGAAGAGATTGAACAAGACCGAGCGAATCCATAAACGTGAGTGGTTCTACTCCATTCTGTCCATCTCCAGCGTATCCTGCCGCAAACAGATCGGATTGTCCATCAAGGTCAACATCCATTTCGATACTTGCATGTGAACCGATAAACAAACCTACAGAGCTGCCCTCTCCTGCCGGTACGATGTGTTCCATCAGCCCATCAGAATCCATATCAGCAAACAATGAATTCAACGGACAAGTCCAAGGTTCAAATGAGGTTGTGGTCGCGTGAAGAGACGACAATGAAATGTTATACAACGTTAGGTTCCCGTTCTTCGTTAATGGGTTCCCATCACAAGATGAGATTTCAGGAAGAACGATGGAGAGGTTGCCATCATTATCATGGTCGGCAAGAGTTGCATCCGTAAGAACCAAATTCGAAATCGAGGACACTGTGTTCCATGTTGTCCCGTTGTTTTCTGCAATTGTGTAACCCGTCGCTGTTGGTGAAAAGAAATCAATGTCTCCATCGTTATCGATATCGCCTTTCAAAACCTTCGAACCCATCCCGTCAAAAGCCAAACCCTCGAGTACAAGAGCTCCATTCTCCCATTTCACATGACTGGTATAGCCGAGCGAGTCAACGACAATTACAGAGTAATTTCCTGTTGAACCGTTGAAGTAATCTCCAGCCAAAGCAGAGAATTGTGCAGGTGTTGATGAGCCATTTTCGTTGACTGTCAAAGTAACATTATCAAGGAANAAATTTGACTTTGAAATGTATTTTCGGTAAGACACAATACCATTTTGATGGATTGAGACTACATCATCCTCGCCATCGTTGTCAATATCGCCAATTATTGCAGAAAGAAGATTGCTGTAGAGGGGAATTGGTGTGGCATTNCCAATTCGACTCGAATTAACATCGTACAAATGAAGGCAAATTCGATTATCGGCTGGAGCCACTGAAATAACATCGGAATAATTGTCGCCATTGAAATCACCAACAGAAATTGAGGTTGCTGTACCACAAGTGGGGACCCATGAGGAAATATTCAATCCGGATGAAGAATTGTAATCTACGACAGAGACTGCTGATTGGTATCCTGTTGTTGCCTGATCCAGGGAAAAGAGAACGACTTCTTCAAAAGTATCGTTATCAATGTCCGTGAGCTCGAATCCTGTAAGCGTCCCGCTAGGCAGCAGTCCCGCTGGAACTGCGGTCGTGAATGAGGCGTTAATTGATGCACTGACGAGAGTCGAGTTGAGTGGCAGATAGAAAGACGAGGATGATGCAATGCCCGTTGAGGGTATGGTTTGATTTGAGTTGTTGTTGGTAAACACTGTTTGAACCCCCATATCCCCAAAACCCTGTCCCTCGAAGGCCCACTCTTTCGTTCCATCTTGATTGATATCAAGAGAAACTTGACCAGGTGAAGTAAATTCTTCTTTAGCCTCCACAACAAATTCTGCGTTTTGAAAGGTGACGTTTCTTGGGACTTCTAGCCCAAAATTGGTATTCATTTGTTGGGCTGTGAGTGAAACGGTCGATGAAGCACTTCCGTTTGAAAACAGCGTGACTGTCCCTGGTTGTCCACTAGCACTCGCAGAAAACATGGCTCCAGATTGAGCAAANACCAAGAAAAANAGTACGAGNATAGTTGATGTNCGATTCGTTCTCATAGCGAAGCCTCAATGGAAGGCAGTTACGCCCTCTTGATGTCACTAGAATGTGTGGGGTTTTCAAGCCTTTCTTCATCAATGAAATTACGAGCGAATCGTCGCCAAGGGTTAAATGAGGAAAAGGGATAGAAGAAATACGGAGGAAGAAGAGTGGATGGTTCTGCTAAAATTTCAGTCACTGCCGGCGACATAGAATTTGAACTGGAAGGTACTCCTACGGAAATTGAAGAGATGCTTACGCATCTTCGTCAAGACGATACGTGGGAAATCATGATGACCCGCCTTAATGCCGCCAAAATCGATTCTTCGGATTCGTCAACAAGTGGCTCTGAATCATCGACTGACGTCAACAGAGGAGCATCTTTTCGGAATTTAATCGAAACTTGCGCCCTCAAAAGAAAACCCGATCAAGTCCTTGGAGCATTGCATTACCTTCGTGATGTAGAAGGGATAATGGACAGCCCTCCGAGAGTGATTAACCAGCTGTTCGACGACGCTGGTATTGAATCACCCGGCAACCTCTCATTATACCTCAATCGACTGAGAGAACGTGAATTTCTCATTATTCCAGAAGGAAGCGAAGACAAAAATCGATTTGCAATTCTTAGCACAGAAGGTAAAGCACACATCGAAAAACGCTCTTCAAGATAGGTGGAAACATGGTGATGTCGGGGGGCGGAGGAGATGACCCTCGGGAATCCGAAAGTGAAACTGCGGTGCCACTAGATTGGTCTTTTCAAAACCATACAAAAGCGATTTTGCGTAAAGGTCGCCATGCAGGTTCGAACTTTCGAAGGGCAATCTTAGACCATGCCGACTTAACCGAAGGAGATTTCAGTAACTCTGATTTTAGACGGGCATCGATGGTGCAAATCGACTTGATGAAGTCGGCGTTTGATGGTTCTGATTTTCGAGGAGCGGATTTGAGAAAAGCGAGATTAAATCTCTCCAATTTTCGGAATTGTAAGTTTGAAGGAGCAGATTTACGGGGAATTCGCGGAAGATATGCCATATGGCAAGGCAGCGACTGGTGGAATGCAACCATTGATGACGACTTGCGAAAGGTTCTATCAAAAAAGTGGCCAAAGCCCAGCCACGACTGACTATTCCTGTTCTAAAACAACTCGGTTCTCTGGATAAAGTGCCATCCTTGCCCTTGCGTTAATTAACGGCAAAGCAGCCATGCCAGCACACATAATCATACAAACACCACAAAGGTAAGAGTACACCTCGTATGTGAAAAGTAAAACACCTACAAGGTGAGTATCTGCCGCCCCTTTCACCAGCAAACTTCCAGTTATTCCAGTGACAAGACCGATTACAGCACCTGCGAGAGACAATTTCGCTCCTAAACCATTCAAGAAAAGAAGCATAATTCCGCCTATGAACAACAATAGACTTGCGGCAATCAAGCCGAAGCCTCGAAGCGCATAACCGCCGGAATCCCTTGCTGCATCATGAAAAGTTTGGTATTGTTCAACGGTCAATTCTGTGCTACCATCACCTTGGCTGTTCGGTACTTCAAGAATTAATTCGACCTCTTCATTCGAAAGGTCCTCGGAAAGATGCAGGCCAACATCGCCATAGGCTTGGAAAAACAAGACCAGCGCCCCGAGAATAAGCAATACTCCTATCGACTTGGGGCCTTTGGTATCTGGTCGAATAGCAAACAAATCCACAGGAATTTGCGGTTCCGGCTGATTTTCATCCATGCGCATTGAAAAACCTAGGTCGACCGTTTCGTTGTTGGTACTCGAGTCTTTTTTCGGCAAATTTTGTTCGCTTTTTTTACTCATAATTGTGCCCCCGTTGAATGGTTTTCAAGACCTGTTCGAATATCATCAGGAATCTCCATCGATTCCATAGAATCCATGTCGACACACACAATGACCTGAGATGATTGCCAAACAATCTCATCGTTTTGATTGGAAAAAATATATTCCCAAGTGCATGATTTCGAACCTATTTTACTCAATTCTACAGAGGCATGGACTGTGTCGCCGTATCGCAGTGGATGGACAAACTTCGTTTCGATGTGCACAACCGGGAAACCTATTCTCCGTTCGTTCAATAAGGCAGGATAGGTGATTCCGCACATGGGTTCCCAGCATTCTTCAAAAAAACGGTGTGCTAAGTCGTAAATTCGCGGAAAATACGCAATTTGTGCGCTGTCAATCATTGGGAAATCGACTCGACGTGCAAGTTGAACCGCCATGATACTACCACAAGAAGCGGCATGATGAAGCCTTGTATTCAACGACTGCCAAAAGCAACCCGTTGCGCTTATATCCAATCGGTTGGTGGACCGTCTACAAGGCCCTATAGTGTAGCTTGGATATCACGCCGGCTTGCGGAGCCAGCAACCCGTGTTCGAATCGCGGTGGGGCCGCTCTTCGTTCAAAACCAGTGCTACCGCTTTGAATGCTGCATTTTCCAATCGTGCATCTTCCAATCTTTTTCGATTGCAAATTCGCGAAAGGAGCCTTTGGAGTTAATGGCCACAGGGTGGCCAGTGATTCTCATAAACCATGAGTCGGCCATCGTGTTGCCATAACCATAGCATTGTTCAAGGTCATGCCCGTTGGTTGAAGCATCAGATTCTACAATTGCAATTTTGCCTTTTCTTCGTGGAACCGACCATCCTCGCTCTGAGCCACTCAGTATTCCTTTTCGATGTTCTGGACCGCAACCATACACAGCATCCATACCAAGTATCTCTCCCATTGCTTCTGCCATTGGCGCAATTGTAGCAGTAACCAAAACCACGCGATGGCCTTGGTCTTTGTGCCATTGAATTGAGTCGCGTGCTTCTTGAGTAATTCTATGAGCGAGTTTCTTTTGAGCAACTTCCTTCGCTAATTTTTCCAATACCTTCCAAGATGAAAGTGAAAAATGGCCTCGGTTTCGGGCCGCATCATAGACTGCTCGCCCTCGTAAAACATTCGAAGCAAAGCCTAGACTCCACGCTATAGCGCCATAAGGGATGCGCCATGGACGCTTTTTACTAAGAGCGGCAGTAAGTGCCTTCTCGCTGGATGCGTCTAACAGCGTTCCATCAAGGTCGTAGTACGCTGCAACTACTCCTCCCATGTGAGATGCTCAATTGGACACCATACATGAGTTAAACGCCTACAAAATCCCCGTTTTTCACGGTTTTTTGGGTGCCTCAATGCACCCAAGTTCTCCATACACACGACGACCTGCGGTATGGTCCTGCCACCAGACAAGGCATTCGGATAGATGTCGGGGGATGAAAAATCCGACCTTTCTTGGTGTCAAACCGTGATTTCTCATTGCTCGGTCATGGCTAAGGTTTGCTACAATTGATTGGGCGGAACAACCGGGATTTGCTCCAACAAAATTGAGTATTTCCTCCTTTAGACGTTCAAGTCGTGCTTTCTTCTGCGAACCTTTGCCTGTTTTTCTTGGAGACATGGGTTGAAATTTTACTTCAACCCATATCAAAGAAACCGAGGATGTCCCCTTGGTCCGAATTATTCAAAGGTGACCGATTGAGTTGTTTTCCAATTTGCAGTCGCTAATTTCTTCGCTTTACCATCTGCAATAATTGGATGAATATCTTTCAACTTACCGTGCATGCCTTGCACTTGGAATTTTACTCGAAGTTCAGCAGACTGATCTCGAACTACAGCATCCATTTGAGCCTCATCGAGTTCAACTGATGCAAGCACTGAACCATCGGAATGGCTGCTGATTGTAAACGTCGAGCCGGATACCGAAAGGGCTGGTCGAAAATCCATATCGTTTGGATGGTTCATCCACACAGATACATCGACAGACAATGAATCCCGAATGTTTACTCTCGTAATTTCAACTGTATCAACCATGGCAATCAAACCTCCGATACGCTCCCGCTTCATACACCTTCCCATAGGACAAAGTCGTCACTCATAAGCAATTTCAGTCAATTTGGGGACCATGATGGTGATGACAACGGTTAGAGTCCAGTCGTTGCCTGGGTCCGGGTCCGGTGTTCCTTCAAACAATGGGTCGGGGTCTGCCTGTTGAGCGGTCACAGACCAAATCCATGCACCTTGACCTTTACGTGCACCAGTTGAGGACAACAGTTGTTCAAGAAGTATCTCTTCAGAATCAGCATCAAAAATTCCGTTTTCTCCATCTGAGTTCATATTATCAAGTTGTAAAGTTGCAGAAGCAGATTCATTGGCGGTTAAATTACCACCCTCTGTTTGAGTGGTTCTTTCGTAATTGTCATTGACAATAAATACGGAAAGTGTGAAATTATCTTGAGGGGCGAGAATATCCTGTTGCAATTCAAGAACACCTTCAAAGGAAATGATTCGACCGGTTTCACCCGGAGAAATATTTCCCTCCCATTGTTGTCCTTGATCGAGGTATTCATCCCAAGTATACTCCAGCTGGCTTGTCTCCCAAGTAACTTCGAAACGGCGCGGGCTGATTTCCAGAGTGAAAAGTTCCGTTACCGAGGATTCAGCAGAATCAGTGATGGTGAGGCTGCCTTGAGCGGTCCCCGAACGATTTGTAGGCAACAGCACGGTTGGAGTAGAAGCATCAACGTCATTACGAGCATCTCCATCATCATCTGAATCATCACCCCAATTCAAATCCCAAGCGAACTGTAAATTGTCGCCTTCAGGATCAAAGCTCTTGCTTGCATCCAACAAAACTGAATCCCCTGAACGAATTGTTTCGGGGTAGGTAAGATTGAGTTGGGGGGCTCCATTCACACTGATTGTAGCAGTAGCTCGGTCTTTCCCGCCCTGGTCATTGACAACGGTCAATTCGACAATAAACATCCCAAAGGTCGAATATCGGTGCGATGTAAAGCCAGTAGTTGTTTCAGAAGTTTGACCGTCGCCAAAGTCCCATAGGTATTCGGTAATGACACCTTCAATAGGTTCAGAATCTCGAGCATCAAAGGTGACGGTCTCGCCTTCCTGGATTTGAAGCGGATATGCGTTAAGGTTGGCTCGAGGGTCGACGGTGAATTCCAGTGCACCGGTACATCCTGCGACGAAAGTGGAACAAACAAGAAGACCCACCATCAACAGGGAATGGATTCTTTGACCACCCAATCTCTGCCACATAAAAAATCCCAATCGCCCACCCTATCTAATGCTTGGGGCGATATTTTGGTCGATTTTTGGCTTTTCTTGATTCTCTACTCGCGCCTCAAAAGGCCACTTCTTCAGGCAAATCACCAACAATACTGGCATCTTCAAGGTGGTCTCCAAGGTCATCGATAGAGTCGTGTTCGACCACATTTCGTGTTGAGTGGTCAACCTCTTTATCATCCTCCAAAAGGAGGTCTGAGACCTCAACTTCGCCTGCATCATATTCGGCAGGTGGGGATTCAACTTTCTCTTCTTGAGCAACAAAGTTGTCTTCTGCATCAAGAACTTTGAGAGACTCCGAAATCACAGACTCTTGACGATGAGCGTGTGCTGTGCTCATTTCTTCGTGCAGTGGATCGATGTATTCCTCAACTGCATTTTCTTCAGCCTCTGGCTTTGAGGTGAAGATGCTTCGAATGCGATTGAACAGGCCCATAGTGTCGCTAAACAGCATTGAAGTATTGTGTTTGCTGTTGCTTCAAATTCTTGGGTGATGTTCAAAGGGGGTCAGTTCTGTTAACAAATCATGGCAACCGACATCCTTGATGGTGAGCGTGTTCTTGCCTTTGATTTGGAAACGACTGGGATTTCAACAAGCACCGATAGGGTTGTTCAAATTGCTTTGATTGGAGCGGATGAAGAGGGGGTTGCAATCAATTATGAGTGCATCGTAAATCCGAGGCGCCCGATACCTTTTGGAGCAAGTAATGTTCACGGAATTTACGATCACGATGTCAAAGGAAAAGGTGATTTTTCAACCATTGCTGACGAGGTTGCTGAATTGGTTGAAGGCTCGGTCATCGTTGGACACAATGTTCGAAAATTCGATCTAGAAATGTTAGAGGCGGAGTTTCTACGTCTAGGACGAAGAATGCCTCGCCCTAAGGCGGTATTGGACACTTACGAACTCGTTCGCAGGCTGAAATTGCCTCGTCCTCACAATCTTGGTTCTTTGTGTTCAAGGAACGGTATTTCTCTTGAAAATGCGCATACTGCTGGTGCAGATGCTGCAGCTTCTTTGCTCCTTTTTTGGAGGTTATCGGTCGATCATGCCCCGTCTTTCCGAAAGTCGCTAGAAGAATTAGAGCGATGGGTTGTTCATGGAAACATAAGCACAGATGCAAGTGATTTAGGGCGAGGATTAGGTGATTTGGAAGTGGTCGACTCAATTGGAAAAATCCGAAAAGACGGGCAACAAATGATTCTCGCTTTTGGAAGGCATAAAGGTAGAGATGTGCAAGAGGTTTACAACGAGGACCCTCGTTACATTAACTGGTTACTTTCTCCCAAAGGCATTGAGGATGAAAATGGCCGAGGAAAGGTTCGAGATTACCTTGGAATCAATGACTATTGATAACATTCGAAGCAGTCTGTCTCACGCCGAGTCACGGTTCATAATACGCGCTCAATGACGATGAGTACAGCCCGATTGTCACTAGAAATGCTAAAACAACCGATGCCTGGACCATCCAGATATTTTCTGCTGTGAATTCTCCCAGGAGGAGTGAAAGTGCCATTGCAAATGCTTCAAGTCCTGCAGTTAATGTTTGAACTCGCCCCATGTCAAGTGATGGGTTTTTCAGCCATAACCAACTCCCCAGTACATTCGTTCCAAGCAAAGCAGCACCGATTGTTCGCAACCACGCGGTGTTGACTGCTTCTGCCTCAAGCAAATCACAAAACACATCAGGAGCAGCCAGAAGGAAGACTCCGTAACCAAGCGAAGCCCAGAGATTCACCTGCATTGTGGGGCGGGCTAAAGCATCAAGGTTCATATCCTGAAAAAGACAGTTCATCAAATAGTTCTTTTCAAAAACAATGATGCTGAGCCTTATGCAATTGAATACAACTCAAATTAATGAGCGCTGCATGCTTCGTCTGCGTGGCTTGAATACATCAAAAAGATATATTTCTTCACTCAAATTGAATAATTATGCCCAAGTCAAGTTTGAATCTACCCACCGCATCACATTCTTACGTCCGATGAGGATATAGTAAATTCCAAAGGTGATGGTGCTCAGAAGCAATGTTTTGACCCACGTAATCAAAAATCCTCCGGCGTTACCTGTAAACTTGAGTGACCGGGCATCGATATCTACTTTTGATGCCCAAGCGTTGTAATACATCACACTTGTAAATGGGACAGCCAAAAAGAGAGTACATACATTGACCAATAAACACCCAATTCGGAGGAAGAACATCCCTAGGCCCGAGTCCGCCATTTGTATTTTCCAGGTTCCAGTACCGTACACTCCTGCAGAGCCCTCTGCTTGAACCATAGTTTGTTGGGTCGTTGGAGTTGTTGCCATTGCGGGGCTCTCAACCACCGATTGAGCACCTGCATCTATTCCTTGGGCTGCTCCACTGTTTTGTGCCGCAGGAGCATTTGGATTTGGTATCCAATTTGCTCCATCCCACATGTAATTACCGTCTTCTGAAATCTGTCCTGTCATGAACTTTCTGAGGTTTAGCGAATATATAATGGTTGCATATGCATTGCAGAAAGGTTCGAAATCCCCCTATGCCCTTCAAGACTACTGAGGAAATAAACGAAGGTACAACTCAATTTGTAACTCCACCACTTATCCACATGAAGACCAATGCCCATGCAGAAAATGCAATTACCAAAGCAACCATTGCAGAAACACGGGCACCTGTTCGAAAACTCTTGACAAACGTACCACTACTAACCGATATACTAAGGCCTATTACCGGCCATAAACACAGTGAACAACTGAACCAAATTACGCCCATAATGTCAGGAGAACCTGGTTGATGAATTCCTAACATAAGCAAAACTATAGTTATGATTGGAGCCATTGCTGGAACTGCTAAACCAATCCAAAACCTCCGGTCTGTAACCATGTCAATAATCAATAAATTCTCTTCATCAACCGCTATGTTTGCCCCCTTAATTGAGGAGACAACTCGCAACTCGTTTGAACAATGGGGACAGCGAACAGTCCCAGAAAAGTTCACAGGAACTGCTATGTTTTTGTTGCAAGAAAGACAAGTCACCTTCACTTTATCTTCAGCGATTTCCGGGTTTGTGGATGACATCTCTACTCGCCCCAGATAAAACTAATGATTGTCATCGACAAAAGAAAAAATATCCATAAGATATACAATTTTATTGACATATATGCTCCTTTAATGCATGGGGCGTTTCCAACTATTTTCGCACGAAGGAGTACCCACCATGCACACAATGGATGGACAACAAGGCCGCCGGAAATCCATCCAGTTATGAAAAAATAATCGACGTAGGTCATTTCACTAACGGGACCATCGCGAGACATCAAAGCGGCCATTGAAAAGGTAGAAACCCCCCATCCAGCGAGGAGTGGAATTAACAATCCAAACCAGTAGCCTTGGGCTTTGTCTTTCGCTTCTTTACTGATGAATATTGACATTTCCAAACGAATCCAAATTTCATAAGAACATAATTGCTCTGTTTCAAACTACTAATCATCGTATAAAGATGTAATTGCGTCAGAATGCACGTATGTTTCGAAATAGAATTGTTCTTAATAATCGTTCATTTAGATGAATTTATGTGGGATTTGTGCTACGGTTTGTTTCTAATTTTGGCGGTAATTATCGCTATTAGAAAGGGATGGTTAAAATCTGTATTAGAAATTCTTTTTGGGCCATTTTGAGTGCTGCACTTAACCACATAAGTGTTCAATGAACTCTCATTGAATGAGATTCAGTGATACATAGAGCCCAGCCATGCGCAAACTCGCTCTACCAATTCTATATCGAGTTTCGAAAAAGCACGAAAATCATCTGAGTCTACATCAAGAACTGCTACAACTTCTCCTTTGGGATTTTTTACTGGAACCACGATTTCGCTGTTTGTGGTTGAACTACAGGCAATGTGTTCGGGACGCTCGTGAACGTTTGGTACGTCTTGAGTCTCCCCCGTCATTGCTGCAGCTCCACAAATGCCCTTGTCAAACGGTATGTACAGGCACCCGTGGCCACCTTGGTAAGGGCCAATTTTCAGCATTCCTGGCGCAGTCGTTCGATAAAATCCTGTCCAATGATAATGGTCAAAGGCATTGTGCAATTCGCATACCACAGTTGCCATTGCAGCAATCCAATCATCTTCTCCATCAAGAATTGAAGTGATTCTATCGTAAACTTCGTTGTGAACCATGGCACTCGTAGGAAATATCTCTATTCAAATGTTTATTTTGAAAGGCGATACAATACTTTCCATGTTGAGGTAGAAAAATGTATGGAGGAAGAATTCCAACATGCTTCGTCCATGATTACCTGAATCGATTCTTCATACATTCAGTGATTCAATTCAACTCACAGATGGGAGTCGCCCCCTGACTTAGGGGTTCAAAAATGGGCGCCCTTTTTTGTGGAAACGGACCGTACAAACAAGCATGACACAAGCAAAACTTCACGAATTACTGCTCGCAGGTAATGAGGAATGATGGAGGTGGATTCGTAGTGCTCCTGTCGAATCGAGAAGATATCCAAAAGTAAATTCAACCTTGACCTCATTTCCTTCTGGCGATGTGAAAAAATAGTTCCCCATGGCAATTGCTGAGGATTCATTGAGAATCATATTCTGGTTCTCAAAACGGACTTTTGTCCAACCTTGAATTGCAAAGCCCGTGTCTTCAGGACATGCCCCATTTGATGCAGTAAAATACGATAAAGCCTCATCAAATGTTGGACGAAATTGTTGTACTGCAGCCATGGTTGGCTTAAACAAGACAGGGCTCATTCCGTATGCATAAAGAGATTCTACATGAGTTGTTGCTCGCCCAACATAATCCTCGCCTGAACCGTGTGCTGCAGAAATAGCAACGATTCCCTCTCCCCATGCCTGTTGAGCCTTTTCTACCTCTGCAACCGTCACCATTGCGGCTTCACCAGTGAGAATGCTTCAATCGGCGCTTTATGAATCAGCAGGTTCGGATGGTTTCGGATTATATGTATGCCACCAAAGAGGGCAAAGTGGTCATGCTTTGGAGAACATTATTGATTCGGCTGGAGGGTTTTAGCTACGGAAACCAATTGCTTCATGATGTGTATCATCTCATCAGGTGAACGGACAATCTTTCGAACATGGGCTTGTACCATCGTGTCGGTGATTTGGAGGGTTGCTTGATGAAACATTGCCTGCTGAGCATGATATATCGCCATTTTTCTCTCACCAGTTAAGAACTGATACACTTGATTTGGATCGTGGCCTTGAATGTGGAATTGCTCATCGAAGACTGAATCATTCACTTGAATGTCGCTGTTGCCAACGAAACTTGAAAGGAAACTAATGACTGCAATCTGTGGTTTTATGTCAAGCCCTAATTGAAGATGATAGGGGAGGTAGACTTCGAAAAGTGTGTGTGTTTTGTTGGTTCTTTTGCCGCCATTCACATGCCGAAGATAAATACGACATTGCAATTGATGAATGTGTCCCACAAGAGATGGATAACCGAGGCGAAAACCTGCCAACTTGAATTCGAATTTCTTTTGGGGAGGCACATACTGAAATTCAAGTCTTTGAGCACAATTCACATAATCCCTCTGAAGATTTGAACTGAAATAGTTTGAAGCGAATAAAAAGAGAATAAACATTCCAATCGGGAACGAGCAGATTAAGAAAAGAACAGTAAATTCTCCACTCATCTTAACCCCCCTGTTCAACACGGTGATATTCAACGCCATCAGGCAAAGGCTTCCATGGCAAAACATCGCACCAATGCCCTATCCTCCAAGCCCGCCCCTGCGTCATGATTGAGCCAAGAAACAATGGGCCTTGATGGCCTTCTGCCAGTACCTCGTCAAGGGCTTCTTTACCCCGGTTATCAAATCGAGCAGATTTTCGAACGCCTGTTGGCATTGCCCGTCCCTTTTCATCTGCTGGCTCGCATAATTCCAACACGGCAGAGCCGGATGATTCATCGTATTCTTGAAGCAAAACAACAGCATCGGAAAAATCTCCTTTGTGTAGAGTTTTGTTCTCATGACGCCAATTCCACCAGTGGGGGCACCAAGCCTTCCAATCACAAAAACCGCCGCAGGAAGATTCCCCAATGGTTGGCTCCATAGGCATGGGAGTTGGGATGGTAGCTTGCCAAGCTGCATACGCTTGTTCCAAGACATTATCTCCCTTGGCGGCCCACTTCGAAGCGTTTTGAGTGTACCATCCCTCTGTACGCACATTGGGTGCATTTGGATTGTTCGCCAGTAAAATGTCTCGATACATTCGCAACTGACGGTTTACTTCTGTTTTCAATTCGAGTTCAGGGGTTCTCCCTGTCTTCAAATCTGCAACCAACCAGCCAACCAATTGACCTTCATCATTGATATCACCCATAAGCAAATCGAGTCTCCCCATGAGTCTACCGTCCGAGGTTTTCAATTCGCCTTCGACTGCAATTGCTAATTTCTGAACGCGTCGCCAAAGAGCACCTGTTACGCGCTCCTGTTCAAGACTACGAACACCAACATGGTCAAGAAGCATCATAACGGCTCCTTTCTGATTACGAACGGCCTCTTTCCATTTGTCCTCTTTCCACTGAGGGCGTCGAGGGGTTGCGAGAAAAATTGCTTTTTCTTCTTCCCAACGCGCTTTCAAGACTTGATGTGCAAAATCGGGCATCCACCCGCTTTCAGCATCGCCAATATGAGATATATCATTCAAGAGAAGGTCTTCTACTGATGCGTGTACTGCTGTACCCAGCGAGGCTGCCATTCCTGCTTTACGCGGTAAATGTTGACGGCTCAACCAATACATCCTCGGGCATGTTTCGTATCGATTCCATGCAGATGGAGACAAGGAATGAGGCCGGACATCCGCAGAGGTTTGGTCCGACATAGGACATCCTTGAGTTCAACTCACATCAATCCACCGTAGTTCCAATTCATGCAAAGTGTTGAAACCTAAGAGCCACAGCATCTGCTCATGGAACGCCCCAGTGTCCGACTGAATACGAAAATTGAAACTGAAAATGCAATGGTTGTTGCTTGTTTCCCCAGTATTGGAATGGTTTCAAGCGTAGTTGCTCATTTTTTGATTGACCACTTGGACTTGGAGTTTGTTGGTGCAGTCGTCGACCCTCGGCTGCCTGTCATCACGCTTATCCAAGAGGGTGAACCTCTACCGGTCATACGCGCTTATGCTGGAAAGCCCCAATGTACGATTGAAGGCTGTGACCAAGTCATCTTGTTGATGAGCGAACTTGTCATCCCTGAACCTTTGGTCAACGATATCGTTTGGGCCATGTTTGAGTGGTCGAGAGAAAACAAAATTGTTCATGCTGTGGTTATTGATGCATTCGCTAAAGAAGGTATGAAGGGTAACCTCAACGGCGCTGAACCAACCATCGAATACGAAGACACAGAAGGTGTTGATGTGGTTGGTATTGGTGCAAACGAAAAAGTGAGAGAGATGTTGAAATCCATGGACATTACGCTGCTCAATCAAGGCGTGATAAAAGGAATCAATGCTGCAATCTTGAGCGAGGCTCGACGCAGAGGATTGGACCTCATGTCTATCATGGTAGAGGCTGACCCGCGGTGGCCTGACGCCCGCGCCGCAGCAACTCTTATTGAAACGCTCAACAAAGTCTTGCCCTCAATTGACCTACCGCACCAGCCTTTGCTTGAAGAAGCTGAATTTTTGGAAAGTCAAATCAAAGCAATGATGGAGGGTGCGGAAACCAAACCCGATGCATCCAGCAGCAGTTCAATGTATGGATGATGGCGTATTGAGTCGCTTCATTCCAATTGCAACCATTGCTATTCCTAGAATAAGTGCGATGATGCTAATGGCAAATGGAAACAGCAACACCTGCTCATACGGCAACTGAAACACATCAAGAAGAGATTCTCCTCGAGTGAAAGTACCTCCAACAGATGCTGTGAGCAGCATTGAGCCGCATGCCGCAAGTCCCGTAGCGCAATGAATTCGTGTCGCAGTAACAGAATCCCAAAGACCCTTGCCAAGACGCCAGCGACTCAAAGCAGTACCAATCGCAAACCCTGCTCCTGCCATAGAAAGGAACATTTTATTCACCAACAATGGGCTACTAAGGCCTTCCCCAGGAGAAGAAGAGACGCCGCTTAAGATTGCAAAAGGGGTTGCGGCCAAACCAAAGACGAGCGTGAAATGGGCAACGTTGTCAAATATACTCATCCATTCTGTTCGCTTCAGCAGGCCAAAGTGAATGAGAAAGCACAATGTGAAACAGAAACCTGAGACGGAGTAAGCCCCAACGACCAATTCAGTGGTTACAACATGAAACGTTTCGGAAGAAATCATTGCTCGCCACCTCCGTATTTGCCAGCAAGATAGTCATGGCCGTACCATCGCCACTGGTCTTCATTCCAGCCCTCTGGTAAACCTCCTGCAGGGAGAGGAGCAATTGCCTCTGCAGTATCGTCCGATATTTCTTGTTCCTTCACATCATCTTGTTGCGCAGGTAAAACAAAATCAGCCTGTTCGTATTTGCTTTCGGGATTTGATTTTTGAAGGCGTGACTGAAGCGCTAGAATTGTACCAGCGATCAAAAACAGCATCGCAAACGACTGAGCATAAACTGCCAATTCTTCAACCTGCCATTTGGGCTCTTCAGCAACAAGTGTGAACCACGGAGTTGTTTGAGGTGGGCCTTCTCCCTCCAGGACCGCTCGCCATTGAATTGTGGCCGGTTGGAGTGCTGCTGGAAGATTCGCAACCCAGGTATCGCCGCCTGAGGCATTGGCCTGTGCAGTCATCAATGGCCCTCCTAGAACCTGCCATTCAACTTGCACGGATTCAGTATATTGGGTTTGTATGGTCAATTCGGTTTCAACTCCAAGTGTGCGAACAGTTGGAGGAGTGAAATCCGGAGAGAGTCGCGGTAGATCTTCGGGAACCGGTTCGACTTCAACCGACAATCCTTGTGGCTCGATGCCGAAGAACGGGGTTGAATCGCCACCATGGTGAATGGAGCCGTAAAACATCGTTGTGCCAATTTCCGAAGAGCGTACAACCCATGATACTGATGTTTCGTTTGTGCCCGAAGGAAGAATGCGCTCAATGTAATTCACCGCACCACCATTTGAATCTGACAAAATGTCCCATCCTGCATCAAGAGGTGTGTCGGAATGTCCGGTTGTGTCGGTTAACAAAAACAGCCCAATGAGGCCTGAATCAATGGCTTGAATATTGGATACGGTTAATGTGAGAGTGGTTGGAATACCTGCATACACCCTTTCCGAGGATGACAATGAAAGGAGAGCTGTTGAAGAGCCATTGAGTGAGGCGTCTCCATGGCAAGCACCGCCACACTGCATATCACGCATTGAATCGCCGTTCCCTCCGGGTTCGGCTGCACCAAAACTTGAACAAAGCAAGAGAACTGTAAGCAGAAAAACAACTCGAGTGCTCCGATATACGTTCAATTTAATCCCNCCGGATAAAAGCAAACAAGCCTATAGCGACGCCAATGAGTAAGAACAGACCGCCTGAGATTANGCCNCCAAATGACGATGGCCCNGGAGCGGATTGNGCAGCNGGAGTGACAACGATTTCAACAGCAGGCGTCGCTCCTGCAAGCAACACCTGGTCGCCTACCTGGGGTTGAATAGAATAGGTGTTCATTCCAGCAAACAGAGGTTGGTCAAGGAATGATGTTTCATCTGTAACTGCAACTGCGACACCGTTTCGTAGAATTGTGAAATTCGCAGATGCTCCGTCCCATGACCATTCAAGTTCGACTTTTTGATTCTTAAGCGAAGCAGTAAAGTCAGATATGGACGGTCCTTCGGTCGGTGTTAACTGAACTGTAGTCGAATGTTGGCCACCAGTATCATCGACTACCACGAGGGTTACAACCGTATTTTTTACTGGTTGGATATTGATGTGTGTACCTGATGCGGCGCCTTCTGAGCCATCAGTATCAATCCAATTCCATTGAGAATCAACAACAATTCCATCCACATCGCTGGACGAANTCGAAGTAAGCTCAACATTTTCCCCTACCCAAACTGTGGAAGTNAGGATTGTTATTTCNGCAACTGGAACGATGTTGAGAATGGTCGTACTGGCAACTGCAAGACTGCCGTTTAAGAATTCTGAATCAAAAGGTAAAACTTGGACTGTCCATGTTTGACCAGGGCCGAGCAAAGTACTTGGAAGGCTGGTTTCATTGGTCAGTGANCCCTCNAAGAATCCGTTTCTCAACCATTCAACNGAAACATCGACCGCATCTCCATCTGCATCTTCCGTTTCAATCACAATATTTACTGGATCGAGCGATGTNANGTTTTGAGAAATTTGAACAGTTGCANTTGGAGCGCTATTTTGAATAGTTACATTCGCAAACAACGAGTTTTGGCTTGTACCTTCNCCGTCTCCAGCTTTGACTTCAACTGTCCAAACCTCACCNTTCGAAGTTGAACTGGATGGAAGAATTGCTAAACCGTTNAGCGATGATTTAACCNAACCGTCTCGCGACCAAATGATTTGAGGATTCGAAGGAGTATCGCCATCGATGTCCGACATTGTGTATTCAACAGAGATGCTGTCGGTGGTTTTAGCGAAAGTATGGCTCAAGGTAATCGATTCTGTTGTTGGCAAGGAATTTTGAACTGTAATCGAAGGTGTGTTGAACCATGTTGACCAGTCTGTTCCGTCATTGACGCGTAACTTCGCAGACCACACCTGCCCTTTTTCGGTAAACATAGAAGGAATCACGAGACTGTTATCAGCATAATCGAACGGCGCACCGTTTAATTCCCAAACGGTTTCAAAACCAATTTCGGCATCTCCGTCGAAATCACTGTAATCATAGGACAAAGCGAAATCATCGGTGGTAACTATGCTNGATGGGGTAAACTGGAAATTTGTAGCTGTTGGCGCTGTATTGACAAAACCACCGCCAATGGTGACCGATGGCGATGAAACCCATTGAGATACATCTTCACTATCGTTGGCACGTATTTCGACTTTCCAAATGTCGCCGTCTCGAGTCGCTACTGAAGGAATGGATTGCATACCGTTCAATTCAGGGATGAGTGAGCCGNCAAGATACCAACGAATGTCCAATGTTACAGCATCATTGTCGGGNTCGGATGNAGAACTGGTAAACGACAAGGCGTCATCAGGAGTCGGTGAAGAAGGTTGNATTGTTGGAGATGTAGAGGATGGTGGAGCATTTTGAATAACCAAAGTATTGCTGTTCACCGGATTTCCAGAATCTGAGCCATCCGACGGCGTGATGGTCGCCATCCATTCTTGTCCTTTGGCAGTCGCCGAAGATGAAACCGTTGTACCCGAAAGCGAGGTTTGCTCAACACCATCTTTGAACCATTGAATTACGGTACCGGATTCTTGGTCGTTGTCCGGGTCGGAGTACGAATAACTGAGAGTAAGGGTCGAACTTGTCGTCGCCCCCGAAGGACCAAGCAGCGCATTCGAAGCACTTGGAGGTGAATTCGGTACTGCGCCTGCCTCAGGGATTTGATACGAAACCGTGTCCCATCGGTCGCCATTGTTGTTTCCACTTCCATCGGATGCTAGGCCTGCAAGTGAAAGAGTTGTAACACCAGAGCCTGTAGCCGGAGCAATCCAATCAATACTCCAAGAGCGTTGACTGCTACCAGTAATCGAATGTGTCGCACTGTTCTGAGCAGAATTCACATTGACAGCGAAACCAATTCCGGCTGATAATGTTCCTTTATCCACCTCGAGATTGAAACCCCCTCCCGTTCCAGTTGGGCCGTTACTTACGGTGATGGTAAGCGTTGATGTTGCACCTGCAGTGTACTGTGCTGGATGGCCTGTGAGAGTAACCGTTGCTGCAGTTCCTGCCGTATTTGAATGACAGTAACAACTGGAACTTTGGTTATGAATCCCAGCNGAGTTGCCCTGCGTCAAAGGTGTGACGCTNAGAAGAAGGAGAATGAACAAAAACGCGGCACTCAGTTTGCGATTCATAGTGGAACNACTGACGCTGTNGTTATCAAAGGGTTGGTAAACTGATTTACTTTCTTCATGTTTCATTGAAGTCGAAAAGAGACGGTTGCTTTCTTTTTTTATCAATTCGCTGCTCAACATCGTCTGCAGNTGGTAAGGGNTTTGAATCGGATTGNTTGATTTGAACATCGAATTGTTCTTCTGTCCAGATTGTAATACCAAGCGACTCGGCCTTCGAGAGTTTCGAGCCAGCTTTCTCACCAGCAATGAGCACACTTAGNTTTGAAGANACANTACCNACGACTTTNCCCCCTGCGGCTTTAATCGATTGTTGCACTTCTTTCCTCGGTCTTTGCAGTGTCCCAGTCAAACAAAAGGTCATACCCTCGAAAAAGCCGCCTGAAGCAGCTTTGGGCTCAGGTTTTATGTTGAGCAAACCGTTCAAATCAAGAAGAATTGCTCGTCGCTTTGCCAGCCCATCGCGCACTTGAAGGGCGACTTTGCTACCAATCCCATCGACCGAACATAAAGACCGGATTGCTCTGTTTTGCGAGAAAGGTTTGCCAGCATCATCAGATAAAGGTCCAAAGTTTTCATCTTCTACAGTTGCAAAAGCATCATCCACCCATTGAAGAAGAGTAGGGAAATCCTCGCAGTGCTGGGCGACGGATGTTGCCAATTCTGGACCTATGCCCGGCAATCCCAATGCATGCAGAAATTTACCGAGCGATAGCGTTCGAACTTTTGACAACTCATTGAGAACATTCACCGCTGACTTCTCCCCCATGCGGTCCATTTGTTCAAGTTGGCTTTGTTGAAGACGGAACAGGTCTGGAATGGAATTGATGAGTCCATTGTCAATCAGTTGTTCGACTAATTTCTCCCCAATACCATCCATTTCTAAGGACCTGCACCAGTAGAGAATTGTTCGACTTGTGCGCGCATCACACATAATGTCGATACACCGCAAAAAGGCCCCTTCAACCTGCAATTCAGCATTACANGCTGGGCAATGTGAAGGAATAGAAATGGGAGTTCTGTCCGGGAGTTTTTCACTAAATTCAGTTCCATCAGCATGGAAACGGCCNGCCAAATCCGAAGNNGAAGCCTGNCCGAGNCCNGANTCGATTTTCGGGATGACATCACCGCGACGGACAATGAGTACGCCATCACCCAGTTTTAGACCTAGNCGCTCGACTTCTCCGACATTATGCAATGTNGTATGTTCCACAGTAACACCNCCTACAGTCTGAGGAGCAATTCGAGCAACCGGCGTTACAGCGCCTGTTCGTCCGGTTTGCCAGTTCACCTCCATCAAAACGGATTTTGCCTCTTCTGGAGGGAACTTCCAAGCAAGAGCCCATCGTGGGTGATGAGCGGTTGAGCCGAGACGTTCTCGCTGGCTTAAGTCGTCAAGTTTGAAGACGATGCCGTCGATTTCAAATTTGTACCCTGCTCTTTTTTCACTCCACATTTTCGTGTATTCGACCATCTCTAAATGAAGGTCCTCAGATTCAAACACCTGCCATGGCGCAGGATCAATCCCGATAGTGTTCTTCAAATAATCAAGAAGTTCGCTGTCGTAATTCATGTTTGGGCGAGAGTGGGGGAATTGGACATCGTATGCACAAAAAACCAAATCCGACGCTTCGGCTTTACCGTCACCATGTTTTTGACGCAGTGCGCCTGAACAGAGATTTCGAGGATTCGGCGAGACATCTTTGTATTTCTTTTCAAAAACTTCCAGCGGCATGACGACTTCACCTCGTACATGGCAGTCGATTGCAGCGTTCAATCGCAGAGGTATATTTGCAACCATTTTGGCATTCAAAGTGACATCTTCTCCACGCTCCCCACTGCCTCGTGTCGCTGCCCGATGAAGATTACCAGCTACATATTCCAGAGACAAAGCCGAGCCATCGAGTTTAGGTTGAGCGAGATAGCGCTTACCACCAGATGTCGATTGATTGACAAAATGATGGATGTCATCGGCAGTCGTGCCTTTGTCCAAAGAACGCATAGGAAAAAGGTGTTCAACTTTAACCGTACCTGGAAGGGGTTCAGGACCAACCTGATGCAAGACAGGATTGTCTGGATCAAGGCGTTTCAGCTCATCCCAAAGGCTATCAAAATCTGCATCGCTTATTTCGGGAGATGCGTGATTGTAGTACAATTCGCGATGATAATCAATCTTTTCGGCCAGTCGGCGAATACGTTCAGACTCGGCCATGGTTGTTCACCTAAGCCACATGATATGAACGTCACGAAAATTGCAGACCGAGCAATTCTAAATCGGCCAAAGGACAACGTGTCATTATCGCTTTTGAGAGAACACGGATATGTATTTCAGCAACAACATGAACCTTTGACTGAAACATATGCCCAGCATGCACATTGTTATCGTCGTCAGACCAACAACAATGAATATGTGTAAACGCCTTACCGTCCTCAGTTCGAGCGATGTTTCCTGATAAACTTACCAGTTCTGAAGGATTGGATAAAGAACGCCTTTGGTAAACGCCTTCTTCGTCCATGTATCCGTAGATATTCTCACGTGTACGCCCTATCCCACTGGTGATGGCAGCTGCATCAAAGCCAATCTCATCTGCCAAAGCCTGCAAGGATGTGTGTATCTCTTCATTCGGATCAATCCGTACGAACAAATCTTCATCGCTGCGTGTCCATTCCATATCTCGGCCATGTAAAGCCAATTATTGAGTATAGCGCTACTCTTCCTCACTTGTCTCGCTTGCAGGAATATCCCAATCCTTACTCAGGTCAAGGGCTTTTTCGATTCTTGAACGGGCCACAGAGAGGTCATTTTGAGACCCTCCCAGTGGCAACGGACCAAAAATCCCCCACCCTTTTCGTAGAAGCATAATGCGACGTGCAGGTTGACGGCGTTGGAGTCGAAGCCTTTTCCAATCGTATCGCTGCCCGTCAGCAAACAAATGAGTTCGAGTAACTGCGAATCTCTTCGGAATAAGAAGNGAAATCAAATGAANTGATAACAAAATATCCCAGATTATAGCGTACCAATAACTCGTATCTGATGCGCCAATAAGGGCCCATGGTAAGGCCATCATCGCTGCCATCGANGCAAGATTCCCCCATTGTCGTATGACTTCCTGAGGCCCTTCACTTGTCCAAGCAAATCCTCCGTTTGGTAATTCNCCAAGATTCGGTATGTCTTGGCGTTGACGTGTCAGCCAATATGCATCCCAAGCAACGATTGCGCCAAGAACNCACACGGCTATCAAAGCCGCATCGTTTGCTGACATCAATATTCCTTGGGCCACATCCATCCCTCAAAGGTGCCGTTCATCGATTGAAATGGATTCGTCCCAGTTTTTGCCGCCGCCTTTTCCAGTACGCATGAGGAACAAGACAATGCCTCCAATGATGAGCACGAGAAGAAGAAGGGTGCCTGTGGAAAAGTCTCCCGACTCAGTCGAAGATTCTGTTTCTTTACTGTCAAGTACTCCATTACCATCGTCATCGAGGTCGGCAACAAGATATGTTTCTTGCCCAACTGGGCAATTAACTGAATCTGGGTAGCCGTCACCGTCAGTGTCCAGCCATGCACAGGGGTCAACTGGCCACGCATCCCTTGTGTCAGGATGGCCGTCGTTGTCATCATCCGAATCTTCACTGTCGGGTCCGCATGGATANCCGTTTTCTTGGTCNAACCAAACCCCGGTAGTTTGGGTAAAGATGCATGTTGANGTCCAATCGCCGTCGCTATCAAGCTCTGTAACCTCAAAATCAACGGCATCCGAAGAAGTTGCCCCCAGTGTATCAGTCACGATGACTTCAAGAACATACAAACCATATTGCAGGTCAGTAATGTTGTACTGTGCCTCACTAGGCCCGCGCATAACTTCAACTCCAGTCGCATCGGTAATGACCCATGTCAGTGACAATTCTTGAAGCGGATCGAGGTCATCTGAGTAATTTGCAACAGCGAGAAGTGGATAAGATTCCATAACCCGTTCACCCGAATATGGTTTGACAATTTCTACGGTTGGTGGAGCATTCGCAGTGAGAACTACAACGATGTTTCTCGACATTGTTGATGAGTAAGAAATGGTTTCAAAAGTGTTCGGTAACCCAGTTGCTTGAGTCTCGACGGTGAAGTGGGTGAGCAGAGACGAGGTTTGGTTTCCAACAATGGAAATTGGTACCTCGATAAGAACTGAATTACCAGAAACGACGAATGCAGAGGTTGGATTTAGACCTGCTGTGGTAACGGTGAAATTGACGTTGTGTGGGTTTCCATCAAGGCTTGCAGACAAAGTATAGGTCTCCCATGTTCGCAATTCTGCTCCATCGTACATCGCTGAATTATCTGAGGTTGTATCAACAAGGTCAACTGAAATTGGCCCTGAGGCGCTGACCATACCGTAAAAGACTCCTCCTTCAATTCGGGCTGGATAATTCTCTGAGGAGAGAACTGTTGATGTAATAATGTCCGGGTTTCGAACAATGATTGGGGCAATAGAGGTTCCGTCGCCATCGTCGTGTAGGTCAATTCCCACCGAATAAGAGAATGCGATTACATCGATAAGATACAACGAATCTGATGAACGGCCATGATGGCAAATAAACGCAGTTCCAGAACCTTGGCCATTGAGAATTACGNCCTCAATCTCTCCAGCAGAATTGTCAACATCGATGCCTGGGGAGCCGGTAATCTCAATCGTATTCATTTGCACATTTCTGCTGTTCATGACCGCAATTCCTGCTGCAGAGCCAACGGTACCATTGAAAGAGGATACCGTAAAGTCGCCGTTGATTGATTCCAGCGATAATATGTGGCCTTGGCCATTAAAATTCATCGCCTCAACGCCAGCAAGAGAGCCAGTAACTGAAGTAAAGTCGAACCCTGTGGAAATATTTTCACCGATTGTAATGTCGTTGATTTCAACATCGACTTGACGTGCCCAGATTCCAATTCCATTGCACGATTCCATCTCAACGTTGTCAATACTCAACTTCGTTGATGAGGGGAATGCTTTGATGCATCCGTCGCCAGAATCGTACAAATGTGAATTCTTGAGAACAATCGTGGCATCGCTGTTCGAGTTGATTTGAATCAATGGGTCAGAGCCTGATGAACGAGCCATAGTGACTCCATCGGCGACGAAGAGGCCTTGATTTTGAGCAACGAGAGCTGGGGATGCTTCCACGAAATTCGTATTCGACAAATCAACTGAGGCATCTGGTCCAGTCAACACCAATCCGCCCCATCGAGAGCCAAGTCCGGTCGATGAAAGGGTCGCTGCACCACCATCAATACGCCCATCAACGGTGATTTTACTCCCATCAGATATTCGTAGAGATACGCCATCATCAATGGTTAGTGTCCCTGAAGATTCAACAGTAAGATCGCCGTCCAAGAAATAAGGACTCCATTGAGCCTCCAAAACCATCCAACTTGATAGGGTTCCAGGTGTTATGGTTGAGGCCATGAAAGTGTAATCAAAAGAAGAAAGGGTGTCCCAGGTGATGAAATCATAGAAAGAACCAATTTGTAGAGAAATGGTTTTTCCATTCCCAGATATGTCTGATGAATCATCAACTTGTCGTGCTATCGCATTGGTTGCAACCTTGCCGTTCGTGTCGGTCATTGTCACTGCACCATCGATAGAAACAGTAGCGCCTACCACCGGCTGACCCTTATCCAAAACAGATATTTCAAGTGAAGAAAGTAAAGTCAATTCACCACCTGTAAGAACAGTAACTGCTCCAGAAACTCCACCATCGAGAATTTCAACTTGACAATTCGGCTGAATCAGTAAGGAACCTTCAATCACAAGGTTGTTCGAGTTCCGCATTGATTGACAAACCCACGTAACATTCGATTGCACGACGAAGTCTCCTGTCCCGCTGGACTGGGAAAGCATCGAATCAATACCAACAGAAAGAGCNTGGGCCCTTATCGAAGCATCGCTTCCTGCTAGGCTTGCAGTGCCTTCGAGACTCACAATGCCGTCTGTTGGCAACTCAAGAACTGTGTTTGCCAATTCCAATCCTGCTCCGGTACGAAGAGTGAGATTGCCAGTAAGGACATGNGGAGTACCATCGGGCCGTTCCCCTAGATAGACAAACTGNCCACTGTCTATGGTCCAATCNCCTTGNGGAATCACGGGCACTTGAACCGACTGACCCATTTGAGAACCGTACAGNGTGACACGAATTCCNGCNCCAGACAGTGTTACATCNACAGTTGAACCTGNACTGGTNAGAGGAATTGTGGCNGCACCGTTCGAATTGCTCATCAATTCAAAACCATGAACCAAAATTGTAGCTTGTACAGGGTTTCCTGCCAAATCTGTAAATGTAACNGGNGTCTCTTCCAAANATCGAACGTTNGAAACTGAAATTGTAGCAGTNGTACTGCCTCCATAAGTAAGGGTTCCATCGCCTAACGCATCCGATGATGATGTGGGAGTGTTCAAAGGTTGAAAGTCACGAATCGTGGCTGAGGAAAGGGTTGCAATTTCAAGTGGTGAGGAATGCGTTTCGGCAGTCCAATCTGAAACCTGTAAATGCGATTCTCCATTCAATATCACTGCATCCGGATAGGCTCGAGTTGCTAGAGTTTCTGAAACGAGTGTGCTTTGATCAAGCATAACTCCTGTTCCTTTCCCATCTTTTATGGAAACCTCAAGGGCGGTTAAAGAAGCGTGATTTGCTACGATTCCGTTACCGTAGTGCAACGCAGAAAACGTGTTCGTTGTAACAACCGAATACCATGCAGCAAGACCAATTGAAGTTGTATCGAAAGCAGAGTATGCTTTGGTTACTGCTATATTGGACCAAATGTGTTCTCCGTCGAGCAAACCAATAGCAGTCGAATCTGAAGAAGTCATATCGATGAACACATTTGCTAAATTGCTGTCTGGATCTCTTAACTCCAAACCTTTGATTCCTGCCGAAATGTTGGCCCAGTTCACCGTCAATTTACCGTCGCCAGTGCCTTCTATACCTCGCTCACTGGAAGTGACATTAATGCTCGAAAGTGAATGATTGCCACTACCGGATAAAGAAAATCCGAAATTGGTATTGGAAATGTCCAAATTCGTCCAACTGCACGTACCGTTGCACCTTTGGTCTACGACGGGTAAGAGTTCTGATTGGTCTCCAGTGAAACTTACATCCGACATTGAAAACATGGATGCTCCATTGGCAAGCAGAAGGCGTTTACCAGATACTTGAGCGTTCGAAATGGTGAGGGCGTCACTGTCAGCAGCGTCGACAAAAAGAGAGATGTTGTTTCCCGTACAACCCTGAATGGTTGTTGTTGCCCCCTGCTGACTGGCAATAGCAACTGATGTGTTGGAAAAATCAATCCCTGATGCTTGAAGTGAGCCGCTCGAAGAGCGCAATCCTGTACCCGCTTGAGAAATCGTAACNGTGNTCATCGATGTTGTTCCAGTTGACCAAANCCCGCCTGCGACATCGGAAAAAGTACCTGTAGAGAGATTTAACGAGCCGGAATTGCGTACAACTTCATAGTCAATGTGTTCGGCAGTAAGAGTGGTTATGTCCGAATTNCCAATGTTGTTTATGCCGATATAAGCATCTTCAACAATCAATTTTGATGCNGTGAGGTGCCCGTCAACCTTCACTGCTGTTTTTGCATTGTTGATGGTAACTTGGTCAAGTACGGCATGCCCTTTGTTAGCAACATAAATCCCGGTCCACAATCCAGCGCCATGAGAGCCTGCGGTCAGTGGTGTTTGAGAAGAGAAAAATTCGGCAGAATTCGCAACCAGTGTACCATCGACTCGAATCCAATATCCATCACCGCCATCAACTGTGGTGCCTGGAGAAAGAGTGAGTGTGGAACCGTTTGAAACGGTCACATTTCCGGTCAAGACAACGTTACCAGACCAAGTTGTGTTCACCTGAATCGACGAGTCAACTGCAAGACTGTTTTGAGATAAATTCGACAGAGGCATCAACAAGAGAATGGCCACGAGAAGCAGAGCACGGCTGGTTCGCATGAGCACCTCTCATCGAAGCCCCATATCAAACCAAAGGTTTCAGGTCATTGAATGAATTCTATTATGCATAAAGTGGGCCCGCCCAGATTTGAACTGGGGTCTGACGGCCCCCAGCCGCCAAGTATAGGCCAAGCTAACCCACGGGCCCAGAATGGAATGTTCATTGAATAGCGGTGCTGAAAGGAGCAGTCTCGTAAATCAAATCAATGTGACCAACATACATGCGTCGGCAACAGTAACGCTTCAAACCGATTTTGTCAAGGGCCTCACCCATTTCAACACCGGCTGAAGTTAATTCATTGAATTCTTCCCACTTATGAGCGATAACGGCACCACAACTAAAACAACGTACTGGTATAATCATATTCTCACCTCATCGATAGGACTTTTGCTTCTTGCGTCGAGCACCGCGTCCAAGTTGGTGCTTTGGTTCCTTGCGACGTGGGTCATTGACCAAAAGGCTTCGATCAAATCGTAGATATTCGTCACGAAGTTCTTCNTCAATACCTTCTGCNCCNCCGTTGTAGTGGACNAGTCCACGGGCAATAGCGGTTCGAATAGCATCGGTTTGACCCATAATNCCACCACCAAGGGTAGTGACGTTGATGTCGACCTTGCTAAGTCGATTCATTGCATCAGCAATAACAAGAGGTTCCATTGANTTTCGTCGGGCNAGAGAAGGTTGCAAAATTTCAATTGGTTCNCTGTTAACACGCACTCGGCCTTTACCTGCTTTAACAGAGGCACGAGCAATTGCTGTTTTGCGCTTACCAGAGGATTCTACTGACTTTTTCTTTTTACGAGCCATCATTGCTCACCTCCGTTCCAACGGTGGGATGGTGCGCCAAGGTCAGCGCTAATTTCTCCTAGAGTGATGAATCGCTCTGGGAGGTCTCTTCGAAACTTACTGTCGTCTCCATTTTCATGTCCTTCTGGCAGTTCGCCAGAGAGGTGGTTCGGACATCCGATCTCAACACGAAGGTTGCGCAATGCACGACGACCGCTGCTCTTCTTTTGGTAAGGCAACATGCCGCGAACTGCACGCTTCAGTATCATATCNGGCATACGCGGGAAGAACGGTCCCTTACGGGCGTGGTTCAACTTGTACTTGGCATGATAAGTGTCGAGTACTGAACGAGGTCGTCCAGTAACGATTGCATGTTCTGCATTGATGATGATAACTTTGTCATCTCGATCTTCTCGGGCTGCCTTAAGCAGAATATCTGCTGTAGCAGAAGCGAGACGNCCAAGGACAAGTCCGTTAGCGTCAAAGACATAGGTTGTTTCATCCAAGAATAACAACCCCCGTGCCTGATGGGTTTTCGTTCATCAGCTCGCTGTAGGTCATAACTCGACCACCAGCGGCTTCTATTTTCTCACGTGCACCGTTGCTAACACTGTAGGCGGCGATGGTGTGGTTGGCAGACAATTCCCCTGAGCCGAGCAGCTTGCCAGGAACGAGGATTGTAGCACCCTCGGGGGCGTAGCGGCTCACACGGCTCAAGTTCGGCTGCGCCCAGTTTTTGCGGCTCTTAGAGAGGCGCATGGCCACATCTCGCCAAACAGCGGCTCCGGTGTCGCGAGACTGNGCTTTCAACTGGTTGATGACATCAACCAGTTGTGCGTTTGTCTTACGTGTAGGATTGCTCATTTGACTCCCTCGATGCTTTGAAGCAATTCGCCGACCGGCCATCCCATTATCAATGCACCGACGCGGTCTTCGACTCCTTCGCGCCGCAGTGCGGCGAAAACAGTGTTCCGTTGATTTGTTGAATGAACCGCCAAACACGAACGGAAAACTCACTCGTAGAGTATCTCGCCTTTCGCATCGAGTAATTCGACTGTGAGTCCAGCAGCACGCCCTTGAATGATGATTTCTTCATGAAGGGTGTCTGAAAAGTCGTCAAGAGCACCAAGAGCGGTGATGCCTGCAACATCTGTCAGTTGATCGATGAGATGATTGAGGACGCAGGAGACGCCATAGGCTTGACCAGCACGGAAGGCNTGGTCTACTCCTCCGATTTCAGGGTCTTCGGCTTTCATNCGAAGCATGACTTGTTGAGAGTAAGCAACCAAGGCNCCATAAATCGATTCAATGATTTGAGCCGCNTCAAGGTCNCCNAGCAACATTTGNGATTGCGCAAGTGCAGCTCGTACGGCTTTACCGTAGGTTGCATGCGCTTCAATCGTATCGCTTGTTTCCGTCTGCATTGCTTGGTCGATGAGTTGCTTCCAGTCTTCCATGGTGTNACCACAGAGCACCTGCCCCTTGAAGGTTAAGGCGATTACAATGGAATTCTACTCAAATCTTGAAGTCTGAGCCTTCTCCCTCAATGATTCCTGCCTGTCGAACAGTTCCGTCAGCAGNGACGAACTCTCCAGCCTTGGTTTGCTTATCATAGAGGTTTACCAGCTCTTTACGTTCAACCATTCCACCTTCGCCCAACGATACGGTCAATGAACGAGTGATTGCGTCCAATGTTCGCATTGCTCGGTCTCGGTGNCTTGCATCGATTGTGTGATCGGAATAACGAGCTTCTTCAAACACTGAAAGGAAGTCATCGAGTTGTTCAGAGGGCACCATGTTGAAAGCAGAACGGACCGCTGTTTCGAATTCACGNGTNGTTTCGTAAACCTTCTTCATGAANCCATANCGCTTGAAGTGCTTGACAAGATTCTTGTAACAATCGAAAATTGCTGCAATAAACTCGTTACTGGCTTCAAGTTGCATCATGGTGTCGGTCAATATGCCTCTCAATGCCTGAACTTGGCGACGGGCTTGTGCCCGCTGATAGTAAATGGCTCCAGCAATAAGCAACGACATTGCAATCAAAATAAACGACATCGTCTTCGCTGGCGTAAAGAAACCTACGTCCGCATTGATCGAGCGAGCTTCCATCCAAATGATTTCGTGAGTTACGTTGGTTTGAGACTCCTCAAAGTATGTTGAACCGGGGTAGTAGGCAATAATTCTCCATTGTCCCGAACAAGGTACTCCGTCGCAGGTTTGTCCTGCAAAGGCCCATTCAAAGTCGGCGACACCCTGCTCATTGGTACGGGATTTGTTTGTACCTTCCCGGACCCACTCATTGAGTTCATCTGACCAATATTCACGAATAAACCAAACTTCTTCATTCTCGACCTTCAAATCAAGGCGGTCTCGTTGAAGAGCGACTGAACCAAAGACTGGATCGTCGTTATCCAACCCNTTNTCGCCTGAATGGCTCCATGTCTGAATAACTTGCAAATCTATNCGAGAACGAACCAAAACAACCTGGTCGACAAATGANCCGTTCAAAACATTGGATGAATCTTTATCACAGCCACCAGGGACATTCACGTCTGGCTCAAAGGCAATTCGGAGTGTTCGGAAACCTTCCAATTTACCGCCTGTAGTTTCAATACCATCGCCTTTCGGATTCTGTGTTCTATCGCCACTAAACCATTCAATTGTACCGTCGATATCGCTTGTACGTATGGTTGAAATCGGCCGAATATTTTGTTCTGGGTCAATGTAAATGTTGAGGCACTTTCCGCCAACATACTGCCCATTCGATTGCATGAGTTTAGCATCGATGTGGAAAGACTCTTTCAAGTAAAGAACCGGGTATTCGGTAGTGTTTGGTGCTTCCCATGTCTCCACGCTGGCCTTGAATGGACCAACTTCGAGCAGTGCTAATGTTGAGTTCGAAAAGACATCGAATTCTGTTTCATATGTATCGTTTTGATATCGATATGCATCGTTGTTGTCGTAGGCTGAATACGTTACTGTAACCTTTGCCTTACCTGCAGAGACATCAGAAAGTGGACATTCAATAGAGAAATATCCATCCAAGTCTGTCATACCAGAATTACATGCAGTAGGACTGGATTGACTGTTTATCATTTCGTAGTTTACACGGATNTTTCGGTTGGTTAGATTTGTTCCGAGTTCATCTTGCAATTGTCCAGTTACAATCATTGGTTTAGGAATAACTTCACCGGTAATTGGACTGATTTCGCTCGTGTATACAATTTGNTCGTCTACCGTTAGAGATGTACGACCTATGAAAGAGAAACCGTTCGCATTNTTGGTCATTTTCAATCTGAAATGGTCNTTTCCAAGCACACTTAGACATGGGTCCCACGCACCTTGTATTCCCAAAGCCACAGGATCGAGCGGTGCACATCCTTCATTTGGTAGATTTTCTTCAAATCGTAGGATGACGTTCACCGGCCCGAATCCATCCGGTAAGAAGGATTCTGGGTCGTTTCTCAGGGTTTCTGCATTGAGAGGTGAAATATCTGCCTTGAGGCAACCGGTCTTGCCGTTGAATGTTCCACTTGATTCAAGTCGGTCCAGAACACCGTCTTGATTGAGGTCTCTGTCAGCAAATCCGTCACCATTTCCGTCATAATAACACAAATGCGAGGAGTCTGCTGCAGGGTCGGGTAGAGTGATAATTCCAGCAGATGGTCGAACAGTAGCCACTATCTGGCGATGTGTAACTCCACTGAAATCTACACCCTCAAAGATAACATCGACCAGTCCACCATTCGGTGCAACCGCACCATCCAATGCTGAACCGCCTGAATCACGTACAGATGTCGTATTATCATCAGTCACTTGCGCTGTGAAATCCCAAATATCCCCGGATTGCCGGATATTGGAACTGGTTGAATCTATTGAGAGATAAGTCCTTGAAACCACCCATACTTGCTGAGTCATTGTATTGCCCTTCAGCAATGGAGTCCCTGCGAATTCAAATTGCAACGTGAAGTCTCCAAGATTATCAGCTGCTGAAATATTGAACGGTATCTCAAAGAAACCATTGTCATCGGTGTAGTTGACACCGGTTCTGCCATCGGCAGACCATGTGTAATTCACCGGTGCATTNCGGACCGGCTGCAACGAATTGTCGACGAGTTTTGCCTGAATTGTTGTGCTGGTGTTTCTGTACAATCGTGGAACTGATGTTGTTTGGAAATCGGTCGTTCCGACAACTGTGACGTTGATGTATGCTCCTGTAGCGGCCANAGTTGAACTGTTTCCAGTGAAATAATACGCTGAGTTCGTGAAGTCAACTCGCATACCATAGGTGCCAGATGCGTATTGCTGGAACCATGTCCAGTTGTAATCGAATTCTGCAGCACATGAAGCACAAGCCTTCGTAGGTCGCTGAGTGTATGCTGTCTCAGTCGAGCCGAGGAACTGTCCGTTTCCATCAATGTCGACCTGAAGAGCAATTGGGTCTGCATCCCATGGGTCGTTGGTTCGATTGGTAACTGAACCTGTCACAAACAATGTATCACCTGTGTTCATTTCAGGAACAAGTTCACAACGGACAGGGCTATCAGGATCGGTTCGGTCAACTGCCCCACAAGGCGGTAGGTCGCTGTTACCACCGTTTACCAAATTGATAAACCAGTGCGTCGAATTTGTAGAAATGAAATTACGCAATTGTATTTCTTCATCATATAGCGTCAACGGATCGCCATTCCAATTCTTCGGGTATGGCTTCGGTTTTGAGATGTCTGCGAAATTCAACCCCGCACCAGTCAATGCTTCAGAATGGAACAGAGTTGCCCAGTTTCCGAAGGTTCCGTCACCATTGTTGATGGATGAATTGTACCAATACACCGGATTAATTCCATCGACAATCATTTGACCTTCGATGTTCATTCGGTGCATGACGCGAATTGCCTGTGGCTCAGTTTCATCCCCATGGAAGTAAGGGAATGGGTCTTCAGCAGCGAGACCGGGTTGAACAACTGCAGTGACCTCATAATCACCTGCAGGTAGACTTGTGTTGGTGTAGTCATAAGTAATCGGATTACCGTTACTGTCCAGGAGCGGCTTGAGTTCCAAAGTTTGGGAATCCCATGCAACCTCCTCATAGCCACCAGGAATCTGTCCTACGCCATTGTCTCGAGTTGAATTCCATTGAATCTGTTTCCAAATTCCGTTAATTCCAATGTCTTGAACAAATGTTACCGAAACAAGACCGTTGCTGCCTGCACGATATCCGTCACCGCCAAGGCCAGTAAAGTTGGTCGGATTGGTGTAATTTCCAAATATTCCGCCACGTACAGAGAAAGTGAAAGGCGCATTCGGGATGAAATTGTCAAAGATACCACGCTGAATGTCAGCGGTATAATACGACCACATATCAATCCAAAACGGTTGTTCATCGCTGCGGAAATATCCATCCATGTAAATGTCTGCAGTCAGGTTTGCTTCTGCACCCAAATAGTATGATGCAGATTCGTTACCATTGAACGCAAACATCTCAGTGACAACAGCATAAACACGATATGTCGTATTGTCGCCGACTGTCAAATCTTCTGGATATAGGAATTGGCCCACAGTGAAATTACCTGTTGCAGAAGTCAAAACATCGATGGTTTCCAAAGCCGTAGTGCCGTTGTCTGCCCACTCAATATGGACTTGGACCGGCAGTCCTACTGCAGACTCAAACTGCCCAGAAACAGGATTAACCCAATCGACATGCCCACTGAAAATGGATGGAGATTGTGCATCGAGCCAGAGAGTATCGGGCAAATTGAGTGTAATGTAGGTTGGAGCTTTGTCGTCTTTATCGAGCTTACAGTTATTGTCGCTATCCCAGTCGCTTGATTCGGCACCGCCATAACAAGGGAAAGAGGTCTGGCCTTCTTCCAAATGGTCAAAGTCGGCATCGACATAAGTGTCGTTGTCATCGTCGTTGTCAATAGCGTCAGGGCCTGTGCTTGGATCCAATGGATTTGCAAGACCTTCGCCGTCACCGAAATCATCGTGATCCCATGGGTTTGTNGAATTGCGATTGAAACGGGATGGCCAAAGCAAAACTTCGTCTTCATCAAGCATACCGTCTTCATCATCGTCGGTATCGATGTCGTCTCGGTCTCCATCGTTGTCGTGGTCGAAAGCCCGNGTCAAACTGATTGCGAGTTCTACAGTGTTGCTCAAACCATCGCCATCCCAGTCATCATCTGCCCAATTTACAATTCCATCGTTATCGTTGTCAAACGGTGATTGTTCCTCTCCATAGAAACAATTTGGAAGAAGTTCTTGATCAACATCGAGTATTCCGTTGTTGTCATCGTCAGGGTCTTCAGCGTCTGGAACTGCATCGTTATCGTTGTCTACGTCATATATGCTTGGTTCGATATATCCTTGAGAGAGGATTCCGCGGTCCCAAACTGCTTGGAAGAATCCGTCAGAGTCGACATCTGCATCGTTGCCATCATCGTCGTTGTCTTGACAATTCAGTCCTGAAAAGAAATTTCCATTGTCTTGGTTCGCATCGTTATCTAAATCATCGTCAGAATCAACTTCAAAATAATCCCAAAGTCCATTGTTATCGTCATCGACATCGTTCCAATCGTAAATTGCGTCGTAATCGTTGTCAAGNTCGATTGTAGCATTTGTGAAATCTCCATCAATATCTCCATCGACATCGTTCTTTAGTAGGTCAGCACCCAATTCATCAGGGAAATCTGCGACAAGCCCGTTATCGGAAGTCCATTGCCAAATTCCGGATTCCAAGCCAAACCATGCGATATATGCATCGCGATTGTCTTGAATTTGTGTGTAAGTGATTCCTGCTTCAACGGAACCGTCTCCTCCGAAATCATAGTGCCAGCAGCCACCTTGAGCACCTGGGGTGCAACTCCAATTACCAGATGGGCCGCCTGGTGTTGCGCCTTGGTTAACCCAAGCGTCGGCCCGAGTCGAATATGGAGAGCCGAATGCAGCATTAACGCCATTTAGCGGCATGTGATATGCTAAAGCATATTGGTAACCACACACATATCCACTGGCTGATTGTCCTGCAGTCCAGCCACATGAAGACATGTTAATTGTGCCGCCCATTTTAGGGTCATCAACATCATGTAAGCCATCGTTTCCTTCGTCTTGGTCCCACCAATCTGGAAGGCCATCAGCATCCTGGTCAATATCGAGGCCGTTGGTTAGAGAGTCTCCGTCAGCGTCTATATCCCAATCATTTCCACCGTTGAAAGGAGACCAACGTGCATACAAGAACCAGTAGTATTCAGGGACAGTACCTGGAGTAACCGGTGTGGTGGTTGCATCGTATCCGTTGTAGTCCAGGACAACATCGGCAAATGGATTGTGCCAGAAGACAAGGTTCCAGTGATCTGTTGCATTGTTCACGTAAGGAGTCCCATCTTGACTTCCGTCAAGGTTTCCTCCATCGGCAACCGGATAATAAGGTGAGCCGAAATTATCGTTTTGGTCAAAATCAACGACNCCACAGTTTCCATCATCAGGGTCGTAAAAATCNGAGATACCATCNTTATCATCGTCCCAATCAATATCGTTTTCAAGGCCATCGCCATCAATATCGGAATCTACGGAATTCGGTCCGTCATCACGATATAATGCGCCGTTAATTGAATGTAAATCGCCATCATTATCGAGATCGCAGTCCCANTCAATATCGAGTGCGTCGATTATTCCATCGTTATCATCGTCAACATCTTCCCAATTGTTGATTCCATCGCCATCCCAGTCGTTAAATCGGGAGAAAGATGCACGCTGTGTATTGCACCGGTCGTCTGGGTTTACTGGGTTTGGATTCGCTATAGTCGGGCAATTCCAAGTTGCAACTTCAGACGATTTATTGAGAGGGAACGAATCGTTCTCGTTATCGATTTGGTCATTATCCAAATCGTATTCGAAATTATTAGCATCACCACTAACTGAAATATCTCCTAGGTTGTCTGGCGTTGGNGTTCCACCCATATCTGGGTCAAGCCAGTCGTACACTGCGTTGTAATTTTGATCGAATGGCCGAAGACGGTCATCATCAAGGTCTTGGTCATAGTCCATTTCACAGTCAATTACTCCATCGCCGTCNGCATCCTGNCCAGGCACTTGGAAATTAACAGTAGATACGCTAGATACAATGATTGCAGCACCAGAATTTCCTCCGATAATTGAAACATCGTCACCGACGGAATATCCATAACCGCCGGAAGCAAGAGCTGCTGAAATCACTTCTCCGTTCGCGTTGACTGTAATATCAACAGTCATTCCAATTCCGGTTAAGGAAGATGTGGCAACGCCGTTACCAGCAGCATAATTTTGGCCGCCGACAAGGGTTGAAGCATCCAATCCAGTTACAACTCCATTGAGTACGCTGTTATCATAATCGCCTTTGTTATCATTGTTGAAATCAATGTTAACACAAACATCGGGGATTCCGTCATTGTCGTCATCAGGATCGACCATGTCGAGAATTCCATCGTTATCGTCGTCAGTATCTGCACTATCTGGGGTTTCATCGTTATCGTTGTCAGGGTCGATGAAGTTAGGAATGCCATCACCGTCAAGGTCCCCATCCACGATGGTTGTGAATGCAGGCACACCGTGTGGGGCATTGCCGCTGGTGTCAAAAGGAAGGTTCGTCCATCCACTNGAGGTGTTGCCNGGGGCATTTACCCTGTTGAGTTCTTCATTGAGGNAATTAATTCCACCNGAGTATTGTCGATATGAGTTAAAATCCCAAGTGGCTGCAGTATCATAGAGATTCGAAGAAGAAGACATCGAAGTGGTTAATGAAGCGTTGTAAGGATGTATGTCGTCAATATCATTGACTCCATCTCCGTCATCATCATCATCAAAGTAGTCTTGAATGCCGTCGCTGTCTAAATCGCAAGGCCACTTAAACTGGTCAATACGTGCATCGTTGTCATCATCCTCATCAAAGCTTCCAGGGCCTGAGCCGTCAGAATCTTCATCGGTTACACCATCGTTGTCGTGGTCCATTGGATTTTGATCTGCTAGATAGAACGGGCCAACCGCTTGGCCGGTCCATGGATGGATNATGNTGGGGTCAAGACGACGGTCTGTACTNACGTTGAGTGGGTCAAGGCCCAGTGCTTCGAGTGCAGGAACNTCGATAGGNCCTTCAAGAATTCCATCATTATCATCGTCCCAATCGTCTGCATCGGAGATGCCATCGTTATCGTGGTCGAATGGGTCCGTACCATAGCAGCCATCAAACCTTTCCAAAAGGTCGTAAATACCATCGTTATCGTCGTCAAGGTCGTACAAATCTGTAATTCCATCGTTGTCGTGGTCGTCTTTGTTTGACTCTTCAAGCAAAGGGGCGAAGTGTGGCATGAGTGCTTCTATTGCCGACCTATCGGCAATCATTCCTGATGAAACTCCGGGGTCCACCCACATAATGTCGGACAATACTGGATGGTCATCGAGTTGCCATACCTCTTGAACTCCATTCCAGGAGCCTTGGCCAACTTGTCCGGAGGATTGCACTGGAGCTGTCTGAGTTATTTTGTCGCCCTCTCTAAAAACGACTGTTTGAGAGGTTTCTTGGGAACTGAAATCTTGTACAATTGCAAGCATGGTGCTTGTGAGCATCAAAACGATGATGATCATTGACATCGAAATCTTCTGTCTTTGGCCTATTTTTTCTATTTGGGTTTTTGAGAGCATGTGGGCACCTCGGAATCAATCTCCCACCTGCATTGCCTATTTGAAGGACATGGCGCGGTTGCGTGTTTTGGTATCACCAACGATGTTGCGTATCATTGCCACTTCTTCGTGCAAATGCACTGTTGATGCTCATGGAATTAAGAAAAAAAGAAAGAGGGATTTCTAGGGGGCGAACCCCCTAGAAATCCGGCACTCCGATTTGTTGTACATCGGTGATTATCGTACGATAATTCTCAAACACTTCAAGCTTCNAGTTCATCAAGGATGCCGTCGCCATCGTCGTCAGCATCTTCGTGGTCATCGGAGCCATCGTTGTCGTGATCGAATTGACCGGTCAATGGGTTACCGTCATTGATTTCGAACCAGTCGGCTAGGCCGTCATTGTCGTCGTCTGTATCGGTAAGGTCCCAAATTCCATCGTTGTCGTGATCGTAACGGTACTGTCCAGAAACTCCACCAATTTCGTCAACGTCGAGAATATCGTCGTTGTCATCATCAGTATCAACGGCATCGTCCATACCATCGTTGTCGTGGTCACGGGATTGGTCTGTACCATCTTCNGCTTTGTCGTTGTAGTTGTCAATTCCATCNTTATCGATATCGAGGTCGATTGAATCGGGGATTCCNTCGTTGTCGTGATCGTAAATGTTNGTGTTTGGGTCACCATCTTGGGCTTCTTCAGAATCATCAATTCCATCGCCGTCGTCGTCAGAATCCATGTTGTCTGGGATTCCATCGTTGTCGTGGTCGTTTGGATTTGAGTCAACATCGTTCGGGATTCCGTCGTTATCGTTGTCGTTATCCATGTTGTCCGGGATTCCATCGCCGTCGTTGTCTGCAGGGCCTTGGTTGTCGGTCTGCTGTTGTTGCTGTTGGTCAGTCTGTTGACCTTGTTGGCCTTGCTGACCGTTTTGGGTTTGACCTTGTTGTTGTTGGCTCTGACCGTTTTGATTCTGCCCGTTTTGGTTCTGACTCTGTTGGTCGCCTTGTTGGCCGCCTTGTTGGCCGCCTTGTTGTTGCTGACCTTGTCCGTTGTCTTGTTGCTGGCCTTGCTGGCCCTGTTGACCTTGCTGGCCTTGCTGGCCTTGCTGGCCTTGTTGACCTTGCTGGCCCTGTTGACCTTGCTGGCCTTGTTGACCTTGTCCTTGACCTTGTTGCTGGCCTTGTCCTTGACCTTGTCCCTGACCTTGTCCTTGACCTTGTCCCTGACCTTGTCCTTGACCTTGTCCCTGACCTTGTCCCTGACCTTGTCCTTGACCTTGTCCTTGACCTTGTCCTTGACCTTGTCCTTGACCTTGTCCTTGACCTTGT
>NYZH01000041.1 GCA_002687075.1 Methanobacteriota archaeon
GATTGATCTCCGAGAGTCCTGTTCCAGGATGAAACTGTATCGATAACTGGGAAATCGGACTGAGATGGGCAGAATGGCGCAGTGGACTCTACGAATCCAATAGTTGAGCCAGAGAAGACGTCTGGGACTTTGATGATACCATCAACGGAATTGACAACAGGGGATGTATTGGAGATGGGGATTTGCCATGAGCTGACATTTCCGTCGTCCCAACTAACGGTCAGGATGGGCCCGAGATGCCTTCCAAGATAGTCGACCGGGCCGCTTATAGAAGCCCCATTAACGCCCTCTAAACAGAGGGCATTATGGCCTTTCGAAAGAGTCGATCCGTTCAATATAGACCATCTTGGATTTGCTACAGATACATTTCCAAGGGAGTTGTCATCTACTGCTATAATAGTGCAAATTTGGGGTTCTTGCAGCGTCCCAGAAAACTCCCAGAGAGGGAGTTTTTGGTACTGTGTGGCATTCGGGATCAGAGTTATGACATGTTCGCCATAGTGGCCTTTTATCTCTGTGAAGATTCTGATGCTTGCAGTCATATTATCCAAAATTAGGGAGGTTTGCTCTGGTATTATGAGGTTGATCATCGAATTCTCTGATTGGGTAATTCCTTCTATTCTACACGTTTGATAGAAATCTGAGCAATCGGAAGCGAGATCGAGTTTATTCTCAGTTCCCTCAATTCTGAACTGTATCCAACCAGATACCGGAACAACTCCTTCGGGAATTATCTCGAGTGGGATCACTGTATCCTCTCCGACTGTGTAAATCACTTCATTTGGCCACTGCGACGTATCCACTCCCTCATCCCACTCTGAGATACTGTATGACCCATTTATCCCTGGGAATGCCAGAATTAGAACCATGGCAATCACAGTAACAAATTGGTTGCGTGAGATGTCATCGAGACCTGATGACTCATCCACGACAAAGGGGTCCAATATTGGAGTTGGACTAAATCTTCTCCAGACCGCTATTGTCGCAATTACGAGCCAGGGGAACCATGGATCGGTGGCGAAAACCAGAATCATGAATATTAGGGTGGATGCGAAAATGACAGTTTGCTTATCATCAGATAGAAGGTTATCAGGACCTAGGATCGAGTGAAGAAGATGATCTCCGGGGAATCCGGGTATTGGAAGCATCATAATCCATGAAACCGTACATAGTCCAAGGCCAGCAATCGCTAATGGGTCCAGCCATTGTAATTTTATCTCGAGCGATTCAACGATTCCTAAGGATTCCAGCACCCCGATAATTACATTTCCACTGAATGCCAAAGGGGGAGACTCCAGATTAGGAGGTTGGGTGGAGGTAGATGATAATCCCAAAATTGTGAGGAATATTCCTGAGATTAGCATTACCAACGGAGAGGAAATCTCAATCATTCCTAGAGCCTTTCTATCCGGTATTGGAACTTGATCGGAACGTCTCTGTGAGATAAATCCGGCTAGGCCAAATGGCCAAATAGGCTCTGAGAGAGGAAAGGCAAGAGGAGATAGATGACCTATGGAGACCCCATAGCTTCCAGCCACCCTCCTCCTGACTTCACTTGCTAGGAGGATGGTGAGTATCAGAGGTATGGAGAATCGAGAGCAGGCTTCAGCTATCAGAGGTGTACTGAACTCCATACTGGGATCATTCCTAAGAATCAGACCAGATCCTGCTACGGTCATGAAAGAAAACATCGTTATCCATATTATCGCCTGTTGCCACCTCGGCATAACGAATACATCACTCGGAAGGTTTGTGACGCTGAGGACGGGGGGATTTCCCTTATCCAGAAGTCCGATCATCCCGAGCTTCTCAAGATGTTCATTCATCTGAAGCAGACTTTCGCTTTCTGAAGCCCCCCCTATGCTGTTTACCCTCCAAGAAAACTCTCCTGGCTCGGAGTCACCAAGTATGAAATATCTCGATGATATTACCTTAATTAGGTCCCTCTTACTCCAAGTCTCGACATCGATTTCGAGCCTTTCACGCACCGGCTCAGGAGAAGTCATACACGGTGCAAGAGGAAGTCTGATTTTACCCCTCGCTTCGGATGGGCATACTACTACTTGTTCTTGAAGCGCTTGAGTCGGAAAGTTTCCTCCCTCTCCATCTCCTCAAGCCTTAGCTGGATGAAAGTCTGCGCTTCCTTCATTTCAGGTATTACCTTGAACTCCAGAGCGTTGACTCTTCTTTTTGTAGCTTCAATCTCTTCCAGAAGTCTCTTGAGAGTGGCCTCCATTTCAGCTGCCTTGACAACTTTCTCAATTAGGAGGGAGTATGAGTCAGCAGCCTCGTCTATGTATGGCGATCCTCCAATAAGTCCCAATCCCCTATCTTCTGTTGATAGCTTGAGATTCTGGCCATCCACCTTAGGAACTACGACTCCCATTATATTCCTTCTAGAAACGCTCACTTCAGGCCTCTTTGAAGCTGCAATTGCTGCACTCTTGACCGAGAGTCCTCCCTCAATTGAGGAAGCTAAGCTGATTGCCTGGAGTGCGTCCCTGTAGGTACCTACAAGCTCCTCCCTAGCCGATATCATCTCAGAAAGAAGAGTTCTGAACTCATGGAAAAGTCCGTCCCTCTTCATTTTTAGGAGGTTGTATCCACTACTGGTCTGCTTAATGCGGCGCTTTAGATTGATCAACTCGGACCTTGTTGGCTTGATGTCCAGAGCCATGCTATTACCTCAGATTCACTCCTCTTCACTAGATGTTCTCTCGGTGGGATGGTACTTGTCAATCCACTTCTGGTCTAGTCTTACGAGATACTTCGTATCTATGTTCGAAAGAAGCTTCCAAGCCAAATCCAACGTACCTTCACTGATCGACCTATCCTCGTCTCTACTCTGCCTTAGGAACTGATCCTCAAAGATATCTGCAAACTTGAGGAGCTGTAGGTCACGCTCATTTAGCGCATCCTCACCAACAATGGCCACTAGCCCTCTAAGCTCCCTTCCCTGGGCATAAGCTGCGTATAGCTGATCGGAGACCGATTTGTGGTCCTCTCTCGTCTTGCCGTCTCCGATTCCAGCATTCATGAGCCTGCTTAGAGATGGCAGTACATTGATTGGTGGATAAATTCCCTTTTGATGGAGCTCTCTGGAAATCACGATCTGCCCCTCTGTGATATACCCTGACAGGTCAGGGATGGGATGTGTTATGTCGTCCCCAGGCATAGTCAGGATGGGGAACTGTGTGATTGACCCCTTCTTGCCCTTCACAAGACCTGCTCTCTCGTACAGCATTGCAAGATCGGTGTACATGTATCCGGGATATCCTCTCCTACCTGGGACTTCCTCTCTAGCGGCGCCGATTTGCCTTAGCGACTCGCAGTAGTTAGTCATGTCAGTGTAAATGACCAGTACGTGATAGTCGTGCTCGAAAGCCAGATACTCGGCTGCGGTAAGAGCTAGACGGGGCGTAATCAGACGCTCGACTGCTGGGTCATCTGCCAGATTAACGAATAGCGCGGAATTCTCCAAAGCCCCTGTCCTCTCCAAATCGTGTACGAAGAAGTTGTACTCCTCTGCTGTAATTCCCATTGCACAGAAAACTACGACGAAGTCATCATCGCTGCCCACTAATTTGGCCTGTCGCGCGATTTGCAGTGCGATGTCATTGTGTGGAAGTCCACTGGCACTGAAAATCGGTAGCTTCTGGCCCCTCACCAGTGAGGTACAGGCATCAATTGCGGATATTCCGGTCTGAATGAAGGATTCAGGGCTCTGTCTTGAGTAGGGGTTTATCGCTGCCCCGATGATGTCCGCCATTTCATCAGCGACAATATCTGGCCCTCCATCCCGAGGACGTCCGGCCCCATCTAGGATCCTGCCGATGAGTCCTTTGCTTACAGGGAGCTTGAAAACGTCTCCGAGGAACTTGACTCCCGTCTGCCTGTCGACAGATGCGGTACCCTCGAAGACCTGAACGATTACTTGCTCGTCCGAAGTGTCGAGAACTTGCCCATTCTTGATGGAACCGTCGCTTAACATGAGCTGCACGATTTCTCCGTATGATACTGGCTCGGTCTTATTCAGGAAAACCAATGGTCCCTTAACGTCTGTAATGGTTCTATACTCTTTTCCACTCATAATATCACCTCTCAATTGGCCTCCATACTAGCATCAATCTGCTTATTCATCTCACTAACTAAATCACTGATTCTGTCCTCATAGCCCTTCTCGAATCTTCCCCTCATCAGGTCTGTCCTTGCAGGGACGTTGACAACGTCCTCAAGCTGCGCACCGCCTGCAATTGCTTTCTTTGCCTCTTCTTGGAACGAAAGTATAGCCTTGGCCATGTGATACTGCAAGTCTAGATCGCTGAATGTGTCGACATCATGGAATGCATTCTGCTGCAGGAAGAACTCCCTGATCATTCTAGCNACCTCNAGCGTGAGTTGCTGATCTACAGGAAGGGCGTCTGAACCCACCAGTTGTACNATTTCCTGAAGCTCCGACTCTATTTGCAGNAGTGTGCTGATTTCAGTCCTNACCTCTGGGAAGTCGGGAGCGATATTNTCCCTGTACCATTGATCNAGGGCTTGTGGNTATAGGCTGTACGAATTTAGCCAATTTATTGCTGGGAAATGCCTCTGCCTGGCAAGACCAGCATCGAGACCCCAGAATACCTTAACAATCCTGAGAGTTCCCTGACTTACCGGCTCTGAAATATCTCCTCCTGGAGGAGAAACAGCTCCAATCACAGATACTGAACCATCGGATCCCGCCAGAGTCTGTACCCTGCCAGCTCTCTCGTAAAATTCAGCTAGCCTGCTAGATAGGTAAGCAGGATAGCCCTCTTCTCCAGGCATTTCCTCGAGCCTCGAGGATATTTCCCTCATTGCCTCGGCCCACCTGCTGGTCGAGTCGGCCATTAGAGCTACGTTATACCCCATGTCCCTGAAGTACTCAGCTATGGTGATTCCAGTGTACACTGACGCCTCTCTGGCGGCTACTGGCATGTTGGATGTGTTCGCAATCATCACAGTCCTATTCATCAGAGGCTTGTTCGTGTTTGGATCGATGAGATGAGGGAACTCATCTAGAACCTCGGTCATCTCATTGCCTCTTTCGCCGCATCCAATGTAAACAACAATTTGTGCGTCGGACCATTTGGCTAGTTGCTGCTGTGTTACAGTCTTCCCTGATCCGAATGGTCCGGGAATTCCTGCGGTGCCGCCCTTGGCCAATGGGAATAGGAAATCTAGTATCCTTTGACCTGTGATTAGGGGAACATCAGGAGCATACTTCTGAACGAAAGGTCTTGGATGACGTACTGGCCACTCTTGCATCATNGCAATCTCAGTGCCATCGTCTAATTCGCATACGGTCTCTGTGATGTTGAACGANCCGGACTTAATGCTCTTCACCTTACCACTCACATTTGGAGGNACCATGACNCGATGCTCGATGGTTTCNGTCTCCTGNACCTTTCCAATCACATGGCCAGAACTTATCTCATCCCCCTTCTTGACTACTGCGTTGAAATCCCACTTTCTTTCAAGATCCAAACCATCTGCATCAACACCACGGGTGATGAAAACCCCCATGGTCTCTTCTAACTTAGGGAGAGGGCGCTGGATACCATCATAGATTTGTGTCAGCAATCCCGGNCCNAGTTGTACCGAAAGAGTCTGGCCAGTTCTGATAACTGGCTCCCCGGGCTTNATTCCCGAGGTCTCCTCATACACCTGAATTACAGACTGGTCNCCATGCAACTCGATCACTTCGCCCATTAGNCCCTCNTCGCCAACCCTGACGACTTCATACATTCTTGGCGATATTCCTACTGCTGTCACAACTGGTCCGGAAATCCGGTAGATTACTCCATTTTCTTTACTCATATTTTCACTTCCTGTTTAATTGCTTACTTCCAGAGGTCTACGCCTAGAGCAGACTTGATGGACTCACGAAGAGTATTATCTTCTTCTGTCCCTATCCCCAATACCGTGGGGGTGACGCTTTCCGTCAGCTGTAAGCGGAGCCTATCGGAAAGCTTGTTGAGATCTTTATTGTCGACCACTACAACCCCGATCTCACTCTGGTTGAGTAGTGATTTAAGCAGTTCTGATAGTTCTTCATCGCTGCTCGGATTATACAGGTTTTTCACGCCTGCAAGTTGAAATCCTAATGTGAATTCAAGAGGTCCCACTACTGCTATCTCCATTTTTTCACCTCAATAGTCCATGTGGGCCTCAATAACGTCATCTGGCAGGCCTACCGCCTTTCCTCTAACGAGAAGCCTGAGATTGCGAACTTCGAGTGCTTTGCACTCGATGTAATGAATAACTGGGAAAGGGGAAATCGGGCTCAAATGAGAGAATTTCTTCAGTAGGGAGTGCCTCTGATGTGATAGAAGCTCAGCATACGGGTCCAGGGTTCCTTGACTGGAAGATTTACCCATAGCCTCATCGAAACCAGAATCATCGAACGAGCTACTCCTTCCCAAGGCCTCGATTAAATCGGAGTCGTTCATAGCTAGACATGCCTGCTTCATCACACTAGAGTCTATCCTACCTCCAGGAATCACTATGGAGGAGCGTTTTTCCTGAGAGGTCTCGAGTCTGATTGCTCGAAGCTGGTTGATTATATTCCTATGATCTATTTCCATCCTTAGGTATCTAAGTAATCGTGGTTCACCTTTGCCTGATTTTACTGCCTTGATTGCATCTGAGAAATACTGCATATCCAGAGAGTTTTCCATTTCTTCCAAGGTGAGGTCACCCTCTAACTTGGAGAGAGTCCTCCCCCAAGGAGTTCCCGCCATCGCTTCGACGGCTTCCTGGAGCCCCTCGGTAGATCTAACGATTGCTAGCCATGGAGAATTTCTGGGGTTCTCCGGAGGTAGGATTTGGTCCTCTATCATCTCATCGGAGGCCCCGCCATTAATTGCCCTAAGTACGGTTTTGGCCTTCTCATAATCGAATCTCTCAACGTATATCGCGACGAGAGAGCGGAGATGCCCGTGACAGAACCCCATTACTTGGTGTATGTCATTATCCATATTGTGGAATAATGCAGCTTCAACAGCATCTGCCCCTGACATTCTTGATGCATACAAGTCCATTTCCGTCCTGTATCCTAATTCACCGATACTTGCGCCGATGGAATCTGGGCCCTGTTGGAGCAGCTGACGCATTCTAGTTGAATCTATTAGCGATGCCTTTCGTGCCTTTGCTCTCGCTGAGGCATTGTAGACATTCGAACGCCCATAGCTCACACTAGACACTTAATCACCTCTTATTCTCCAAATAGCGCCTTGTTTACTGGACCTAGATTGGCCTTCCATGCATCCTCTAGGAGACTGTCGAATCTGTAGTCCAGGACTACCGAGCCATCTTTGGACTCAAGGACGAAACCGCCCAGTCCATCTATATCGTCCCCCATTGAGAAATCGGAAGAAGACAGTGATTTTCTATCAATTCTCACAGGCCTCATTATCATATCTGAATTAGAGGCGCTTGCTTCCTTGACTAATCCCTGCAATATCTTGTTCCTTCCTTCTAAGTCGGGAGAGGATACCCTCTGCTTAACTGACTCCCAAGTAATATCTAGTTCCTCTCGTCGAGCGACGAGGGCCTTCTTTTGATTGGCCTGCCTTGCTGCGGCGACGACCTCAATGGAAATCTGCTTGCTGTCCTTGGACGCACGTGCCACGACATCTGCAGCGGCATTTGCCGCCTGGCTCATGGCATCGTTCTGGATCCTCTCGGCCTCTGCCTTGGCATTATCGATAATCGATTTTGCTTCGGCTTCAGCTTGCATGCTGATCTCCTTGGATAGAGCTTCTAGTGACATTTCATTACCTCAAATTTACACTTCTGGTCCTTTGTTCCGCTTAGAGCAGGAACAGTGCTAGGAAACCGAAAAGTACGATTGTCTCTGGTAGAGCAGTAAAGATCAGTCCGCTTACGAACTTGCTAGAGTCTTCGGATATCATTCCAACAGCTGCGGCTCCGATTGGCCCCTGGCTCATTCCAGTTCCGATACCACATAGACCTAGGGCTAGTCCTGCTCCTAGCTTCTGTGCATCCCAGTGTGCTGCGGCTGTTGCTGTGTCTCCCTCTTGCGCTGCTACCACGGATGCTATCATTGCAAACGAGGTCATCACCATAAGAGCGCTCATTCCTTTCATCATGTTTCTTCTGTTCATTTTTTTTCCTCCTTATTTTCAAGCTAATGCTTGGAATCTGATGTGATCTATTCTACCTCCACGTATCTAGACTTCAGGCCAAATGGCTTGAACTCCTCACCGCTAGAATCGTAATACTGCCTCATCCACTCTACAAAGTGTAGCCTTGCCGCATGGATGTTTGGACTGAAGACACCAAGTATCCACGCGAATGCTTGGACTGCAAGCCATCCGATGAGAAGAAGTGGGATTGAGACAAAGTCCATGGCCGATGCATTTGCGATATCCTCGATTATGTGTGCCAGGGGCTCGAATAGCTTCTCATTGCCGGTCTCTGCAATCTTGACTCCCACTATTCCAACTGCAAACAGTCTGACGTATGAAATTACTGTAGGCATCATTCCAACTGCCTCGATGGGAGCAAGCCCCACGTTAATGGGGAATGGAACTCCGTGATACTTGTAGAGTGTCCACATAAGTAAGACAATGGAGACCAGAACGATTGCTGCGCCTGGAATCATCAATGCTTCGGCCTCTTCGGCACCAAGCCACCCTTGGTTGTCGCCTAGGAATCCATATGCAAACATCCAACCGCCGACAAGTAGGGCCATCCAAGTCCCCTTCTCGAAGAATGCACACACAAGCCCGACTCCACCATGCCCATTCCCATACAGGAGAATATCCCTGAATCCGATTGCCAATCCCATGAGGATGTGGAAGAATCCGACGTAGATTGTAAGTACGATAAGATCCTCTAGATGAGTTCCTACTCTGTGGAATGGGAATGACAGTGTGATTCCGTAGCCCAATTCTGCTGCGGGGCCGTATCCGTGATCTAGGTCAAAGGGGTATAGATTAGCTAGGAATGCCACCGGAGAAAGGTTTTCAGAATACATGTAATGTCCTGCTGAGTCCTTCATGTAGCTACCATCTGCATAAGTGAGCTTGTCGTAAAGGAAAATCTCCCAACCAGCAAACTCTGCGTAAATATAACCAAAAATTAGGGTGCCTAATCCTATGTAGACCAAGAACTTCCCACCTAGCTTTAGCATGTCATTAGTGGCGGAGTTCCTGATCACCATCCATCCGACTCCCATTGTAATCAGCCCGTATGCCATATCTCCCAGCATCATACCAAAGAACAGCGGATAAGTGAACATCATGAAAATTGTTGGATCGACTCGCCCATAAGCAGGCCTACCGACTGCATCGGTAAGTAGCTCCATTGGTTTACTCGTGCTTCTCTCTTGATAGGATATAGGGGGCATCTCCTGATGGTGATGATGATCTGAATGACCGTGCCCTCCCCCTCCTGCAACGAGTTCGAACTTGTCTGACTCAGTGTAAAGGCAGAATGGCTCTAGAGCTTTAGTAACCTCTTCTGCCCTCCTCATCTCTATCCATCCATCAATGACGAAGGCGTGATCCGAAACAGCTACCCTGGTTGGTGCCGTTAGTACGTCATGGTCCCTCTCCAAGACTTCCAAGCCACACGCTAGATCCTCCCCATTTTCGTCTATCCATTCCTCGATAAGGGCTGTGAGCTCGTCTCTCTCGGAAATCAGATCTTGCTTGTGCCCCTTTACCTGTGAGAGTCTTTCAACTGGAGAGCCGGTTCCATTGGGAAGTGGTATTGACTCGAATCCCGCAGATTCCAATGCCTCGGTAGCCTTGTGAGAATCATTAATCTCGACGAATACGGCCACCATGTTCTGCTTGCCATTCTTTGAGTTGAACACCAATGATGAATCTCCTATGGAGGATGGGCTAATGGGGTCGGATACTGTTCCTACGAATGATGAGAGAGTGTTGTACCCGCTTAGAAGCTCTATATCTAGCCCGAGTGACGCCACCATCTCCAGAGATGACTCTTCTTCCCCAGTGGCTGAAATCTCAGTATCTAGTTCATCAATCCTAGACTGGGCTTGAAGAAGATTCTCTATCTTGCCGGGAAGTTCGTTGGAAAGACTGTCGCGGACCGATGCAGATGGAACTGCCCTCTCTGGTCCGTTGAATTCTATAATTGAGGCCGCTGACCTAGCCTTGACCAAGGCCCTGCCAACTTCCTCAGAACTAGGATCTGGAGAGCCCAGTGAGAATCCGTCCTCTGAACCATCGTAATCCAGAATATGTAGAGCATTCAAGTGAGCTAAGGCTTCAATTGCCCCTCCCAATTTATCCTTGGATCCCGCGGCGATGAACCTTCCCATCTGCTGGGTGTTAACCTGCGACATACAAGACATCCTCCAGTTAATTAGACCTAAAGGCATCCAATACTATCTTCACGGCCTTCTCTCTGTTACCGTCGCTTCCCTTGTGAATGGACTCAATAGATGAGTCTCCATCCTTCGAGACCTTCTTGGCTTCTTTCTCTGCTACACCGCGGGCCTCTGAAATCATGCCTTGGCTGCTGGACTCTGAATCGGACCTTCCCGACTGGATTATCTCCGTTGCCGATAGTCTTGCTTTGGTAATAATCTCTGCAGCTTTGGATTCCGCGTCGGATATGGTTTCCTTCGCTTTGTTCTCTGCATCCTTAATTGCCTTGAGGACTGTTTCTCGGCCCATTTTTTGCACCTACGGCTATGGCGAACGATATCGAGTTTATGATGATAACCTAGTGAGTCTCAGTTGGCAGACACCCCAGAGCAAAGAGGTCTGGGGCGGGAACTATCCAAATATGTGTCACTCAGCGGGGTGTTCGTGGACACTGAGACCATAGGCAAGGAAGACTGGGAAGAGCTTCAGAGAAATCTGGAAGCT
>NYZH01000042.1 GCA_002687075.1 Methanobacteriota archaeon
ATACAGCCTAGGCCAAAGTGGCACTCCAAACGGATATCCACTCTCAATGGCGATGTGTGGTGGAGTTCTGAACATTGGCGTATATGCGAATAATGGCGGAGTTGTTCGTCTAGACCTTGCGAACAAGACGCTTATTGGCTCATTTACTCAAGCAGATTGGAACGAAAATTACGGCGAAGTTGCTGGAGTGGCTTGCGATTCTACAGATACATTGTATGTGGCGTTTTACGAAGACGAGGCAGACATCAAAAAATACAGTTATTCATCAGGTTCTTGGATTACCCCAATCACATCTGCAACCAACGGTTTACCGAGCGATAGAGTGTGGTGGGATGCTATCGGCTATGAAAACGGACAACTTGTACTTGGTCACGGAATTGGGTTGTCGGGTAACAACATCATCGGTGGAGGATTCACCATTATTTCGACATCTGGCAACTCAAATGCCCAAGCCAGTGTCAATGGTGCTGGTTCATCTGTAACTTCGTTCCAATGGCTCGGAAATGAATGGCTCGTCGGTCAAGCAGGCGGTTCATCTGGATTTAGTAAAGTCGAAACTATCGGTTCACTTGGTCAAAACACCATTGCTACACTCCCTGGACTTGTGAGTGGNCAAGTGACATCAATGAATGGAAACTCTACTCATCTTTGGGTTACCACAGCAGGTACAAACCAAGGCCAAGGGCAATCAAGTGGGGCAGGATTACTTCAAGGNGAANGGCAAGCTGANGGNTCAATATTGTGGCAAAACGGTTGGACAATGGCTGCAAACAGTAAAGCGCAAGATACCGAATTAATTGGAACTGATTTGTACATCTCATCTACACCTACTGGTTTGTACAAGCTGGACACGCTGACCGGAATTGTCACACGTTTAAACGGAGGATTGCATAGTTATCTCGATGGAATGGTACTCGATGGTACGACCCTCGTTCTCGGACTGATGGGTAGTGGCGGCTCTGCACCAGGCGTACAACTCTATGATGTTCAAACCGGCTACGGGAACGGTAAGTTACTTGGCGGATTACCGTCAAATGCAGTGAACAATTTCGCTGCTACATCAGACATACTGTACATTGCTACAAACGGTGGTGTTGGTCGTTGGGATTATACTCAGGGCGACTGGATTAATCCACTCACTACTTCAGACGGTCTACCAACCAACGTCGTTGAAGATGTTCTTGTTGANGGCAATTCTCTATGGATGGCTACATCTGCTGGTTTGGTTGAAATGAACCTCACAACGAATACTACAACCCTNTACAATTCAGCCTCTGGCCTCATGGGGACCTCAACGAAATCTCTTACTTCATATTCGCCAACTGGTGTGACCGAAAACATGCTGTTCATCGGACACGATGGAGCAGGCAATGAACGTCCAGCTGTTACCACAATAGGATTGACTTCTGGTGCGATTACTGGTCATGAATTCGATCAATTGCCTTCAAACAATGTTGATGCTTTGGCCAGTGATTTCTGGGGGATTCATATCGCAACCGATATTGGACCGATGACGCATTGGAACAGTTCTTCAGGATTCTTCGAAAACGGCATTCCTTCCTTCCAAATATTTGGTTGGCCGGTCCAAAAAATGGTCAGCGATGGCGACGATTTGTTGGTCTTTGGAAACAATGGCGTATCGATTGTTGAGGCGCGTACAAATTCGCACCAAAACAAGAAAATGATTGCTATGCCTGAACTCACTGGTGGTACGCTTTCTGCCAATTATATCTGGTTAACTACCGATGGAGAAGGACTGTTTGGATTTGAAAATAATGCACAGTATACCGAAGTCGAAAGAGTCTCAGTTCGTTATGCAGATCCGCTCAATGTTGGGTTCAACCTTGCCGCTCAAGATATCTCGGAAATGACCCATCCAGGAATGAATATCGTTCTTGCTGACCTCAACTCTACCGTATCTCTTGACAGCAGTCTAGGAGTTGCAGGCACCAATGGCATCATGTTCCAAACCGTACCACTTGCATTCACTTCACCTGTCAAGAATGCTGCAACTTGGGCCCACTCAAAGAGTTTGAAGTACAACGCAACTATTGAACTTAACAACAATCCAGACTTTGAGACATCACTGCAACTTGCTGTTTCAAATGGAGTAATAATCAACGGAACTCAATTTGTGACTTTGACGCTTCGCTCCCCCTCCAACGGCTCGCTTCATGCTCGACTGATTTACGACTATGTACGTACAGAAACTCCTGTTTCAATGACCGACCTGATTGACCGACCTGATGATGGCGGTGGAGCTCTTCTTGCGAACTGGACACTTGTCCATGACGAAAATTTCGCTCGCTATCTTATCTATGTGAACGAAGGGCCGTTTACAACCGCTTCAGGTTTGCCACTAACCGCTGACGACCTTGCTGGAAGAACTGTTGACAAAGCAATCTCTCTGCACAGCCGACTTTCAAGCGAAGTGACAACTGCAAACGGTGTACCAATTGTTGATGGTAACGAGTATTACGCTGTTGTTGTCGTTGAATATGACGACGGACATCTAGGCACACCGTCTCCGATACTCGGGCCCGCATCTGCGTCGAACGAAGTCCCGCTTTCTCCAGTTTGGGCAAATGCTGGGCCCCATGATGGTGGGGATGACGGCGATTTGGAAGTCGAATGGGCCCGATGTACTTCTCTTGATTTGGTTGGAACCATGATCTATGCTTCAACCACTTCAATNACTGATGCTCTTGGATTAACACCTGTGGCTGAAGTAAACAAAACCGAAGGCAACACCACTGTTGTTTCGCTTGACGCTGGACAACCCTACTGGCTTGCTCTTACTTGTGCCGATGAATCCGGGCAAGAGGACCTCATGAACCCAACNATCATTGGTCCAGTGGTGCCTACTGGCGGGCTCAATGACAACACTGCCCCNCCAAAGATGGAAAATGTGGCTGCAATAGATACCCCTGACGATGATGGTGGCCGAATTACTGTTTCATGGGACGTCAATACTGCCGAAGATTGTACATTCTATGCAATTTTTATTCGCTTGTCATCAGGAGGGATTGACACTGAAACAATCCCATCTACATCTGTCGCAAGCGATCAATATTCCCAAGCGAAAATANTCGATGACTGTTCCGAGAATTCGACAACTGTCACCANTATTGANGGNGTNGGCCTCCAAGANGGTCAAGCCTACTATGTTGGTGTTGTCGCCTACGACGATTGGCTNAATGCCAATCTCAATGATGTTGATGTGATGAAAGTTACGCCCCTTCGCAATACTGCAGGCAGCGGTACAACTCCGGATAGAGTCNACTCANTCAACGCATTTGACCATCCAGATGACGATGGAACTGCAATCGATGTCATTTGGTCTATTTCCGATGCTGATGANTTCTCACATTACATTGTGTGGGCTGCTGATAAGCCGTTGTCCGATTTGTCCGTAGCTTGGGCTGCGTTTGGTGACGACCCTGCTGTGTGCGCTTGTTTGAAAATTAACAAGCAATGGATTGATGAAGACTTGAATCCAATTGAACTTTCAATCTCTACAGCGCTTTACGGTGGCGATTCAATCGTGGATTCNACCCCNCAAATCATCAAGCCAGATATCGAACTCTTCGTGGTAGTTACCGTGCATGACTTGGCAGGAAATGTCCATCTCACTCAACTGCCTCAAGCCTCGGTTATTCCAATAAACAACGTTCAAGATATTACTGCGCCTGAAGTAATTTCCTCACTCAATCTTTACGACCGGCCTCTCGATGATGGAAGTGCCCTTCTGCTGGAGTTTGAGTTGAGTAATGAAAGCGATGTTGCAGGATATGATATCTACGGCGCCACATGGTCTTTTGATGCAGTNGGGCTCGGAAGTTCAGGTCCTGCAACACCAATTGCAACTCTTCCCCGACTGCCTCAACTTCCACTTACCATCGAAGTTGTTGCAGGGGATACGCCGGTAGTAGAAGGACTCGAAATATGGGTCGCTGTCGTTGTCCGAGATACTGCTGGAAATGCTCAGGAAATTAACCTCCAGACTGTTTCGAACAAATCGATAGACAATGACATTGACGATTTGGGAGGGTACCTTGATGAAATCGAAGACGTCTCTCTGTCATGGAATTCCGAATCAAATATCTTTGTCGAGTGGACTCATTCTGCCGATTCAAGTGTTCGTGGTTACAGATTGTATATCTCTGGAACAGACTTTACCTCTGTTTCANATGCAGACTTTGTGGCTGAAGTGAAAGCATCGAACACTTTCTTAATCACGCCGAGCAATTANCAAGCNTTAACCAATACTTCAGCATGGTATGTTGCAGTCACACCATTTGACGANCTCTTTGAACGAGAAGAAGTCGANGCTGTGATGCTTGATGTGTACGGCAAGGACGCAAACAATGCTGGCTCTGGAGAAGACTCCAACAACCAGAACGATTTCTCATCACTTCTGACAACACCGAACCTGCTTGCTGCTGGTCTTCTGGTCACTGCGTTGATACTCTTGCTTGCTATTGTTCGGTCACGTGGCGGTCAAAGAAAGAGAGACCGTACTCTTGAATTGCAAGAAGCTACATGGGGCATTCAAGATGACACTTGGGACTCGTTTGGAGACACAACTGTACCTCCAATGCCGTCAAAGCCTGTGCCTGCAGTTCCTGTAAATCAAGCGAATGATATCTACGCTGCCGCACAGCGAATTGAAAATCAAGACTTGTACGGGCGACCTGCATACCAAGCACCGCAACCTGTAATGCGTCCAGTTCAAAACAACGCACTCATGAATGATCTCGCTGAACCCAATTCACCGCAACTCCCACAAGCGAGTATTGATACATCCTTCTTGGATGACTTGCTTTGAGGGGTGTCAATGAGCATAGGCATTTTGCCCAGCCCACGAAACGCGGTGTTTACCACTGCGTTATGGGATGGTAAATTCAAGATTGCCGACTGGCNGCTGCACAGTGAAAGAATGGCAAAGCATGCTGAAAGCCTACGCATACCTTTCCCACCAAACATGAATCNTCTTCTTGAGAATCAGATTCGTAAAATGGTCGATATCGAGACGGCCGAAGGAGAAATTACTCTTGGTAAACTTCTTCGCATTGAATTGTCTCAAAACGGAACATTAACTCTTGAATCGAGGGATGTTGAATTGCGTGATGAGGAATTGGATGCAACGACTGTTGCAGCACCAAAATGGTCGAAAAGAATAAGCGGGACAAAACACGGTTGCTGGTCTCCGTACATCAAAGCACGAGAATCCGCACACGAACTTGGTTGCGACATTGCGTTTCTTGTCCATGACTTCGCCATTATTGATACCGATAGAGCAATGCCCTTGGTTATGGATGAAGATGGAATTGTTTGGGTCGCTGCCAAGGACCAAGGTGGTGTTGAAAGCATCACTTTCAATCATATATCTCATGGATTACAGAAATCAGGTATTCTTATACAATCNGGGAGATTAAACGAAAGGTTAGTGGCCAGAGCAGTCGAAATAGTGGTCATTGGCAGTGGCTTGGGAGCTTGCAGAATACTTTCACTCGACAGTGAAGAGTTTAGCGACAGTCAGACTCTTACCAACCATTGTCAATCAATACTAAAGGAACATTATCAAAAAGAAACAACTTGGTTCGATGTGAGGAATGGAGATGAGTCNTGAATTGCTCGGGCTCCAAAATCACCTTCGAGACGAAGGTTTGCTTGGACAAAATGCCGTAAAATATGGAGGTCCTGATGAAATCCTTCTCTGCTCAAGTGGACCTTTTTCGCATTTGGCCCAGTTCTCGATACTGTGCGGTCCGCCAAAATGGCGAGTGAAGATTGTACAACCAAAAGATATCGTCATTCCCAACTCACANAGTCCACTGAATGGTGANATTCAAGTAAACCCGAACAAAAAGAAATTCACAGCAATCGTCGAAGAATGGAAACACGGTTGCTGGTATCACTCAACCTCTATTTTTGCTCANTCAATAGACGAGATGNTCAACAAATTACGTACTTTCACCCCNGATGCGCTNTTTGAAAACCAATCGGACAGTTCACTTCCTCAGCGGCCGTTTTGGGCCGGTGCGTTGTCGTATGATATGGTTCAGTGGACACAGCCAATTAATCTCCAACATCCTCCAGATGAAGAAGAACTTCTAACAGTACTCTGGCTCATTGAAAAAATGGTTGTTCAAGACCGAAAAACCGAGAAAATGACTGTTCATTCCCTCATTGACGATTCTTGGTCTGCTAAAATTCTCGNTTATGTAAACAAGAATCATCCCTTGCCGGAACTTGGAGAACCTGCATTTACCCAAGACTCCAGTTCAATGACAGATACGCAGCATGAGAGAATTATCGAAGATATTCGTGAAAGTATTCGCGCTGGACAGATGTATCAAGTCAATGTAGGAAGGTGGTGGGATGGTGAATTAAACGAACATCCTCGAAGAATCTTTCAGCGTCTTACAATATCCAACCCTGCACCTTTTTCAGCGTACATTGATGCACCTGATTTGAATATTTCAATCGTCTGTTCATCACCTGAAAGCCTTCTCAAATGCGATGAAGAAAATGTCTTCACTTCACCGATTAAGGGGACCCGCCCACGTGGCACAACCGATGCAGAAGAACTTCTTTTACGCAAAGAAATNGTTGAAGACGAAAAGGAACGTTCAGAACACAGAATGCTTGTAGATTTGATGCGAAACGATATTGCTCATGTCTCTAAAGTCGGAAGTATTGCTATCAAACGGTTTGATGTTGAAGCCTACGCTCAAGTTCAACACCTTGTCTCCCATCTCTCCGGCAAATTTGATGATAAAATGAATGGTATCGATGCGATTCAAAATGTATTTCCAGGAGGGAGTATTACAGGATGTCCAAGAACAGTCGTTTGTGCAGCAATAGACGAAGTTGAAAGACGACCGCGCTCTTTCTGGACCGGTTCACTTGGGTGGGTTGATGTTCATTCAGGTTCATGTGCATTGAACATCATGATTCGAACACTCATTGCAAAGAAAACAAGGTACGGTTGGAGTGGAAGTATTGCCGCTGGNGGAGGCATCACNATCGGGTCGATTCCACGGGCTGAAGTCAACGAAGCAAAATGGAAAGCCGCTGCTCTACGTCGAGCATGCGGGTGGATTGAAAACAGCGACTCAGCATTGCCTACCCGCAAACTCACAAATCACCCGTTAGAAATCGAAGAAGCACCAATTACATCAGCACANGGTTCTGTACAGTTTGTTGACGAATCTATTCCGACAATCAATGGCATCCTNCTCATCGACAATCTCGACTCATTTACACTGAATATTGCTCACGCCGTTGCTGGATTAGGGCATGATGTATCTATTCTCAAAGCCAGGGATTACCTTTCAAGAAAACCATGGAACGCTGATTCTGCCGCCAAACTGGTGAACCGGCTCAAACCGAGCCATGTTATTCTNGGCCCTGGTCCTGGAAAGCCCGATGATTCACCACTAACCCTAGCAATCGCCAAAGCCTCTCTACAATCTCTAATTCCTCAACCTGTAATGGGAATTTGTCTCGGCCATCAAGCCATTGGACTTGCAGCCGGCATGACCGTTGATCGTTCCGTTCACGGCCCCGTTCATGGAGTGCCCCGTTCATGCCTACATTCCGAGAGTAGAATTTTTTCAGGAATTCAATCTCCATCAATGTTCACTCGATACAACTCACTTAGTGTTTCAAATGTCAAAGATACTGGAATTTTTGAAATCACATTTGAAGAATCTACCAATGAAATAATGGCTTTGGAACACAAATCACTACCGATATGTGGTGTTCAATTTCATCCAGAATCAGTCGGTTCAAAAGATGGATTGAAACTACTGGATAATTTCCTACAGTTTGAAGCGGATGCTTGAAGAATCGGGAGTGTTTCGGTTAATTTGAGGGACATCTATGCCAACATGCAGATACTGCTCAAGCACCTATTCCCGGGAGCAATTCATTCACGGAAATGGGCCAAGAGCACAGGTTTGTGTTCGTTGTGGTGTTGAAAAAGGCCTCGTTACCGAAGAAGAAGCNGCAAACATGTTCGACGATTCACTTCGAAGTGCTCGACTGCAGATAATGGCTCGAAGGTACAGTATTTTCATGTATATTCCATTGCTATGGACACTTTGGATCATCGTTCTCAGCGATGTCCGACCTTGGGGATTGTATGTGCTCGCATTGCTGGTCATCTTGACCCTCATCGCCCCGGTTTGGTTTATCTATCGTGGTGGCCAATATTCGGGAGATATGGCGAGGTTAACTCCAGCCTATGACCGGCCTAAAGGCCANTGACTAAGATTTGGCGTGTATCTTCAATACATCGCCGTCNATAAGTTCGTGATCTGAACCAACGACCCGTCGTGTTCTCCCGTCAACCCCACGAATGAACCCTTCACCAAGATCGCTGTGGACCTTAAAGGCAAGATTCTTCGCTTGAATTCCAGAAGGGACAACAAATGCGTCTGGCAGGACCTTACCTTCTCCATCCGTCCAATGATTTTCATCTTGGACTGGATAGACTACAATATGATTCAATTCATCAAACAAAACCGAATCAATCATCGATGAAACACCGGTTCCTTTGTTGGTTGAAAGCCTCTCAAGCATGTGGTCCAAGGCCTTATTTTGAGCTTCAGAAAGTGAGTTCTTAGATGAATATTGAAAACTATCTTCGCCGGGAATATATTGAATCAAGTCTGCTGATGAGGCGCGCCTCAATGCCAACTCAACGTCTGCCATGCATGGAATGAGGCGNCCATTGACTTCGATTNCATCCAAAACACCTGGTGGTGCAATGTCNAATTTATTTGCAGCAATATGAATTGGGAAAAGTATNCGTCGTATTTCAAAAGCCAAGGAAGAGATAACTGATTGTTCCCAATCCCAGGGACGACCTAACTCAGAATGCTGCTTCTTAAACGATTCAAAAGCCGTTGATATTGATTGTTGGGTTGCCCCCAAACCTGTTAGCTGCTCTTGAAGATACATCACAAGTCCTTTCTCACCTTCGGCTTGAACTCTTCGAACACCACGAGTCCATCCATCATTTAGCAGGCCCGAGATCCATGCATCGAGTTCCATACTCAAAAATTCAATCTCGTCACGTATTCGTTGTTGTGCAATCTCCTTGGATTGTTGATTTCCTTGAGGATTGCCCTCAATATCGGTGCTGCCAGCAGCATCGACTACCTGAATTAAAGCATCNCAATTCGCTAAATCAGCTAAGAAAGCATTCCCCCTTCCTTTGCCTTCACTTGCCCCAGGAACAAGACCTGCAATGTCCACCAAAAAGCATGGGACNAACCGACGATGNGCTACACATGTTCCCGTTCTTGGTTCGCACAAACTTCCCTGACGTGGGTCTTCTGCATCGACTGGTTTCAATCTGCCTTCAGATTCAAGCCGTAATCGGAGGTCCTTGCAAGGGCATGGGAGGCGNGCGGCGACAAATGCAACNCCNACGTTCGGTTCTATCGTACAAAAAGGATAATTTGCAATATCGACTTTTGCCAAGGTAGCAGCACTAAAAAAAGTTGATTTGCCGACATTCGGTTTGCCAACAAGTCCAATCTTCACAGTGAACACACCTTTGTGCGCAGTTACTCTTCTTCAGAATCAAGAATCTCATTCCGAATCTTGACAAGCATGATGTCCAATTCTGGGAGGTTCAAACGACCGTCTCCGTCCAAGTCTACCGCTGAAACCAAACGCCCCATTTCCCATGGAGGAAGGTCAGCAATGTTCGCATTGGAGAGGGCCTCTCTAAATTCATAACCGTCAATTTCTCCGGAACCATCCAAATCAATCGAGCTGAAGAATTCGAAAATGGTCTGCTTTGATTGCTTGAGGTATTGAGCAAGCATAACCAATTCCTCAGGCATGGGATATTCTACAATTTCATCGTTGTGCAGTTGAGCAGATACTCGAATGAGTGAAGAGCCACCTTCATCTTCTTCAACCTCGCCAATGTTCAATTTCGTATCAATACCAACGCCACGGCCAAGTAAAGTTCGAATGGTTGTCGAACCTTCAACCAAAGTGTAGGAGTGAATGTCTGTAGAAGTCACTGCTTCTGTAAGGGAAGCGTTGTTCGGACGGCCAGTGTGTATCATGGAAAGTGCAGCAAGAATTACACCAATTGTTATTGGATAAAACAATGCGGCGGACACAAGATAGAAGCCGCCAGTTGAAGCAACCGCATCTTCAACTCCTGAATTTGAAACCCCGTATTGGGTAAAGTCACCAATTAATGCTGAAATTGTTGCTGCTAGGCCTCCAATGATTGTAAACCATACCGCAAGTTGCGCATTGCTGGCTTTGGCCAGTTGCTTTTGAGAAGTCAGCGGATATGAGGTGAATATTGCAGCGAGCATCATCAGTCCTCCAACAGTGAACATAAATCCTGAATCGACAGTATGAGCCATGTTGCCAAGTTTGTCCATTCCCACAAAAGTATCCATACCAGTGAAGAATCCACCAACGGCAAAGATTGGAAGNATCATCATCGCTGCTGTNGCTGCAAATGCTCCTGGGTTTTTCACAATCTTTTCAGGGTTAGAAGCCGCGGTTGCAACCATATTTACGGAACCAGCAAACAAGGGTAGTAGCCCCAATGCCATGAGAATTGCACCGACATTTTGCAGGAGTTCACCGGCATCTGCTGACGACATAAAGAAAGGCGGAATGGTGACAAAAAGAAACAGCATGTTCGCTTTTTGCATTGATGCAGACCAAACGGGTTTACCGGCAGTGAAAGGAATGATGTGATAAGCTACGGCAAAGATAAGCGCAAGTGGGACCCAGCCATTGAGGACTCGTTCGGCCATCCAGACCATTTGGGAAGCATCGACAATCTCTCCAAAGAAGATAAACAACATACTGGTTATTTTGGCAACAAGAGCGAGGACCAAGAACCATGTNGTTGGTGAAATATCNTCGTGTTCACGATCACCTAGAGTGATGAAGATATTGATGAGAAGTGCTAGGTGGAGCATAGCAGAAAGCAGCAGCATGGAAATATTTTGCAGTGTTTCCAAAATTGCCGCCTCATTTTCAATTGTTAGGAATGAAAATACAGCAGGTAGAAGCAAAACTGCGATTGTGGATGCGGTCAACAGGGCTGCAACCATGGATGCGCTAGCCTCACTTGCGAGGCGCCCCTTCGAAGAACGTGAGACGGCAACGAGTGCTGCNCCAACAAGGAGGTAATTCATCGCAGTTGAAAAGAAAATTCGGGTGTAATCGGTAAGCATCGAACCGTCATCGTAACTCCAGCCTACACTTGAAAGTGAATTGAGAGCAGTCGGGTCGTAACGATGCCAAATACCGAGGAAAGTACCGAGCACTGCCATAAAGAACCAAGCCATACCGTATCGCATCCAAGTCTTGGTTCCACTGCCTGCTTTATCCTTGAACAAATCAATAAGTCCAGCAGGTGCTTTATTCAGGAGGAACAAACCCACTTGACGCAATGGACTTGCCATCCCGCCAATGCCTTTGACCATGTANTTTGAAACAAGGGCCAGTATGCCGACCATTAGAGCAGTAGAAATAAACACGACTTCCATTCATCACACCTCCTAATCGACGATGACCTCGCTAAGCAAAGAGGCGACTATTGCGCCCAAACCAATAAGAATTCCAATGAGGTAATACCAAATTCCACTTCCACCAAGATTTCCGATGAGAGGTACGAGTTCTCCAAGCAACGGAATTGTATCCCATCCAAAAACATTTGAGAATAAGGCAAGCAATCCGAGGAGTGTCACACTGAAAAGTGTCAAAAAGACACGACTGCTCGACGGTTCTCCGGTTCCAACAGTGACATCAGGTAAAGTAGAAGCATTGGTCATAGTCATTCACCCACTTATGACCCCGTAGGGGTCAATCCTTCCACTCGCAATGCGGTGATAAACATTCACTCCAACCAAAGAGGATTTCTTCGATTGAAAAACGCTAGAGAGAACGAAGGTTGTCAAGTGTATTCCCTCTTCGGGGTTTGGATATTCCCAGAGGGGTGGGAAGTGCTTGCTCNAGGAGCAATTCTTCCCTCCAGGCCGCTTCACAGGAGCAGGAAAGGCCTGTGAATTCTTCCAAATCACCTGAAACTGCATATCGTTCAATCGCCGCAACCACTTCAGAGTCGCAAGAGCCACAATTATGTGCGCCTCGAATTTTACCTCCTGCAGTAGGATGGATTATCAAACGACAAACTTGGTCTTTATCTCCGTTTTTTCCTCCTTCAGGATGTATTGTCGGATGTGCTCGGCGAATCATTTCAACCAAAGACCAGAGCCATGGAGGCCGGTATTCGTTATTCCTGTGCAACCGGTCGATGATGGTGCCCCGTTGGATATTCATCGGATTGACTGAAATTTCATCGCTTCTGTGAGCAACATCTTCAATCCACTTTACACCGTGATTCAAAGCATCTGCTTCACTCATAAACGGTGGTTTGAACATAAGATATGTCTTTATTCGAATACCGTGTTTTTTGAGATTTACAACCGCTCTATCCCATGCCTTGGTTGAGAATCCCTTGTTCACGTGAAAACGGAGTACTTCATCGTCATAGGCTTCCAACCCAATGGCAACAGCAAAGCTTTGATTGAATTGCTTGGCCCATGCCAATTTTGTATCTGTCAACTGTTCACATCGGCTTTCAACAATCAATTCTTTACCAAGCCTCTGGCAATCTGATAACACGGTTTGCTGAAATTCCACAGGTATTTCTCTGTCTTCAAGTAACGAGCCGCTCGTGTAAACCTTTACCATTGCATGGTCTTTGAAATCATCAAACTTATCCAACGCATACTGCCATTGGGAGTGAAGATCGTCGTTCGTGACNTCGTCTCTTGTGTCGTTAAAGTACCCGCAAAAGGTACAGCCACTGGACCACCACCAATGACAACCTTTGGTTCGCAAAATAACGGTAACTGCACTGCAAGGTGTGCCATCAGCGAGAGTTTCCGGAGTGAAATACACCGTCGCTGGTTCGCTAGCATCCCATGATTGTTGACGAGCACGCGCCCATGGAGTATTCGCAGGAGCCTTCACCAAATCGTGGATTCGCGCACCTTTCTTACCTTCTCCAAGAAGTGTGAGCGTTTTTGGCGCAGACATGCTCTCTCCCCAAACATCGGGCTATNCNTTCATGTTTCAATCCACCGGAGATTTAGTCAACTTGATTTCGNGCTCGAAACAAAACAGTTGTTCCGGCTTGAACAAATTCACCTTTNGGATGATTGGGATTCTTCTCTTCAGCTGATACAACAGTCGGGGAAAAATGAATCGCTGGGGCNCGAATATCCACTCGAGAACCTAAACGAATCATTCCATAGCGTTGCCCACGCCGAACTTTCGAATTCGTCCCAAGCCATGGAATAATTGTCCGAGCAAGAATTCCAGAAATTTGTGTAACTTCAATCATGGCATTGGATTCACTGCAGAAAACGCTTCGCACTCGTTCGTTGTATTGGCTTTCTTTTCTGTAGGCTGGACGAAAAGGACCTCGTCGCATCCCCTTGCCGGTACGGTGTTCCATCCGAAGTAGAGTTCCGGCACATGGCGAACGGTTAACATGAACATCAAGTGGAGACATGAAAATTGCAATTCGAAACACATCCGTTGGCGACTCTTCNCCTTCCGGCACAGATTGAAATCGCTGCTCAGTCTCAAACAGAAGAGGGTCTGATGATGGTTCTGGAAACCATATGCCCGTTAACNTGTCCGATTGACAATTGCCCGATTCCTCNTCAATTTTGGAGGGGCGNCGNCCTGTTGCCCTCTCTCTTCGTACGAACATTACATGACCATCTGCAGGACTGACAAGAATCCCATCCTCTCGAGGAATAGGGCGGTCAGGATCACGCCAGAAATTGGCGCAGAAAGCAGAGAACATGAAACAAAATATCGCAAACAAAGGAATGAGTCCGTACAANGAATCAATGGTAGCGCCGATAATCAGCGCACTTCCACCCATGAAAAAAGGAATCAANACCGGACCGTGCCCTCCATGGGCCAATCCAGCCATTTACCCACCTCAATCTGCCCAAGGGTCATCGCCGTCAGCCCATGTAGCCGAGGCTGTAGTCGTGGTNGATGCTTCTTCTTCTGGTGAATCTTCNGTCTGTTCTTCATCNGATGATTCATCCGGCTTGTCCGCACTTTCCTCAGAAGACTCTTCAGACGAGGCTTCTTCTTCAGATTCAAGGGTTTCCTCTGAGGCGTTGTTTTCCTCAGCGGCCTTTGCTTCTGCATCAGCCTCTGCCATATCAGATGCACGGGCTTCGACCATGTCTTCCATACGTTCAGTGAAGGCTCGTGCCATGTGCTGTGACTTTCGTTCNGCCTCTATTGCTCGTTCNATCATTTCATANCGAACCTTGATTGCTTTGTTAAGGTCTTCAAAAATCTGCATGTGGTCAACATACCAATCATCACGAGCCTTCATCTCAACAACTGCGTGTTTCAAATCATTGTCGAGTTCTTCAGCTATGCTGAAAACAGTGCTTACACGGGTCTTTTCACGAGAGTATTTTTCCTCCATCTTTTCCAATTCTGGTTCAAGATGCTCAACCTTTTTGGTTGCCTTGACCGCTCGGAGTTCAAGCTCTCTGATTCGAACCTCCTTTTCAGAAAGAAGGGCCTCTTGAGTTTCCTTCTCAATCTCTCGCTCAATTATTTCCTTTTCAAGAACTTCAATGGTCGCTAANGCATCCTCTAAATCAGCTTGTGCAGAAGTGAACGCNTCGTAGAGAACCTTGATTTGGTCTTCGTATTCGTCCGGTGACAATTTCTTGACTGCAGGTTCAAATTCTTCTGGTGTAATGGTTCCATCTTCGGTCATTTTTTCACCCGGAGGTAAGCCTCCATGAACGCCCACACGTCACCACCCTATCAAGCCGACGCATGAAAGGACAGANCAAAACCCTTGATTTGACATGTATTATCGATACGAATCGGTAACTGCGACAAGTTCTCTCGCAATACTTACTTCACCCATAGAATGTCCNGCATCAGGCACAATAATCAACTTGCTTTGGGGAACTGCTTTGTGCAATTCCCAAGCACTTCGAACGGGGCAAACCACATCATATCGNCCTTGTANTATGTGCATNGGGATNTGTTGAACAGCATCTGCGTTGTTAAGGATATGCGCTTCTTCAAGAAAGATACCGTTGATAAAATAATGACATTCAATCCGAGCAAA
>NYZH01000012.1 GCA_002687075.1 Methanobacteriota archaeon
CATGTTCGACCTGTTCGACGAGCAACTCCACTTCCTTCGCACGGAAACTTTCCAAGACACCCGGCGAAGTCACCTTGAGATTCATATCGCTGTTCATTGAACGACGTTCAATGCCTCCATCCACCAGCAAAATTTTTCCTGCACCAACATTCCGAGGCATATCCTCATGGATTCGATTTTTGGCCAACACCAAACCGGTTACCAATTGTGTATCGTTGATGCTGCCGCCTGATTGAGGCAAAATCTTGACTCGAGTTGGGTCTGCGATTTTTCCATCAGGAGATGAAACATGAATGGCCTCAGCAGCCTCGACAGCAAGTTGAGAAAGCAAAACCTGCATAGAATGATGGCCTTTTCCTGCAAGTGAAGTACGAGTTGCCAACAAACGATGCTCCTTCTTTGATTCAATGGTTAACTTATCGAGAATCTCATGAACATAGGTTTCAGCCATGCGAAAACCTCGCGCTATGACTGCGGGATGAACGTCTTGCGTAACCAAATGCCAAGCATTTTGCAACATTTCTGCTGAAAGCAGAACGGTGGATGTAGTTCCGTCTCTGGCAATCTTGTCTTGAACAGATGATGCATTGATCATCATTCGAGCAACGGGGTGTTCAACTTTCGCAGATTCAAGAACGGTCACTCCATCGTTTGTAACCAAGGTTCGTCCATCATCGTCAATCAACAACTTATCAAGGCCACGGGGGCCCAATGTTGAGCGTACAGCACCAGCAAGAGCCATTGCTGCCTGAATGTTGTTCTGCAGAGCGCTACGACCTGTTGTTCGTTCGGTGTCCTTGAGAAGAGGAGCATCGCTCATAGCACGGCCACCGTACTCATCGACATAAGGTCAACTATGCAAGCAGTTGTCTCAGTCTTCGTCGTCTTCAACGACTTCAAAGTCAGCATCGACAACATCATCGCCGCCGACATCGATATCTCCATCCTCGCTCGAGCCGTCTTGTTCTGCCATCTCAGCTGCAGCGGCTTCGTAGAGTTTTGCGGAAACAGCATGCATCGCTTCCTCGACTTCCTTAACTTTAGCTTGAATCGCTGCATCATCGATTGAATCAATGTCAAGTGGCTTTCCATCATCGTCTTGAACCATCTTTTCAAGAGCATCGAGGTGTTCCTTTACAGGATCGACATCAGCATCATCGAGTTTGTCCGCAGATTCGTCAAGAGTTCTGCGGGTCTGATAGACGACTTGGTCTGCCATATTTCTCAACTCAACCTTTGCTTTGCGAAGTTGGTCTTCTTCAGCAAATTTCTCTGCTTCGCTTATCTTTGCTTGAATCTCGTCTTCGGTTAGAGATGTTTGAGACTCAATTTTCACAGACTGCTCTTTTCCGGTTCCCATGTCTTTAGCACTCACATTAACAATTCCGTTCGCATCTATATCGAAGGTGACTTCGATTTGAGGCGTACCACGAGGTGCTGCTGGAATACCCATCAACGTAAATTCACCAAGCGTAACGTTGTCCTTGGCAAAGTTACGCTCACCCTGCAGGACATGAATGGTCACTGCTGGCTGATTGTCAGCTGCAGTCGAATAGATTTCTGAACGACGAGCAGGAATGGTCGTGTTGCGCTCTATCATGGTCGTCATTACGCCACCCAGTGTTTCAATTCCGAGTGTTAGCGGAGTGACGTCGAGCAGAAGAATATCCGATACGCCTTCGTCTCCAGAAATGATTCCGGCTTGAAGAGCCGCGCCCATTGCAACAGCTTCATCAGGATTGATTCCCTTGTACGGCGCCTTACCTGCTTCCTTCTCTACCGCCTCTTGGACGGCTGGAACACGGGTTGAACCTCCAACAAGGATGACCTTGTCGACATCGCCCTTCTTGACTCCAGCATCCTTCATTGCTTGACGTGTAGGTCCCATTGTAGCTTCGATGTGTTTTGAGATAAGGTCTTCAAATTTCGCTCGACTGAGCGTCATNTCCATGTGTTCNGGCTGNCCGTCTCGCATGGTGATGAANGGTAGATTGATTTGGGTTTGTTGTGTNCCCGAGAGNTCAATCTTCGCTTTCTCAGCAGCTTCCTTGAGACGNGACATTGCTTGAACNTCTTTTGACAAGTCAATNCCCGTGTCACGCTTGAATTCAGCAACCATCCAATCGATGACCTGATCGTCAAAATCATCGCCACCAAGTTTGTTGTTACCTGCGGTTGCCTTGACTTCGATTTGCGGTTGCCCGTCTACCTGGTAGATTTCGAGAACCGAGACGTCAAATGTTCCGCCTCCCAAGTCGTAAACAAGAATGGTTTGGTCTTCGCCTTTGTCAACGCCGTACGCAAGGGCTGCCGCAGTAGGTTCGTTGATGATTCTTAAGACTTCAAGACCTGCTATTCTTCCAGCATCTTTGGTTGCGGTTCGTTGTGCGTCGGTAAAATAAGCAGGACAGGTAATCACCGCTTGTTTAACCTCATGACCGAGATATGCCTCAGCGTCAGCCTTTAACTTCTGCAGAATAAAGGCCGATATTTCCTGAGGAGTGTAATCCGTTCCGTCGACTGTGGTCTTCCAATCGGTTCCCATGTGTCGCTTGACTGACAAAAGAGTCCGTTCGGTGTTGGTTACTGCCTGTCGTTTTGCAGTTACACCAATCATTCTCTCACTACCGTCTTTAGCAAATGCTACGACAGATGGTGTTGTTCGTGCGCCTTCTGCGTTTGCAATTACGACCGGTTCACCGTTCTCGATTGTTGCTACACAGCTGTTTGTTGTTCCTAGATCTATTCCTATTACTTTGCTCATTTTTTCACTTCCATACTTCAAAAGATTGGGATTCCACCGTCATCATCGTCGTCTTTGTCGTCTCCGACATCAATGCTAACATCTGAAAAACCCGGAGTTTCATCATCATTATCTTCGTCTTCATCACCCTCAGGTGCCGGCAATGCAGAACCTTGAGGAGTGAGTTTGAGAGTGACGTCCAAAATTCCATTGTTGAGACTCCACTCGACCACATCATCGCAAGGATGAGGTAATTCAACCCGTGCAAGTGGCGAGGTTTGTGTCGTCTTCATTATTTCGAGTTGTTCCCCACCACGGATGAGGGACATCTCGACATCGTTTTCTTCGAATTCACCCTTAAGAGTGAAATCAATGGTAACCGACATGTTCCAGCCGTCCAAATAGACATCATCGGCTGGCAACTTGTAAAATTCATTTTCATCTGCCGATATATCAGGGGTGTCGACTTCGATAGGTTGTGCATCAACCTGAATATCGACTCCAAAGTTCTGTAGAATGTCCTCAATCGATTTTCCTTTCTCAAACATCTTTCCAAGTTGAGACAAATCAAAGTTGAAATTAACATCTCCACGTGCGATTTTTTCTGCATCAAGTCCGAGATTTTCAAACTGAGAACGGAATTGCTCCATGAGTGCTCGAATCTGTTCTTTACCGAGATTCATGCCCATGTTACGGAACATTTCAGTCAGTTGTTCGAGCAATTTTTCTTCAAAATCATCTTTATCGGCCATACGAGCACCTTTTCCACTACTGAACCATCGGTTACATACCTCCGTGTATGTCACAGTATATGAAGGTCTGCAAATCCAGCGATGGCTCAAATACTGCTCTAAAACGATGAACAGTAACCAAACTCTTCTATAATTTNGGAGTGTAGGAAGCACGATGAATGAGTCGACGACATTGAATGAGTTTCCGGCTGGACAACGCTTCGGGGCTGGGTTCTTTGGAATATTCTTGATGTGTTTTGGAATGCCATTCACTCTGACACCTCTTCTCATCCTGCCAGAAGCTTTGGGTGTTGGCGATGTTTTTTTGTCGATTTTCATGATCTGTTTTTGTATTCCGTTCCTGTTAGCTGGTCTTGCGGTACAATATTTTGGATTCGCCTCACTTCGAGTCGCCCTCTTTCCAAACAGCGTAAAAGCTCGAAAAGCGCTCACGAACTGGAATTCAGATGTTGCGGATAAGCCTCATTCTGTCAACGATGCCGTCAATTACTTCAATTCGGAATCTCCTGCTGAGCAGAGATTGGAAACCAAAACGATAAACGATGAAAAGTCCGAGAATTTCTGGGACAGTGTCGATGTAAAATCCGACTAGGTTTGACACACGAATTAAAAAAAGTGATACTTGGAGNTGGGACTGTGGCAGAGATAGANGATGATGGGGTTTCAGAACAGAACCCACTGCAATCTCTGTGGAAATATGTAGCGGGTTCAACACTCGTTGCATCGATGTGTTGCCTGCCATCCGTAGTTATGGTCATGTTTGGCCTAGCAACTGTTTCAACCGGAGCGGCTTTATCAGATACACTGTACTGGGGCGAAGATGGATTCGGTTGGTTTCGCGGCACAATGCTGTTGATAGCGCTTCTTTGTGTTGTCTGTGGACTTGTGTTCTATTTCCGTAATCAAGGCATCTGCACACTGGATCAAGTGAAGCGAGAACGACGNAAAGTCATCAACACCTCATTGCTTGTGATTTCATTATCGTACCTTCTGTACCTGNTGTTCAACTACGTGATTCTCACAGAACTCGGTATTGCAGTCGGCCTGCCATGGGAGTCGAGTCGNGAGTCCTATATGTTCTGGAAGTAATCACACTCGACCGGATGTGGTTTTGCAACCAACACCCCAATCTTGTTCCTGCATGGCCTTTCTTGTAGCATCAAGCAAATCATCNTCAGCAGTNCTCAACATCANCGATTCAGNNCGCCATGCAAGAGCGATTCTTGACCCACTANATTCCCAATTNTGCAATTGAATTTTTGAATTTTCAATTGAAATATTACAAATTCCTTCTTCAATTGGAATTACAATTTCACGCGGGTTAAGATGCATTCCTAATTGCATGGCTTTTTGTACAGATTCTTTCGAAGTCCAAAGACGAATAGCTTGCTCTGGATGATTCTTCAACCAAGCGAGTTCTTCACCCCTGCACATGAGGTCAAAGGCATTGGATGAAATCCCACGTTGTGCGGATTCACCATCTATACCAATCGACCAACCCGCTTCAATGAGAGCGACATATGCCCAACCGTCCGAGTGGCCAATGCTGACCGANGGCAAAGGCGTATTCAGCCACAAGCCAGGCAGATACGAAAGTATTGGAGCACGATGTTCGGTTCGGCGTATTTCCAANTCATCATCATTTAGACCCCATTGGGCCAAAGCATGTCCCAAAAGCCATCGACCTGAAAGATGTTCGTCCCGACGCTTTTCCACAACAAAAGTAGCAACTTCATCGGCAGAAGCGAGACTCACATTCTCAAGTTCTCGTGGCATCACNGGGCAACGAAAGCACATCGCACGAACGGGTAATGGATGAGGAGGAAGTATTTCCTCAAATGAATTCATAAGAATCACCGATCAAGGGTGAAGGCGTCTTCTGGTGCTACGGGNGCCATGCTCTTGAGTCGTAATCCCTTCAAGGCCAACACAGGTGCATCGTCATCTCCGACAATAACAACGTCATGAACCGTAATTCCCGCATCCTCAACAGCAGTACGCAAACTTCGCATTCGTAANACCTCGTTCTTCTCAGGNACNCGAAGCATNGTAGACCACTGAATTCCAACCGGTAAGGAAGAGAATCCTTCAGACTCCATGGCCACCAATCCCGCATTTTGGAAACCAGCCTCAATGAGCATAGGTAAGGCTTCTAACAACACGACCTCACCTTCTGATTCTAGAGTAAACTGGTCAATGAGTGGTAACTGATGACGCATGAGAGCGATTCCATCAGCACCTGGCATACTTTCGTCACCGACACCTCGCAAAACCCCTCCATGGGATTGGAAGCGAGGACCATGGAAATATCGACGATAGATGAACGAGGGTAGTTCAGCCAATTCACCAGGAGCAGGTGTGCCCAGTTGCGGCAAAGAATCAACCTCACTTTGAAGGAAGGGGCCTAAATCTTCTCGGCGTTCAACAACTCGAACGATGGCTTTGTGATGCTCTCGTTCTCCAAAGTGTTCGCCCTTGGAATTTTTCAAATCCGAGAGAAGGCGGCATTCAATCCAACTCATCTCCCCATCGCTACGTATGAGTTCTGCATGGATTCGAACGGTCATCGCACCTTTCATCAATTTCACAGGTAAGCCAAAGGAGACTTTTTCAAATCCAGCTAAACAAGCAGAGGGGCGCAAAAGCAGAGCATTTTCTGCAAACATCTCCAAGGCCATTACTCCGGGATGGTACGGTACACCCTCAATAGCGTGGTCGGAAAGGAATGGGTGCAAGGCGACCGATAGTGTCGTCTGCGTTGTCAAAGACTGCCGCTCATGAACTGATAGTACTTTATCCACAAATGGGAATCGGTATGGGTCAGCAATTATTTCAGCCATTTCAGCCGGTAAACGCAAAGGTGCGTCTCTAAAGGCACCAAATGCATCCATAGTTCCAAGGTTTCCACAACCAAGTACGCGGCGCTTACCACCTCTCAGTGCTTCATCAACAAAGAGTTCCACCCCTCGGTCAACCGAGATTGTGTCGATACCCGCAGCATCAAACACTGCTTGGAAAGAACCTCTCGTTGCCATACCAACATCTCGCCAACCGGTCCATGCAACGGCAACGGCTCGACATGAACCACTGGCAGTAAGTCGAGCCATTTCAGCGTCAAGAACGCTGTTTGCTGCGGAATAATCGGTCTGACCGTTGTTTCCAAATCGTCCTGAAACACTGGTGAAGCAAGATGCAAATCGTAATTCGCCTCCCGATGCTTCAACAGCAGCAAGCAAGGAATTCCATCCATCGACCTTAACACGTACAACTCGGTCAAACACATCGTAATCCTTTGCTGCAACCAATTTCGAATCTTCTAGCCCTGCACCATGAACGATGCCAGTTATCGGACGATTCAATCCACGGCCAAGTTCGGTTAATCCCTCGACATCCATGACATCAACCGAATGGTATGATGCATGGTTACCAGTTTCCTCAATCGTACTTAAGGTGATGAACACGTCTCTACTTCGAGCGAATTTTTGCCATGCATTGTTCCATTCCACCATGGTAACTTTGCCGCTTTCACTCTCAGAAATCAGTTGTTCTCGAAGTTGGTTTTTTCGTTCAGTAAGTTGAGCATCTGACCATTCCACCCAATCTTTGGTTTCTTCAAGAAGGCTTGAACGCCCCAATAGGGCGAAATGGGCTCCAACGTTGAGTGAGTGACATGCAACGCCGATTACTGATGCTGCAGTAACTCCAGAACCCCCTCCCGACACAATCCAAGTATCATCGGATTTCAACGGCGTCAATTCTGCTTCAAGGTCTTCTGCAAAAGCAACAAGAGTCCATCTGCGACCATCTCTATCGAGGCCAATTTCCACATCTCCTCCAATTTCAAACAAATCTTGAGCAATCATGTCTGCTGCTTGCTCAGCATCAAGAATCAATTCAGGATGCAGGTCCAATGCCCGCATTCGTAGATGGGTCTGCTCAAAGAAATACGACTTGGTTACTCCTGATGCTGCACATTGAACAGAATTGAACCGTTCTCCAATGTTTCCGTGACGACCGTCCATAGCGGTTACTGAAGCCACAAGTCCATCGCTTCGAGAGGCGAGTCGTGCATCAATGCCTTGCAACAGTGAGAAGTAACCGTGTGCAGCTAATGCAATCTGAGATGATGGCTGAGTGTCATCTTTCCAAGATGCCCCTGCCAGTTTCAGTGGTGCCATGTGCACCAAGCCCGCAACATCATGCTTTTCCAATTCCTTACTGACAAGTGCCAAATGTACAGGGTTCGCAGGATCAGCCCGATACACAGTCCGCTCGTCTTCTTGCTGAATCGACATGTCGCGAATCTCACTTTCGAAACCGACCCGAACTGCTTTCATTCCTCGTGCTTCAACTTGCTTGCAGAATGCTTCCGCAATTCCCCAGCCGTCATCTGTAACAACAAGTGTGCCCTCCATAGAAAGAAGTGAACCGATTCCTGGGCAGGCTTCGACCTCGACCTGCCAACGACGGCAGTTGTCCTTTTGCAGTTCGATTGTGGGCGCCTCTGCGACTGTAGACGTAACACTTTGAATTGGTTCTGGATGTGAAAAGGTTTGGGCATCAACAACCAAAGAATCGCCTTTCATACGCTGGATATATGCAGTGAAATGGTTCAATGTCGGATGGTCCGAAAGGACAAAGTCTTCATCGATTGGCAACTCAAATATATCTCGCACATCTGCCATAATTTCGGCTTGCTTCACCGTATCAATACCAAGTTCACCTTCAAGGTCTTGGTCAAGTTCAATGAAATCATTTGGATAACCTGTATGACGAACAACGACCTCAATCAAGCGTTCTTGTATTGTTGAATCCGATGATTCCGTCGATTGAGATGGACCGGGAGACGGTGCAGGAGGCTCGGCGATTGCAGGCGGAGATGGGGCAGGTACTGGCTCAGAAATCACGGTTTGACTCGAAGCAGTCCCGGTCATTTGCTGGATGTATCCAATCATATGATTGAGAGTAGGATAATCGGAAAGTACGAAATCTTCATCCAATGGCAGAGAGAAACGATCACGAATATCAGCCATTATCTCTGCTTGCTTTACCGTATCGATACCCAACTCACCTTCGAGATCTTGATCCAACTCGATGAAATCACTCGGATATCCAGTGTGTTGGACAACGACATCGATGACCGTTTTGGTAAGGTCGGTCGGTTGTGCACTCGGAGGAGCAGGTACTGGTGTTGACGGCAAAGAAGGTGCAGGAACGGGTTCTTGTGCCGATACAGTAGGTGCAGGTGCAGCTGGAGATTGAACAACCGAAGGCCCGCCTTGCATCGATTGGATGTATCCAATCATATGATTGAGAGTAGGATAATCGGAAAGTACGAAATCTTCATCCAATGGCAGAGAGAAACGATCACGAATTTCAGCCATTATCTCTGCTTGCTTTACCGTATCAATGCCTAACTCTCCCTCTAGGTCTTGGTCAAGTTCGACGAAATCCGCTGGATATCCAGTGTGTTGGACAACCACGTTGACAACCTCTTCTGCCAGCGATTCATGAATCATTGGAGATGGGGCAGGTACTGCCATTTCTTGAGCAACTTTAGGTGCAGGTATTGGTGCCGATTTTGATGCAACCTTTGGCACTGTCGCCAGTACCACCCCGGAGGTCATTTGCTGGATATATCCAATCATGTGATTTAATGTCGGATAGTCAGAAAGAACAAATTCTTCATCCAAAGGTAACGTAAAACGGTCGCGAATATCGGCCATTATCTCTGCTTGCTTGACTGTATCAATGCCTAATTCGCCTTCAAGGTCTTGGTCCAACTCCACGAAATCCGCTGGATAGCCGGTATGATTGACAACCACTTCTATCACAATTCCAGCAATATCAGAGGATTCGTGATTTTTCACTTCTGGCTCAGGAGATACAACGGCTTCAACAACCTTTGGTTCCGGTTGCACGATTGGAGTTGAAATCACATCTGACGTGCTTGGTTTACCCTCCCAAGGTTGAGTGATTTTCCAAGGTTGACCTTTTACACCGCCATGGAGATTATCATCTCCGGCAACATAAGCCACCAACTTGTTGTCAAGTATTCGCATAACAACATCATCTGTTTCTGCCAACTGACGTGCCCAAGCGAGCAGTTTCGCACCGTTCACCCGGTCACCAACAACAGGCCACTTTCGAACCAAAGAGAGAGCCATTTGTGAGCCAAATCCTGCTGCAAATCGTAGACCGTACTCGAGTTGAGGATACTCGCCACCTTTGGAAAGTTTCAGATTTCCAAGTTCAGGATCCACTTCTTGATGATTGGCAATTGGAGGAATTCTTCCGGTTTTCAAGCCGTAAAACATGCTCGCATCTTCAATGCCGACACCCATTGGATGACCTGTGAAACCTTTGGTATTGGCAACGACTAACTTTTCAGTACTGGCTCCAAAAGTATCACGCAGAGCACGTACTTCCGATTGGGCTGAACCTCCGCGGGCGGGAGTGTAGGTTTCATGGGAGAAAAATACTGTATTTGGAGCGATTTCATGGCGGTTGATTCCCCATTCTTGCTCCATAGAGGTGATGAATGAATTCACGGTTTGAGCAACATGGTCGACATCCAATCGAGTACCATGGAAGGCCGAATTCGCAGTCTGGGAGCCAAGTATTTCTGCAATAGGTTGAACTCCACGTTCTGCGGCTTGTGAATGGCGTTCGACCACAAAAGCCGCAGCGCCCATGCCCAAAACAAGTCCATTACGTCGGCGGTCAAACGGCAATGCAGCCTCTTCAACCACATTTCCAGTTGCAGCAGCACCCGATGCTGCAAACCCACCACCAATCCATTCCCACAAATCATCACCTGTTACATCATCAGCAGAGATAATGACCACACGGTCAACTCTATCACTGTTCAACCAATCTTCAGCAACTCCAAAAGCGGCGGTCGTTGAAGCACATGCCAAATTTATCGTTGTGTTGGGACCGCGAATTCCAGTGTACTGGGCAAATTGGGAATGTCCCATGTTGAGGGTTTGGAAAAGATAACGTCGATCAAAACGCCCTTCGCCATCATCACCATTGCTCTTCGCATGTTTCATCGCCATCTGTAAACCGGGGAAACATGACGCGAAGACGATACCTGTACGCTCACGATGATGTTGCGGCACCTGCCAATTTCGAATTAGACGAAGGCCGCCCTTTCCAATTTGCTCAACCGGAGTGAGGGGGATGGCGGCATCTCGTAGAGCCAGCAAACCGGATGCAACTGCAAGTTGAGTGGTTATATCCCAAGCCAACACTGCTTTCGGGTCAATACCAAACTCTTCTGAAATATCGAAGGCT
>NYZH01000043.1 GCA_002687075.1 Methanobacteriota archaeon
TCGATTCATCTCATGAACATGACGAGTGTTTCTTTCGGATATTCGTTCTGTTTTGATAATTTAATAATAAATGTTCAAATCAAAATGAATTTTGGTCGGCCAAAAGTTTAACTTGAAATCCAAGAAGGGCTCTCTATGGTTGAAATTCTCTGTCCTCACTGCGAAGAAGAAATTGAGCTGGATGATGATGCGTCTGGAGAATTTGCTTGCCCGTATTGTGAGGGTGAATTTGAATGGGGAATGGACGAAGAAGATGAACTGGATGCATTTATGTTACAGGCCGATACATCACCCGTGATTCAAACTCAAAATGTGGTTATTCCGGCAGGCGGAGAATCAAACACAATCGCAATTGTTGCAATCGTGTTTTCTGGTATCGCAGCATTGGGTGTATTGAGTGGAGCTTGGTTGCCTCTGCTTGGATTGTGTAATCTTTTGTTTGCGATACCAGCCTTGCTTCTTTCGTACATGTCCCGTGAGAAGATACGTCATGTCGAGAATCACAAAGACACAACTCTGGTAAAGACTGCGTGGATCATTTCCTTGGTTTCACTAATTCTGACAATATTGCCTCAAATATTTTGGCTCATCTACATTTTCGCATTCGCAGAAGTATCTGATTCGGATGTTGGAGACGGATGGTTCTTATGCGGTAGTGGCGAAACGATTCCTGAAGCATGGGTTGGAGATGGTGAAATCGATTGCCTTGACGGTTCAGATGAAAACTAAACTACGAATAGAGGTAGCCCGACTCGGATTTGAACCGAGGTCAACGGGACCAAAACCCGTTATGATGGACCCCTACACTATCGGGCTATGATGTTGGTGCGGTCGGCACACCCTTTTGTTTTTGTCGGAACTTCACTATCAAATTCCCTCATGAAAGGAGATTAATGAGTTCTTCATCGACAATTCGCTGCCGTGCACTTTCGATAAATTCATCTAGAGACATTTCGTAATCATCTTGATAATTTTCTGCCTGAAGTGCCATATCCAGTTTGTCCAACTGCTTGACAAACTTGGCCTCTTGTGTTTGTCCAGCCTCATATTCCTCAAACAACGAAAGCCATTCAGGAGCGAGTTCAATCATGGCCTTATGTTCATCTCGAGCCTTATTTGAAGTATCGTCATGCGGTGTCAAATCTCCTACGCGAACCTCTGGAATATCATGAACAATGCACAACGATAATACACGAACCAAATCAAGATGTGCAGGCGTTAGTTTGAGTGCAAGCATCGACATCCCCCATGAGTGTGCGGCTACGGATTCAGGATTTTCAACGCCTGCACGTATCCAACCTGCTCTACTGATGTTTTTCAGTCGAAGTATCTCGCGCAAGTTGTCTCGCATGGTTACGCCAACAGACAAGACCTCAAAACCTCGACGCTTCAAGAAGTACTATGGACACAGGCAAACCAGCATGGTGGCAACAAGCGGTAAATGTGCTGTCAAAGGATGAATTGCTTGGTGAAGTGGTTCAGTCCTATCCCGGCGAAAGCCTTGTTGGAAGAGGCGATTTGTTCTCGACTTTGATTCGCTCAATTGTCGGACAACAAATTTCGGTCCTTGCCGCCGATGCCGTATGGGAACGACTTGTCTCGTTGGTTGGAGAGATTACTCCAGATTCTTTACGAAATTTCAGCGAAAAAGAACTTGCTTCATGCGGGCTCTCCAGACCAAAGGCAAGCTATATCCACGGCTTGGCTCGTGAATCTTCAGACCTCATTCTTGAGGATTGGAGCGCACACTCTGATGCCGATTTGATTAAACATTTCTCGTCGTTTCGTGGCATTGGCCCGTGGACTTCGGAAATGATTCTCATATTCACCTTAATGAGGCCCGACATATTCAGTATTGGTGATATTGGCCTCATTCGAGCGGTACAAANACTCGTGCCAGAGGCCGACACAAAAGAGAAAGTTCTCGAAATTTCCGAGCGTTGGAAGCCCTATCGGACTGCCGCAAGTTGGTATTTGTGGAGGATGCTTGACCCCGTTCCAGTGGAATACTAAATGTGGGAACCTTTGAGAACCGAAAGATTACACGGATATACATGGCCGAGCCGAATGAAAAGGTTTCCGACCTACGAGCGCGCCTAAGTGCAACNGGTTCAAAGTTGTCTGAAATCTCCAAAAAAGCGGCTACTGCAACGAAAAATGCTGCCATCACCACTGCTGCAAAAAGTAAAGATGCTGCTCAAAATGTATCTGCAGCCAGCAAGAAAATGGCAAGTAAGACCAATGAAGCAGTCAAAAAAGCAGTCTCTGATTCAAAGATGAAGCGCGAAGAAAAGCGNGAATTGAAAGCACAAAAAACACGTGAAGAACTAACTTCACAACCTCTTCTTGATGACGTTCCGCCCATGGTAACTCTGCCAGAATTTGAAAATGAAAGGATGAATGTGGTTAACGAACAGCAGGAGAATCAATTGCTGTTGTTGGAAGAAATGCAACGAATGTCTGCTCGTCTTGACGCAGTTGAAAAAAGGCAGAAAGCGTTGTCGTCATCGCAATACCCTACCTCAACCGCAGATTCCGCGCAGAACCAAGATGAAATTATCGAAACAAAATCGAATGAGATGATTGGAACGAGTGCTGCAATCAATGAAATGATTCACATTTTAGGTGCATCTTTGGTTTGGATTGTAGCTTTGGTTGGAGTCGACCAATACGCTACTGACAAACAATTGATGCTTACAAATGCTTATCCCGCAGATTTGTTAATTTGGTCGGTTGGGTCATTTACTTGGGTTATGTATCTGCTGTTCAGACTGGGCAAATCCGGTTTGCGAATTCCGTTGTTGATTCGCGTCCAAGCCTCTCTTGCTGTTGGAATTACCACGCTCATGGGACTGATGTTTAACGATGATTCCATGACGACAGTGTCAAGCGTTTGGACTTGGGGTACAATTCTGGTCATCGCATTGTTACTGGGAAGTAGCCTACTGGCCACTGCATGGAAGACGACAAAGAGCCTCGTAGGCATTCGAGAAACCGTTGAAATCATCGAGTGATTGATTCCGGTGTCTTGACAAGATCACGAGTGATGTTCTTTTGATGCGACTCAAGCGTACCTCCACCAATCTCAAGAAGTTTGGAATCTCTCCACAATCGCTCAACATGATATTCTCCAACATACCCGTATCCACCCATAACTTGCATTGCAGCATCTGCAATTTCCTTTGCAGCGGTCGTTGCGAACAACTTAACACCGTCGGAATCCAATCTGTGACCAGGTTTTCCTAATGTCAAGTGCAGTGCGGTATCGTAGATGTATGCACGCATAGCTCGGTATTTCGCCCATGATTCACCAATGTAGCGCTGGATTTGTCCAAAATCTCGAATGGGGGACTTGAAGGCACTTCTTTCGGATGCATAACGGTTCATATCTTCCAATGAGCGNCGAGCAATTCCAAGTGCCATTGCAGCCAATGTAAGCCGTTCGACTTCGAGATTTGCCATCATGTGAAGAAGCGACTGTCCAGGCTCGCCAACGATATTATGTGCAGGAACAACACAGTCAGCAAAGACCAATTCAGCTGTATTCGAAGCACGCATGCCCGTTTTATCGTAAATCTTCTGACCGACACTGTATCCAGGCATACCTGCCTCAACGAGGAATGTCGACATCTGAACACGACCTTTTTCGTCGACTCCTGTCTTCGCATAGACCCAAACAACATCTGCAGGCGTGCCTGCTTCGTCGATACAACCGTTTGTAATCCACATCTTTCGGCCATTCAGCAACCAATTTCCATCGTCTTGAAGCACGGCAGTTGTTGAGAGACCCAAAACGTCTGTTCCAGCGTCAGGTTCGGACATTGCCATTGCACCAATCCACTCGCCAGAGCACACTTTTGGAAGTATTCGGGATTTTTGCTCTTCATTCCCGTTGAACGCCAAATTGTTGACAAACAACATTGAATGGGCAAGATAAGCTAGAGCAAAACCGGGGTCCGATGCAGAGAGTTCCTCATGAACAATAGCGCACGCAGTCGCATCCAGTCCAGCCCCACCGTATTCTTCTTGGGCACTAATTCCCAAAAGTCCGAGTTCACCCATTGAACGAAGGAGTTCCAAGTTGAATTTTTCATCACGGTCATGTTCAAGCGCTTGCGGCTCAACATTCTCTTTTGTCCAATCTCGCACCATCTCACGAAGCATGGCATGTTCTTCGCTGGGGTTCGCAATGTCCATTGGTCCCATAGGCTACGGGGAGAGGCTCCCCTTTTTCACCCTTTGTCGAATGAGTACACTCAACGCAGAAACTTTCTTCTTCGCCTTCTTCTCTTACCACGTTGATTGTTTTCATCCCGTGCAGAACGTCGGACTTCGTCTTCCATTCCGACAGCAGGACGATGTCGAGTTGCCGGTGGTGGGCCGCGAGTTGGCCGACGACGAGTCGCTGGAACAGGTTGTTTCTTCACTCGACGAATTTTCCTTTCAGGCTGATTGAGNGGTATTTTTCGAGCACGTTGGCCNACATGCCTTAGGTGACTGTTGACGGTGTGACTTTCAGGACTTTGGGATGTCGATATCCCTGCAGTTTTCAGCACATTTTTGGCTCGTTGCCGAGGAGTTGTAACTCGAACTTCATCGACAATACGATTGGACAAATGCGAAAGTGTTTGGTCACTTTTTATCCTCGGCGCCTTACGAACATCCATCTTAATCTCGTTGTTTTTTTCGGCATCATCAATCATTTCCAAAAGGAAATTTGAACTCAAAGCATCCTGCTTTCGCTGAACCATACGCANCCCATCCAGCAGCATTTCTTGCACTCGATGTTATCAATGTTGGCCGTGAACTCACCCCGAATGTGGCGATTTATAGATGGCTAAAGATTCGTGGACCGGAATTATTCACCTTCACCAACGGCATCCAAGAAGTCCTTGTAATCAACTTCATTTTCAAATTCTAGTGGAATAACCATCAGTTCAAGACAATCTTGACATTGGTACCGTTGACCGGTCATGAATCCAACATAAGGATACACACGAATCCCGTAGCAGGCAATGCACACTCGGAACGACATGGTGGTGACTCATTCACCTCGGTGTTAATTGTATGTATCCAATTAGCGACCAATCTTCAGCCCAGTAACCTCTGAAAGTTCTTTTCCGGAAAATCGGTCTGGCATTTTCACCGTTGGTTCACCATTGGTACGAATTTCATAATGTGTTGAAGTTGAAGTAGTCCCATCTGAATCGGTACTCGTCGTNGTGTATCGGCGTAGGTANGAGGTGTGATCAAGTTGTATTGATTTTTTCACTTTGGCAGGTTTATTGAGCCAACTCGACATGACAACTACCGTATTTTCAACACCAAGATGCATNACATGGGTTTTCNATGTGGCTAGAGCATAGAGCAAGAGACCGAGCAAGAAAGTGGCAGCAATCAGAACAACAACTCCTGTCATCTTTAATGTAGAACTTGTGATAACTTGTCCATCTGAATCAAAAGGTCTCGTATCCAATTCTGAATACTTGTAATAGGAGGATGAGTATTGGTGTCCGTCAAAAACTGGCCATTCATCCTCAAATCCTACTTGGGTCCAGTAAGCAAAAAACACGCGCTCTCCATCAAAGGGAAGAACTGTGCTCGGAGTAGAGTTGTATGTCTCGTTAACAGAATCATAACACCACTGTGGAAATTCCATGCTGCTTACTATCGATTCGTATTCTGACGATGTGAATTCACTCATCCTCGACTCTCGAACAACTTTAACGCAAGAATATCCCTCACCACCCACGTATCTTTGTTGACCACTCGTATTCGAGTATCCCTCAGACTGCCCGAATTCGTCTGTACAATGCCATATTTCTCCGTCCGTCTCGCAGTAGAACCACCAATCATCGAAGTTTGAACTTCGACTGGAGTAACTGCAATACCATCGCACATCACCNGCAAAGTCATCNCCCTCCCATTCACAATGATTGAACTGTATCCATGAATCATCATAAGAATAGATATACCCAATTACGTCGACGTTGGGGCCTGATTCCCAACGAAACGCGTCGTAGTACCCATATCCTTCAGACTCGATGATTGTGACATTGTCTTGAGACAAATATTGGACTGGAATGGTATCGTATCGTGTATCGCAGAAATATCTCTCATCATCATCACCTGTTTGGTTATCTAAGGCGACCACTGCACCATCACAAGACTGAGGAAATAACCCAAAAGTATCCGANACGGGNAGTGCAAAAGCAATGACAAACAGCACGGCCGGAATCAATAACAACAGCACTGGAAAGGATGTCTTTTTGATTTCTCTAGGTTCATGGGGTGTGAAAGTTTCCGGCACTTGTTGTACGTGAATTTCTTCTGTCTGGCTGCCAAGGTGGTCATTGAACACGACCTTCTTCTGATTTTCAATACCCCCGTCCAAGGATTGTGATTCAAGATCATCGTGTTGGAAAACAGCAGCAAATCCATCATCCTGTGGCTCAAGTTCGACCTTTTCGCTAACATTAGACGATTTTTCATCACGAAGCTCATCCCAAAAGTTGCCCTTATCGCTCATGATTCAAGCAACACCTCGTGGTTTAGAAAGATTCCACCGATATTTTCGAGAACACAACATAATCGAACTCATTCTTATCGATGAAGAGGATAAGAATTCAAATCAACAACAGCCAGACTCTCGAACCGGAGTTCGCACGAGCGTCACCTTGTCGACATTTGGAGTGTTTTGCAATTGGGAGATTACCGAACGGAATTGTGTCGCATTACCAATTGAATGCAGCACATCGACGCACATATGGCTCTGCGGGAGACAACTGTGATTGTAAGATTTAATGTCTAGAGTATTTGAGTGACGAACTTCCATAATCTTGTGCTCAATACCGTGTTGATAGTGGATTATAAGATGGCCTTCGATAACTTCTTCATCATCCATTTTACTGAGGTCGCCTCTTTGTTGTAAATCTGCGAAATGTAAAGCAGCATCACGTAAAAATTTACTGCGGTTTTGATAACCAGAATTCTTAATCAAGCTTTCAAGACTGTCTGCAAACGGTTTATCAACGCTAAAAGAGATGATTTGGCTCATAATTTGTCCATGTATCCATTATTAATAAGAATTATCAAAAAATTATCAATTGTAAATGAGCAANCCAGTAACAATTTTGTTACCCAAGTAAAAAATACATTCACTCGACAGTANCNCNCATGAAACANGTATGTCCCCCAACTTATGGACGAGTTGATNCATTACTTGAACTGTTGAGCAAATCCAAATCAATGCATATTTTGCTTGTNTTGGACCGAAAAAACNAGCCTANTCGATTTTCGGATTTGAAAAAATTNGTCGAGTCATCATCGACCACGATTTCACGACGATTGAAGGAACTTGAAACGCACGGTCTTGTNAACCGCACACAAAGTGNTAANTCAAAAAACATGTATGAATACTCTCTTTCAGAAGACGCNCAGTNGCTCAAACCAATTTTGCAATCGCTGTACGATTGGGCAAATGAGCGGAGTTACTGACTCCATTGCTCCCATTGTCCCGAAGAGCGGTTGCGAACATACCATATTCCACTTTCTGCTGGATATTCAAGGTATTCATATCCATCATTCGTATTGAGTACGCCTTTGATTTGCGCATGCGGTGTTTGAAGAACATTCTCTGCCTCAAATGAATCTGGAGTGTCACGCATAGCAACGTTCTGTTCAAGGAGTTCAGTTCTCTTTCTGGAATCAGTTGTTCCAGCCAAACCGAAGTAAGAATCGTTGTGAGCGATGCGTTCCAGTTGATTTGGACTGGTGTAAAGAAGTTCGTCGATTAAAGTAAACAACTTTTCTCGAGTTTCTTTCTTGACTTCGTTGTTGGTGTAACGTGCAGTTAAATCAGATTTCATGTCCTCTAATTCTTCGAACAGTTCTGNAGGTGAATGAAAGTAGGCTTGCACTAAAGACTGAAGATAGGTCAATTCATTCAATTCTTCCTTTGAAAGTTTNGAATTCTTCCGAAGAACTTGCAACCATCGAAATGTNTCNGGGAGAAGTGCTGCAACTGCATTGGTTTGCAATATGGAAAACAAGGCAAGAAGTATTGCACCAACACCAACTGTTGTGGTAACAGTTCCTGCGCCTCCTGAAAAGAAGGATTCAAGAGCTGAGCCATCTTCTTGAGAATCTATTACTTCACACCCAATGGCGTTGACTTGAACACCTGCTGCAGTTCCTGGGCAAGCATCTTCAATGTCCGAAACTCCGTCAAAATCGGTATCGATAACCAAATCATCGTCGTCTGTAATGTTGGAACTCGATGAGTTCGAATTTGAATCTTCAAACACATCGGCAACCCCGTTACCATCTGCATCAAGACACCCAAAGTAACCATCGAACGATGAGTTTCCAGCCACATCAGGGCAGTAGTCGGACATCAATGCACCATCGATGAAGACGCCAGACCATTCCGACATTCGACTTTCGTTCCAAGCGCCATCGCCCCAATTGTCGCCATAACCATCGCCATCGGAATCATTCCACTGACTCGAAATGTTAACAAAAGCATCTGAATTGTTGCCACCTGGATTGTCTCCATAACCATCACCATCGGTGTCGAGCCACTGTGTTTCATCTTGTGGAAATGCATCGTTAACATCNGGGAATGAATCACCGTCAGCGTCAGTAAAGTCATTCTGGTCTGGATTGGAATCGCTGTTATCTCCAATTCCATCTCCGTCAGAATCTACAGTTTCACTGGCGTCGTTTGGAAACGCATCTGCATTATCTCCAACTCCATCGCCATCCGAATCTGCTGATTCGCTTGCATCATTCGGNAAAATATCTGAGTTATCTCCGACTCCATCACCATCTGAGTCAAGTGTTTCAAANGCATTCATTGGGAAAGCATCNCTGTTNTCGCCAACACCATCACCGTCAGAATCTGTTGTTTCATTGGCGTTATTCGGAAAAGCATCGCTATTATCGCCAACACCATCACCGTCCGAATCGACCTGCTCAAATGGATTTGATGGGAAATCATCAGCGTTATCGCCGACACTATCCCCATCACTATCTGCCCATTCAGCCCCATCACTTGGGAAAGCATCGCCTGAATTGCTGTGACCATCACCATCATCATCTGGGCAACCGGTCAAATCTTGTGTTGAAGTTCCCGCATCATTTGGACAATCATCGTTCTCATTGAGCACACCATCGTTGTCAAGGTCATCTTGGGATATGAACTCAAAAGACGAAGGTAGAATCTGTGAATTACCATCTTTATCCCAAAGCGTAATGTCGATTGTATCCGGAGTCAAACCAGATAATGGCGTCGATACAGTAATTGTTGTATCATCAACAACAGTACCTGTCACGGAGCCAAATTGGCCGAACTGAACTCTGATTTCATTTGTTTGACTTAAGCCAGTTGATTTCGTAGCGTACTTCAGAACATCATTCGTGCCGTCATTAAAAGGAACGTGCATATCCCCGCTTCCATCGATGAAAATAGAATTCCCCTCACCGACATCGCCGGCACTCGCCATTGTGGTCACAGTCCAATTGCCCGTAACCGGGTCGATTGTAGCGTATTTTAGATTCTGTCCGGACCAGGTGTGGTAGACAATATGGGGTTGGTCAGCAGAATCTACTGCGATTGAAGGGTCCCGACCAGTATGCCCAGATGCATCCACTATGGTGGTCGTCCATTGGCTATTCGGAGCGCCTGTTGAGTATCGTAAATCATGCTCTTTGTTATCTTGATGAGCGATGTGAAATTGTCCTTGTTGGTCCATGGCCATCGATGTCATGTACCCTGGGTACAAATTACTCGGGGAGGTTCCTGTATCAACCAAATAGGAGTCCCAAGAACCACTTTTGTCTGTTGCGATTTTCAATTTAGAGGAGCTACGGTCTTGATAGGCGATGTAAATATTATCGCTTTCATCAATGACAATGGCAGACTCACACCCACGGTTAGATCCCTGGTCAATGTTGGTGTACGACCAACTCGAACCATCAAACGAGGAAATGCGAAGTCCATTACCGCATTGATCTGAGCCGTCGAGGGCATAGGAGATGTGCGGATGATTGTTCGAGTCAACCGCTATACCGATTGGCCCAAAATGAGCGGAGTTAGAGACTACAGTATCCGTCCATGTTGTTCCATCATAGTTCATGTAGACCAGCGTTTCGTCCCATTGGGTGTATGTTGTATAGGCCAAGTGTATGTGGTCATTAACATCAATGACCATGTGGATATCCCAACAATATGTGGCACCACAAGTGTTGATACCATTCGAAATCCAACCGGTTCCGTCATTTACACTGTGACGGATTTGGTAACTTTCATCTTTAATTTGCACCACATGAACGTGACCATTTGAATCGACGGAAACAGCATTCCATCGCCCAGCTTGATCGGAATAGTCCATGGTTGTCTCCACCCATTGATGGTTAATCCCATCGTCTGTGATGTTCGAGAAGGCGAGGTCTGAAAAGCCACTACCAGTAATCGTGATTTCTTCATCGCCGGTTGTCCAACCACTGGATGGCACCACGCTAAAATTGGAAGAGCGAGCAGAGAAATTTGGAGTACTTTCTGTGAATTCCGACATTGTACCGAATTGAGACTCCTCAATATTGGGGAGAATTTGCGCCATAGGAAAAAGTAGTAACAAAAGTGTTACTGTAAAGAGATAGGGTCGCATAGTTATTCTTTGTCGTACGCCGGTAAAAAAGATTAGGTGTCCAGATGTCTACTTCTAAGGTTCTTCTTTGAGCGAATATTATTCATTACAGGTTCAAATATCAAACTTGGAGGCATTTCTTATCGTTCTCGTGATTTACCTCAAATCTAGTGTGGAAATATGTGCACTAAGTTCATGTTCTCTATGCCTACCGAGAACATGTGCCGGTCGATTCCAATGAAGCATTAAGACGGGCTACACTGGTTCGCAGTGACCCTTCTTTAGACGGTGTCACTCGTCAAAAGAAGGATGTAGAGAGTGAGGCAAATGAGTGGCAATACTTTACACCGAATGGTGAAATGGTAGAAGAAGATGAATTGATTGAGCGATGGAATTCACTCGGTTTACCTCCTGCGTGGGAGGATGTATGGATATGCCCGAATGCAAGAGGACATATTCAGGCTACTGGCCTTGATTCAAAGGGAAGACTGCAGTATCGTTACCATCCTGATTGGACTGAAGTTACTACGGAAATGAAATATGATGATGTGGTTTACTTCGCATCCCAACTTCCTCGATTACGTAAACAAGTTGAACGTGACTTGGCTGAAAATTCGATGAAACTGCATACCGTTTCCGCCCTCGTTGTTCGACTTATCGACCTCTACAACATTCGAGTTGGAAGCGATGAATACGCCAAGGCCAACGAATCGTACGGATTGACTACCCTCAAATCGATGCATGTCAAACACATTCGAGGAGATTCTGCTGAAGGTCGCCATGATGCTGTCTTTACCTTCACTGGAAAATCGGATAAAGATTGGGAAATCAAAATTGAAGACGACCATCTTGTGGACCTCATTTTGCGCACAAACCGCCTTGGAGTAAAAGATGCTGACCTGTTCATGTATATCTCCGATGCCGGAAATGAAGTTGACTTGAAAGCAGAACACATCAATCAATACATTCGAGCCTCAAGTGGAGAAGGATTTACTGCCAAGAATTTCAGAACTTGGGGAGCAACATATCGATGCGCAGAACGTTTGGCTTTTTTGGCTCAACCGCAAAGTGAATCGGACATGAAAAAGTGGCTTCAGACAATTCCTGAAGTTGATTCGATGAGAAAACTATGGACAAATGGAGACTGGGTGGTTCCAACCACGAAGTTTGGAAGAAACAAGGCCATGTTAGCAGTAATCGATACTGTGGCAGCAAACCTTGGCAATACACGAGCTGTTTGTCGCTCATCGTACATTCACCCCTGGTTCCTCGATGCTTGGATGGAAGAGCGATTTCTCGAAGCATGGAACGAAGTTGCACACATGCGTAGAATATCGGGCCTGTCTGTGGGAGAAAGTGCAGCACTTCGGATTCTCAAAAAGTTACCAAAGTGAGTACATTAACGAAGATGTTCCAGCAAAAATTCTCTAGCTCGATGTAAAGAATCTGCACGAGCAGTTGGGTGGCCTTCAACATGCGCACCTCTATTTCGTAAGATTCGGATAACCCATCGTCTCTGCCAGCGTTGATTCAAAGGTAACCGAATACCGAGGAATAATTCTCCAGACATAGAACCGTTCTTGTCGATTCGAGCAGTACGCTTCTTCAGATGAACGGCTCTGGGGAGATGAGTGAGTTCCATCTCGCTATCAAAAGAATGGTGTGCTTCTGAATAGACATGCAAATTGGCGTTTGGCAGCAGAGGCATCAGTCCTTCAACAAAATGAAGAGGAGTCCAGTCATCAGCATCTCCGTGAAGAATCAAGATAGGAGATTCAGACCACTTTTGAATCTCTGGGCGGAGGTGAGCTGCCGGATAAAACGGTAGATGAGCATCAAATGGAGCCCCTAAAATATCGATAATTGGAGACCATGCTGAATACAATGCCACAGTTCCGCCAAGGCTCCATCCCGCAATACCAATCTTTCCAATTCGAGAATCCTGTTCAAGCAACGAGCGAGTATTGAACGCGTCAACGAGCATCATTGCATGAGTGACAGAGAGTTGGTCGTCAACCGTAGAATCAACCGACCTTGACAAGAAGGAATTGACTTTGCAAACCGCAAGACCGGCATCGAGCCAACCGTTGATGTGGTCTTGGTGATGAGTTGCCCAACCTCTGCTTCCGTGAAGGGCGATAACACATCCGAATGGTCCATCGCCTTCGGGTAGAAAAAGTTCAGATTCAATGTTTATCTCAGAAGTTTTTTCCAAACAAGTGAGTATGTGGTGAATCTCAAACGGCGAACGTGATTGAACTTGAAATCGTTCGCCCATGCCTTTGGCATGGCATGTATCACTTCAAATGTGGTTTCAATACTGTTCTGTTGTACCCGTACTGGGATACTACTTACAATACGATGGTAAATCGTTTGTTCGTTCAAATCCAAATGCAGGGAAGAACGATTGGTTAATCTGTTGGTGAGGCTGGCCAAGCAGGGGGTTGAGTTTTGTATGAGGCTTTGCTCATGCAAGCATGGTGCGAATTCTTTGTCCGTTTTGTGACCAAGAATTCGAGTTAGAAAACGACCTTTCTGGAGAGTATTTATGCCCAATGTGTGACGAGACTGTGCTTTATGAAAATAATGAGGTACTTGAGGAGCCAATCGTTTTCGGAAAATATTCAAATTTCTTCACTCTTGAAAACATCCTCGGTGGTTTAGTGTTCATCCTTTTCTCAATCGCTACCTTTGGAATCGTCGCATTCATTGTACTTTTGGCGTTCGTAGTAAAGGAAGTAAGTGAGAAAAGAGAAATAACTCGAAGAATGATTGCTGGCGACCCTTACCCCGAAAAAATTGCTGCGTATGGAATACGAATCGATGTCAATAAGAAGATGAAATTACTTCACTGGAAGCAAAAAAAACAGCTCGAGATTTACCCGAACGAGCTCACTTCTATCGAGCACACGCAGAAATATTACAAAGGCAGATTTAAACTGCTTTCTTCAATTTTTAAACGAAGTCTAGAGTTCACTCAAGAGAAAGAAAGTAAAGGATTCATCAAAATTTTTCTCAATGACACATATGCATGCTCAATTCTAGATTTAACTACGCAACAGGGAGTCGAAATCTGCCGTGTCTTACAGAACTTGTATGGAGTTTCATATTCAGTCGACCGACAGGCAATAGAGTACGAAGGCGGAGATGGAGGGAGTGGTGGAGGATAATCCTGCCCGCCATATTTCGATAGAAAGGTGCTCGTA